>NZ_JASAMU010000005.1:0-352054 GCF_029909885.1 Ochrobactrum sp. AN78
CGTTTGAACTCTTCTGTAAATTCTCGCTGCTTCAATTCTAACTCTCCTGTCACTTTTATTTAACAGAAGCCCTCCACTTTTGAAGGGGAAGTCCAGCATGACCCGGATTTCGGCAGGCGATAGCGAGCGGTCCTTGGGAACGAAGGTTGCGATCGAGGCAGGCCCGACCTCATCGGCCGGGTTCGCCACCTTCTCCCCGTGCAGGATCGCGAAGGCGTAAACTAGCTTCACGATGTCCCGAACGTGGACCGCCGTGGCCGGGGCTCCCCGCCCCTTCACCTTTGCACACATCGCCCGAAGATCCTCGGGGCTGATTTCCGTCAGCAGCCGGTTCCGAAACGTGGGAAGGATGTCCCGCTCGTAAATCGTGCGGCGCATCGCGCGGGTGCTGTCGGCCATCCGGTGCTCTTGCAACCACCGCTCGCCAAACTCCCCGAAGCTCTTTGCTTCCTTGATACGGCGCTTTTCGCGCTGCTTCTCTTGCGCAGGCGACCGCCCTTCCTGAATGGCCCGCTGCGCGTCGATCAGCTTCTCCCGTGCGCGGGCCAAAGAGAGGTCGGCAGGCCCATATCGACCGAGCGTCAAGGTCTCACGCCGGCCGTTCATACGGTAGTCGTAACGGAACACGACCGACCCCGACGGTAGCACCACGACGTACATACCGTCACGGTCCACGACCTTATATAATTTATCCTTTGGTTTCAGCGCTTTGATACCAGCGTCAGTCAGCATTGGACCCTCCAAAATCGTTCAAAAAACGCGCGAGAGCGATCAAATATACCGTCAGCCCAAAATGGGCTTCTATGAACGGCCAATTTCCCTTTATTCTCAATCGAGTAAGGTCAAAAAAAATACCGTCACAAGCTCTCTAAGCCGTGACGGTATATGCAATCTGCCGATGCGACAAGAGTCGCCATACCGTCATCTATACCGTCAATCCGGAGGCTTGCCCCGCGATAGACGGCGATAGATGACGGTAGAATTATTTAATAATTTCAATCACTTATGGAGAGATCTCGCGTGCTATCGGCGGCATTCGGATAGGTCAGAATCATTCCCACTCAATCGTGCCCGGGGGCTTCGACGTGACATCATAGACGACGCGGTTGATACCGCGCACTTCATTGATAATGCGAGTGGCCGCATTGCCAAGGAAGTTCATGTCATAGTGATAGAAGTCAGCAGTCATACCATCAACTGAAGTCACTGCACGCAGTGCGCAGACGAATTCGTAGGTACGGCCATCGCCCATAACGCCAACGGTCTGAACCGGAAGCAGAACTGCGAACGCCTGCCAGATGGCATCGTAAAGACCAGCCTTGCGGATTTCATCAAGATAAATCGCGTCAGCTTCGCGCAGAATTTCAAGCTTTTCGCGCGTAATGCCGCCCGGGCAACGGATCGCAAGACCCGGGCCGGGGAATGGATGACGTCCGATGAAGCTGTCAGGAAGACCAAGTTCCTTACCGAGTACGCGCACTTCATCCTTGAAGAGTTCGCGCAAAGGCTCGACCAGCTGCATGTTCATGCGCTCTGGCAAACCACCAACATTGTGGTGCGACTTGATCGTGACCGAGGGGCCACCGGTAAACGAGACGCTTTCGATAACGTCTGGATACAACGTACCCTGAGCAAGGAAGTCCGCGCCGCCGAGCTTGTTCGCTTCTTCTTCGAAAACTTCGATGAACAGACGACCAATGGTCTTGCGCTTCTTTTCCGGATCGCTTTCGCCTTCGAGAGCGCCAATGAAACGATCCTGCGCGTTCACGAGGATCAGCGGCAGATTATAATGCTCCTTGAACATGGCCACCACATCGGCAGCCTCGTTCTTGCGCATCAATCCGTGGTCAACAAGAATACAAGTCAGCTGATCGCCAACTGCTTCATGAATCAGGAGAGCGGCAACTGACGAGTCAACGCCACCGGAGAGAGCGCAGATGACCTTACCCTTACCGACCTGTTTGCGGATGGCGTCAACAGCCTGTTCGCGATAGGCAGACATGGTCCAGTCAGGCTTTATACCGACGATGTTGTGAACGAAATTCTGAATGAGCTTCGCGCCATCTGGCGTATGCACCACTTCCGGGTGGAATTGAACCGCGAAATACTTGCGTTTCTCATCCGAAATAGCTGCAAAAGGTGCATTTGGCGATGTGCCGATGACCTTGAAGCCTTCAGGGAGCGCTGTGACGCGGTCGCCATGGCTCATCCAGACCTGATGACGTGTGCCCTTGGCCCAGATGCCAGCAAACAGCGCGCTGTCTTCCTGAACTTCGAGGAAGGCGCGACCGAACTCGCGGTCATGGCCGCTTTCGACCTTGCCACCCAGCTGGGCGCACATGGTCTGCTCGCCGTAGCAAATGCCAAGAACAGGGATGCCCGCCTCGAAAATTGCCTGTGGAGCGCGCGGGCTGCCGATGTCCGTTGTCGAGTGTGGACTACCCGACAGGATCACAGCCTTCGGATTAATGCGCTTATAGGCATCTTCCGCCAACTGGAACGGAACGATTTCGGAATAGACTCCAGCTTCGCGTACGCGGCGTGCAATCAGCTGCGTGACTTGGCTGCCAAAGTCGATGATAAGGATAGTGTCAGGATGTGCCGTGGTGCTCATGCGGAGCATCTAGATAAAAAGCAGCCAAAATGCAATGGACGAAGTGCCACGTTTCAACAATCAAACAGAGAAACTTGGCCTATACTGACATATCATTGTCAGGAAGTGCCAGGAAGTATCAGGACACCGTCAAAAATCGCCGCTTCCAGCTCTTCGACCGCACTTGCGAGTTTCTCGTCGATGATGTGCAGGAATTCCGTCCAGTCACCCACATGCTGCAATTCTCGTATGCCGTCGGAAATTCCACGCAGACCAATCAGCGTGATGCCATATGCCTGACATGCGCGCAGGCAGGCATACGTCTCCATATCCACCATATCGGTTTCAATTGTCTCATAGGCTTTTCCGGAGACGATATTTGCACCCGTTGAAAGTGTCGCGCTTGGAAGACCCGGCACAAGACATGGCAATTCAATGGTCTTCGGCAAGTCCAGAAATGGCGTGCAGCCTTTTTCAAAGCCTAAGGGGGAAGCATCCATATCGCGGTAAGCGACTGATGAGACCTGATAGACATCGGCCTGTGGCAGTGTCGCCGATCCAGCGGAACCGAGCGAGACGATCAGATCAGGCAATTCGCCCTGCTGTTCCAATACTGTGAGAACACGTGTCAGATTGATTGCTGATTCAACCGGACCGACGCCGCTCATCAGTGGCAAGAAGAGCGAACTCAGATACGGACCATATTCCGCTTCTGTCGCCATGACATAAAGAAGGCGTTTTCCTGCAATGCTTTTGATCATCCCTGTAGCCCCTTACGATCCTGAACAACCATCATTGTGCCTGTCATGGTCGCAATAAGACGCACTTCCGTGTCCGTCACAGCGAAAGCCTGTCCATCACTGACCATAATCGTCCGTCCGGGCTTGGTAACCTCACCACGGAACAGAAAACGGTCACCTCTACCGGGGGCTAGCAGATTGACCTTGAACTCTATTGTAAGCACTGCAGCGTCAGTCGGCATAAGACTGAGGGCTGCATAACCGCAGGCAGAGTCCAATGCCGCGGAAATTATGCCGGCGTGAAGAATGCCGTGCTGCTGTGTCAGCTCTTCGCGAAACGGCATTTCGACTTCGACGATGCCTGGCTCACAGCGCGTGAGTTCGGCTCCGATCAACTTCATGGCGGCCTGTCGACCGAAACTCTCCTCAACGCGTTCCTTAAAATCGGGCTCGGCTATTCTATGCGCTGGCATAATGGTCCCCGAGCTCAGCTGTGCTTTTGTAAGACACTCACATAAAACCCATCTGTGTTCGTTGACAATGGGGAAAATACGCTGCCGCGCGCCGGATACACCGGCGCAACCGTACCAGCTTCCGGAACCACCCTGCTCCAAAGTTCCGCCGGAGCCACTTCCGAATAATTGCTGTTCTCAGTGAGGAAGCGCTCAACCTGCCGTGTATTTTCTTCGTCAAAAAGCGAACAGGTCACATAAACTAGTCGTCCACCCGGTTTCACATAATGCTTGGCCGCTTCCAACACTTCCTGCTGGTCCTGCACACGACGTTCAAGCTGCTGATCATTCAGACGCCATTTTGCGTCCGGTCTGCGTCGCCACGTGCCAGAGCCCGTGCATGGCGCATCGGTGAGCACAAGGTCCATGCGTTCAATAAGTGGCGCAAGCGCATCTAGGTTGCCATGAATCTGCGTGTTTCGCACACCTGCTCTTTGCAATCTGTCATGCATCGGCGAGAGACGCGCGCGTTCGGCATCATAAGCGTGAACCTGTCCGCTATTTTGCATAGCAGCAGCCAGCGCCAGCGTCTTGCCACCAGCGCCCGCACAATAATCCAGCACCTGCTCACCGGGTTTAGCACCAGCAAACAAGGCAGCCATCTGCGAACCCAGATCCTGCACCTCAAACCAACCGTCAAGAAACGCCTGATCAGTCTGCACATTCGGATGACGTCCAAGTGCTTCAATCGGAGGAATGCGTAACGCCTGATCAAGGAGCGGCGCCTTTGCAACACCTGCCTTTTCGAGAGCGGCCAACGTTGCCTGCGGTGTGGCCTTCAGCAGATTGACTCTGAGATCAACGGGCGGGCGTGTCGCAAGGGCCGCAGCCTCTTCCACCCAGCGCTCACCAAACAATGCTTCCAGCGAAGGAATGCACCATTCGGGTACATCAGCTTTTACAAATGCTGGTGCAGCAGAAAGATCGCGGCTGGTCCACGCATCGCGACGTGCGGCGTCCAGGGATTCAGGGGCAAATTTATCACCTTCAAGCGCGGCATCAATAGCAGCGAAATCCATACCACCTTCGGAGATCAGCGCACCATGGGCCAATGCACGTGCGTCATCTGCATCCATGCGCCAGGCGATGGATAGTTTACGGCGAAGCGCATCATAAACAATATTGCCGATAACTGCACGATCGCCAGCGCCTGCAAAGCGGTGCGAGGCACCCCAATCCTTGAGCGCGTCGGAAGCTGGGCGCTTGCCCGCTTCAATATCGTTCAGAACCTCAATCGCCGCCTGAAGGCGTCCGCCAAGCCGCATTACCACTCCTTCACATCTTAAGCGTCGGGCATAGCCTTCCTTGATGGGAAAAGGCAATCGGCAAATGGGACTCGTTACGTTTTTAACTCAGTTCAAAAGCAAAAAGCCGGGACAGTTGCTCCGGCTTTTTAACACCTGCACCTGCCAGCTTATTCAGCCGCTGCGGTCGACTCTTCTTCAAGAGCGATGGTGTTGGCCTCATAGCCGTGTGCTTCTTTCAATGCTTTGCGAACACCGGCTTCATAATCGGGGTGCGCCAGCTTGAAATGAGCGAGCTGTCGCTCGACGATAAAACCCGGGACGCCGGTCATTGCTGCCGCAATATTCGAGAACAGGCGCGCTTTTTCACCATCATCAAACAGATTAAACAATGCACGCGGCTGCGAATAATCATCATTGCCGATGCGGTGATTGTAGCGATCGGCATCACCAGTAATGCGCAGTGGCGGTTCCTTGGCCGTTGGCTGCTCGACAGGTCCATTGAACGAGTTTGGTTCGTAGTAGGCATCAGGGTTGCCCGTTGCGATGCCGCCAAAAGTGTTCATCTGACCATCACGATGGTAGTGATGCACAGGGCACTTCGGCTGGTTGACCGGAAGATTCTCATAATGCGTACCAAGGCGATGGCGATGGGCATCGGCATAAGAGAACAGGCGTGCCTGTAGCATCTTGTCAGGCGAATAACTGATGCCCGGCACGATATTTGATGGCGAAAACGCCGCGTTTTCGATCTCGGTGAAGTAATTTTCCGCGTTGCGGTTGAGCTCCATCACGCCAATATCGATTGGCGGATAGTCAGCATGTGGCCACACCTTGGTAAGATCGAACGGGTTATAAGGAGTCTTGTCGGCATCCAGTTCGGGCATAATCTGTACCTGAACCTTCCACTGCGGGAACTCGCCCTTATCAATGGAGGTGAACAGATCTTCCTGCGTGGATTCACGTGTACGGCCGATCACGCGCTCAGCTTCGTCATTGGTCCAGTGCTTGTGACCTTGCAAGGTCTTGAAGTGGAACTTGACCCAATAACGCTCACCAGCATCATTCCAGAACGAGTAGGTATGCGAGCCATAACCATTGATGTGACGCACATCAGTCGGCAATCCGCGATCCGACATCAGAATCGTTACCTGATGTAGGCTCTCCGGCGAAAGCGACCAGAAATCCCACATGGCGGTTGCCGAACGCAGGTTGCTCTTTGGGTGACGCTTCTGGGTGTGGATGAAATCGGGGAACTTCAGTGGATCACGCACGAAGAAGACCGGCGTATTGTTGCCAACCAGATCCCAGTTGCCTTCTTCGGTGTAGAACTTCAGTGCAAAGCCGCGCACATCGCGCTCAGCATCGGCTGCACCCTGCTCACCGGCAACAGTCGAGAAGCGAGCCAGCATCGGGGTTTTCGCGCCAGGCTGCAGAGCCTTGGCCTTGGTGTATTTGGAAATATCGCCAGTAATTGTCAGCGTGCCGAATGCACCCCAACCCTTGGCGTGAACAACGCGTTCAGGAATACGCTCACGGTTCTGGTGCGACAGCTTTTCAATCAGCTGATAGTCCTGCAGCAAAACGGGACCGCGCTCACCAGCGGTAAGGGAATTCTGGTTATCCGGGATTGGCGCACCAGCGCTTGTAGTCATAATCGGACGGTCTGCCATGGGAATTTCCCTCCTAAAATAAATTGGTCTATCCAGCAATCAGCCTGGCTTTTGGCATGAAGTAGCCCTGCTACGACACGCTCTGGCTGGGTAACAAAAGCAGTTTAGACTTGTTCCAATAATAATCTCCAATTGCTTTTTATGTTATTATTGATAGGATTTTCCTATCATGTTTACGATTAGACAAATGCGCTATTTCGATGCGCTTGCCAGCACACTTCATTTTCGAAAAGCAGCTGAGCTCGCGCATATTTCACAGCCTGCCCTATCAGCTCAGATCGCCGAAATGGAAGCCGTCGCTGGCGCGTCACTATTTGAACGCTCACAACGTAAAGTCATCATGACAGAGCTTGGCCGTGAACTTCTTCCCGGCATCAGAACGATTCTCAAAGAGTTGCACGCGCTGGAGGAAATCTCGGCACAAAGCAAAGGCTTGCTGCAAACTCAGCTGCGTCTTGGGATCATTCCGACAGTCGCGCCCTATCTCGTGCCGCATCTCATTCCACTGCTCAGAGACCGGCACCCGTCTTTTCGGCTGCAACTGCGTGAAAGCGTGACAGCCAAGCTTCTCGATGAACTTCATGCAGGCGAAATCGACGCTATTGTTGCAGCGCTTCCAATCACGGATGATCGACTTGCGCATGAAAAACTCTTCGACGACCGCTTTCTGATCGCGACGTCCAGCAATGACCGGACGATCCTCTCGTCGCCCATGACACAGGATAGCGTGGCGCTTGATCGCTTGCTGTTACTTGAAGAAGGCCATTGTATGCGCGATCAGGCGCTGGCGGTCTGCTCTTTGCCATCAAAGCGGCAACTTGTGAAATATGGCGCGACCAGCATGACGACACTGCTGCAAATGGTGAGCCATGGCATGGGCCTGACGCTGATTCCTGAGATTGCTGTTCGTGCCGAAGCGCGCAGTAATCACATGCGCATCGTCCCGTTTGAAGGCGAGCAGCCAAAGCGCGAAATCGCGCTCTTCTGGCGAAGACAAAGTAAGCGTCGCAAAGATTTTCAGGCACTTGCCGAGTGCATCATCGAAAGTGCGAACAATCTTCTCATCAAGGATGATGAATTGCCTTCGCTTGCAAAATAAAAAGGCGGCTCGAAAGCCGCCTTCTCAGAACTATAAATGCAACGCTTACATGCCGCCCGGGTAATTCGGGCTTTCACGGGTGATCGATACACCGTGTGAATGGCTTTCACGCAGGCCCGCATTAGAAATGCGAACGAAGGTCGCCTTGTCACGGAACTCTTCCAGCGTCTTTGCGCCGACATAGCCCATGGAAGCGCGCAGCCCACCAGCGAGCTGGTGTAGAACTGCCGAGATCGGCCCCTTGTAAGCAACCTGACCTTCGATGCCTTCCGGGACGAGCTTCAGTTCATCACGGACTTCAGCTTGGAAGTAACGATCCGCCGAGCCACGCGCCATCGCCCCGACCGAACCCATGCCGCGGTAGGATTTGAATGAACGACCCTGATGCAGATAGACTTCACCCGGGCTTTCTTCCGTACCCGCCAGTAGCGAGCCTGCCATGGCTGCAACCGCTCCGGCAGCAAGCGCTTTGGCAAAATCGCCGGAGAACTTGATACCACCATCGGCGATTACCGGAATGTTGTGCTTGTGAGCTGCTTCAACCGCCGACATGATTGCGGAAAGCTGCGGAACACCAACGCCTGCAACAATACGCGTGGTGCAGATCGAACCCGGTCCGATACCGACCTTGACGGAGTCCGCACCTGCATCGATCAGTGCCTGTGTGCCTGAAGCCGTAGCAACATTACCTGCGAGAATAGCTACATTCGGATAAGCCTTCTTGATGCGTGCAACGGCATCGAGAACACGCTGCGAATGACCATGCGCTGTATCGACAACCAAAAGGTCGACGCCTGCATCAATCAAACGTTCGGCACGCTCATAGCCGTCTTCACCAACGCTCGTAGCAGCAGCAGCACGCAGACGACCTTGTGCATCCTTGGCAGCATTTGGATTGAGCTGCGACTTTTCAATGTCCTTGACCGTAATGAGGCCTACGCAACGCCCCTGATCGTCGACAACCAGCAGCTTTTCGATGCGGTGAGCATGCAGCAAGCGCTTGGCTTCATCCTGCTGCACGTTTTCACGCACAGTGATAAGGTTTTCGCGCGTCATCAGTTCGTAGATTTTCTGCGCCGGGTCAGAAGCAAACCGCACATCACGATTGGTCAAAATGCCGACCAGACGGCCCGGACCTTTGCCAGCATTTTCGACAACAGGAATTCCGGAAATGCGGTGCGCCTTCATGATTGCCTGTGCATCGGCAAGCGTCGCATCTGGTCCGATCGTGACAGGATTTACCACCATGCCGGATTCAAACTTCTTGACCTGCCGGACTTCCTCGGCCTGACGCTCAGGTGTCAGATTGCGATGAATAACACCAATGCCACCCGACTGCGCCATAGCGATGGCCAAACGCGATTCCGTCACGGTGTCCATTGCAGCGGAGAGTAGCGGCAGATTAAGCTCGATATCTTTGGCAATACGTGTGCGCAGATCGACCTGTCCGGGCATCACTTCGGAATGGCCCGGCTGCAAAAGCACATCATCAAAAGTAAGAGCGAGCGCGCCAGTGGAAGATTCCACGATTTTTGCCATTGCCAATTCCTTTACCGGTTTTACCGAATGAGAAAAGCCGCCTCTCCGGTAAGCATCCGGGAGCTGCGACTAGACTGGGTTTCGTGTTGAATTGGCACCGGCTGGTAACATGGTTATGACTACTTGGAAAGTCTTTTGCGGACAAGTTTCAGTTACTGATAACGATTTTCGTGATAAATCGCCCGCATACTTTGTGTAATTGGCCCAAAGGGGGCACAATGCGTAAATCATATCAACGCGTTCCACTCATTCGCCGTTCACGGGCAATGTGGATGTCTCCACGTTTGTGGAAGCCTCGGCTCGTCTTCTGGTGTGGCGCAATCGCAATCGGCCTTATCAGCGTAGCCTTTGCAGAAGCTGCAGATATTGCACAGGACTGGTTCAAGAGATTGACCGATGGCTCTGCCAGCCCATGGCGGGCTTGGTTGCCGCTCATCATCACACCACTTGGCTTCATGCTGTGCTCCTGGATCGCAATTGCCTGTTTCCCCGGCTCTGGCGGCAGCGGCATCCCGCAGGCAATTGCTGCCCGTCACCTGAACAATCATGAAGACAGAACGTTGCTCCTCTCGCTGAAGATTGCTTTTGGTAAGATCGTCCTTACCATTGTTGGTCTTTTTTCTGGTGCGTCCATCGGCCGTGAAGGTCCCACCGTGCAGATCGGCGCATCGATCATGCTGTTATCGGCACGCATCGGCAGCATGGAACAAGCGCGTGGACTCATTCTGGCGGGCTCCGCAGCTGGCATCGCGGCAGCCTTCAATACGCCGCTTGCGGGCATCGTTTTCGCCATCGAAGAAATGGGGCGCGCCTATGCATCCAGAACCAACGGCCTGGTTCTCTCCGCAGTTATCCTCGCAGGTCTCGCCTCGCTCGGCCTTGTCGGCAACTATAACTATTTCGGTCTGACGACTGTAACCGTTACAACTCATATGGATTGGGTTCTGGTAATCGGCTGTGGCGTGATTGGTGGTGCATTCGGCGCTGCATTCAGTGCGCTCGCACTTAATCTGACAAATCGTGTACGACGCCGCGTTCAGAAGGCACCGCTTCGGGATACCGTACTTATAGCAGGCGCCTGTGGTCTGGTGATCGCCATCATCGGCGTTGCATCGGGTGGAGCGACTTTTGGCACCGGATATGATCAAGCCCGTAGTGCAGTAGAAGGTCTGCCGCTGTCTCCATTCTATTTCGTGGAGAAATTTATTGCAGGGCTTCTCTCTATGGTGTCCGGCATCCCCGGCGGCATATTTGCACCATCCTTGTCCGTCGGCGCGGGACTCGGCAGCACCATAGGGCTGCTTCTTGGAACCAGCATCAGTCTCGCAGCCGTTCTGGGTATGGCGGGCTACTTTGCCGGCGTAGTGCAAGCCCCTATGACTGCCTTTGTCATCATTCTGGAAATGACCGGCAACCACAACAACGTCATTCCGCTGATGTGTGCATCGATGCTGGGATATGGCACCGCCCGGCTTATTTCACATGAGCCGCTCTATCACGCCTTGTCGCGAACATTCGTGGCAGATGTCTTGCGTCAGCGTCGCGCAAGGGAAAAGAATATATTACCTGAATAAAAATCCATCTTGGGGGAGGACATAACTATGGATCGAAGAACATTCGCAAAATCGCTTGCAGGGTTGGGGACAATACCCTTCATAGTCGGTTCGGCAACAGCAGCACAAAGGGGAGAAACAAGCATGCTGGAATTGATGGGCGGAAGCATTACCGATGTCCCGGGAATGAAACTCGGGCATCATACGCTGACCAAGCGCCCAACCGGCTGCACCGTTCTACTCTGCGAAGAAGGAGCAACGGCAGGCGTCGATGTGCGTGGCTCCGCACCCGGCACACGCGAAACCGATCTCCTCGATCCAATGAACTATGTTCAACAAGTACAAGCTATTCTGCTATCCGGTGGCAGCGCTTATGGTCTCAGTGCCGCGACTGGTGTGATGCGCTATCTCGAAGAGAACAATCTCGGTTTCAAAATCGGCAAGGGTGTCGTTCCGATTGTGCCTGCGGCCATCCTGATGGATCTTGGTGTGGGAGATTTTTCCGTTCGTCCTGATGAAGAAGCCGGATATCTGGCGTGTAAGGCTGCAAAAGCCGAAGCCTCCGGCGAAGGCAATATTGGCGCAGGCGCAGGTGCAACCGTCGGCAAGATGTTTGGTATGGAGTATGCGATGAAAGGCGGCCTTGGCACAGCAAGCTACAAGGTTCCCGGAACCGAAGTCGTGGTCGGCGCGATTGTCGCTGTAAACGCCGTTGGCGATGTCTACGCCCCCAACTCGCAGCAGATTCTGGCGGGAGCGCGTAACGAAGACGGCAAAGGCTTCCGCAACATCATGGACTCGATCATGCAGGGTCGCAATGTCGTCAAATCCGGCGGTGCCAACACCACCATTGGTGCGATTGCAACCAATGTTCCGTTCAACAAGGCTGAACTCAAAAAGATCGCTGGCATGGCACATGACGGCTTTGCCCGTTCGATCAACCCCATCCACACAATGTGGGATGGCGATACGATCTTTGCGCTCTCGACAGGCAAGGCAGAAGGTGTTGAAGCTGATGTGACGGCCATCGGTGCTATTGCCTCAACTGTGATGGCTCATGCCATTGCCCGTGCGGTGATGCAGGCCGAAAGTCTGCCAGACCTCAACTTGCCCGCTCATCGGGACTATGTTTGAGCATCTTAGCCAAAAGTGCAAACCGGTTTTGCGTTCAAAAAATGCGCCAAACCAAATAGATTGAGCGGTTCCAACGGTTCAATACCAACTGGAACCGCTTAAGCGGAAAGCTCTCGATAACCACATAAACACGCAGCGATTGAAACGGTCCGTAATATACGCGATATGAGAAACGGCTTTTACAGAGCCTGATATTGGAATGAGAGCGCTGAGTGCCCTTTCGGGCGCATAAAAGGCTATTCTAACAGTGTATATGCAACAGATCGATTTTCATCTGAAGACAGGTTCGGACACGGCATGACAGGCAATTCCCTCAAATTCGGCACAAGCGGTCTCAGAGGACTGGCGACCGAGCTTAACGGATTGCCTGCTTATGCCTATTCGCTGGCATTTGTGCATATGCTGAAATCAACAGGTAACCTGAATACCGGCGACAAAGTGTTTGTCGGTCAGGATTTGCGCCCATCAAGCCCTGATATCGCAGCACTTGCCATGGGCGCGATTGAAGATGCAGGCTTCACACCTGTTGATTGCGGGGTCTTGCCCACACCTGCTCTGAGCTATTATGCCATGGCGCAAAATGCGCCCTGTATCATGGTTACCGGCAGTCATATTCCAGATGACCGCAATGGACTGAAATTTTATCGCGCCGATGGTGAAATCGATAAGGATGACGAAGCCGCGATAAGTGCGGCTTATGTTGCTCTCCCGTCTGATATTGCATCACGGAAAGCAGTGGGCTTGCCAGTAAGCGATAGCGCGATCAATGCCTATGCCGAGCGCTATATCCAGCTTTTCGGCGCCAACGGCCTCACAGGACTGAAAGTCGGTGTGTATCAGCATTCGTCGGTAGCACGTGATCTTCTCACCAATGTCCTTGGCGCGCTTGGTGCAGAAACAGTCGCACTTGGCCGGTCCGATGTTTTTGTGCCGGTCGATACCGAAGCGCTACGCCCGGAAGATATTCATCTTCTTGCGCAATGGGCAAAGCATGACCAATTTGATGCTATCGTCTCAACTGATGGCGACGCAGACCGCCCTCTTATTGCAGACGAGCATGGAAATTTTGTGCGTGGCGACCTTGTGGGCGCCATCACATCTGCCTGGGTCGGTGCCGATGTCATCGTCACGCCAGTCACTTCCAATGCAGCGCTGGAAGAGTGCGGAAAGTTTGGCCGCGTTTTACGTACACGCGTCGGCTCGCCATATGTGATTGCCGGTATGCAGCAGGCTCTGAACGAAAACGCAAAGAGCGTGGTTGGATTTGAAGCAAATGGCGGCGTGCTTCTAGGAAGCGCTATCGGCAAAGGCGGTCGGCAACTATCTGCGCTCCCAACGCGCGACGCGCTTCTGCCAATCCTTGCTTGTCTGAGCACGATCAAACAAACGCAAACGCCTCTTTCCGAAATCGCGCACAGCTATGGCTTTCGAATTGCATTGAGCGATCGCTTGCAGAATGTGCCGCAAGAAAAAAGTGCCGCATTTCTGTCAGTCATCACGCAGGAAGACGCACGTATTCAGCTTTTCCCGGCAACTGACCCTGTTATACGGTTTGAAGCAATCGATGGCGTAAAGCTGTTCTTCAAATCAGGTAATGCGGTGCATTATCGTGCGTCAGGAAATGCACCGGAACTACGCTGCTATGTCGAATCTGCCAGCGAAGCTCAGGCCAGTGAATTATTGACAATGGGACTCGAAATCGCCCGTAACGCAACGAAGGATGCCACCAGCAAATGAGCTTTATCCCGGTTATCATCAGCGGCGGTTCTGGTTCCAGACTCTGGCCGCTTTCACGCGACGCCCACCCAAAACCCTTCATCGAACTGCCAGATGGCGGCACGTTGATCGGAAAGACCTATGCGCGCGCTTCGCGCCTTCAGGATGCAGATCAAATTCTCACGGTCACAAACCGCGATTTCCTGTTTCTGACGCTCGATGCCTATGCTGATGCTGACGCGCGCAAGATCGACAATACATTTCTTCTTGAACCGCTCGGCCGCGATACAGCGCCCGCTGTAGCATTGGCAGCGCTTCAGGCCGCATCAACCTATGGTGCCGATGCGACTTTGCTGATCATGCCAGCCGACCATCTGATCGAAGATGAAGCGGCTTTCGCAGCTGCGGTAGTCGAAGCACGCAAACTTGCCGAAGCCGGCCGCATTGTCACTTTCGGCATTGTTCCGGATCATCCTGAGACAGGCTTTGGCTACATCGAAGTCGATGGCACTGACGTTCGGCGCTTTGTTGAAAAACCGGATGCAGAGACTGCACAGACCTATGTTGAGAGCGGCCGCTATTATTGGAATTCCGGCATGTTCTGCTTTAAGGCCCTCACGATGATTGACGCCATGCAGCGCCATGCTCCTGAAGTCCTGGAAGGTGCCAGATCAGCGCTTGAGCACTCACGCCGGGGTGTGAATGGCGAAACCAGAACGCTGGAAATCGCCAAGGATCAGTTTGCGGCAACGCCTGCCATTTCCATCGACTATGCTGTCATGGAAAAGGCAGACAACATCGCCTGCATCCCTGTTTCCTGTGGCTGGTCCGATATTGGCTCGTGGGCGGCAATGGCCGATCTGATCGAGCCGGACGCTGACGGCAATCGTCTGCGTGGGGAAACGGTCCTCGAAGAAACAACCGACAGCTTTGTTCTTTCGGAAACGCGTCTGGTCAGCCTCGTTGGCGTTCACGATCTTCTCGTTGTCGATACGCCAGATGCCCTGCTTGTCGCCCATCGCGATAAGGCGCAGGATGTGCGCAAGGTCTTCAACAAGTTGCGCGCTCAAGGTCACGAAGCGGCAAAACTGCACCGCACGGCACACCGTCCATGGGGCACTTATACGGTTCTGGAAGAAGGCGATGGTTTCAAGATCAAGCGTATCGAGGTCAAGCCCGGTCGCCGTCTGAGCTTGCAGGCGCATCATCATCGTTCCGAACACTGGATTGTGGTTTCCGGCACGGCAAAGGTCGTCAATGGCGAGCGGGAAATCCTGCTCACCAACAATCAATCGACCTATATCCCTTGCGGCTTCAAGCACCGTCTAGAAAATCCGGGCATTCTGCCGCTCGTTCTCATTGAAGTGCAAAGCGGCGAATATCTCGGCGAAGATGACATCGTCCGTTACGACGACATTTATGGTCGTACTTGATAAAATAAAGAATACGCGAAATGTGATCTGGATCATCGACAAATGGCGGTTTTTCGCAGTCGCGAATCCGCTATAGTCGTTTCATGACGATCCAGCACTTAAGCGAAACCATTATCAACCAGATTGCCGCTGGCGAGGTGATTGAACGCCCAGCCAGCGTGATCAAGGAACTTGTCGAAAATGCAATCGATGCTGGCGCAACGCGTATCGAGGTTGTGACCGCTGGCGGCGGCAAGACACTTCTGCGCGTGACCGATAATGGTTCTGGCATCCCTTCCAATGAGCTGTCACTCGCCGTTTCACGCCATTGCACGTCCAAGCTCACTGACGATGTGAATGATATTCGCGCGCTGGGTTTTCGCGGCGAAGCGTTGCCGTCCATCGGTTCGGTTTCAAAACTCACGCTGAAATCACGTCCGCAGGATGCCGAGTCCGGCTTTGAAGTGGCGGTTAACGGCGGGCATCTGGAAGGCCCACGTCCGGCGGCGCTTAATCGCGGTACCATTGCCGAAGTACGCGACCTCTTTTATGCGACGCCTGCGCGTCTTAAATTCATGAAGACAGATCGCGCCGAAGCCACTGCCGTCACCGATATCGTCAAACGGATTGCCATTGCTTTCCCGCAGGTTCGGTTTTCCTTAGCAGGCACGGACCGGACGCCGCTGGAACTTCCCGCGACCGGAAACGGTGTCGATGCCACGCTTGAGCGTATAGGCCAGATACTCGGCAAGGAATTTTCGGAGAATGCGCTGCATATTGATGCCGAGCGCGATGGTGTGAGACTTGCGGGTTTTGCCGGCATCCCATCATTTAACCGGGGCAATGCACTGCATCAATTTGCATATGTGAATGGCCGCCCTGTTCGCGATAAACAGATTTTCGGCGCCCTGCGCGGTGCATATTCCGATGTCATTGCGCGTGACCGCCATCCAGTGGCAGTGCTGTTTCTGACACTCGATCCATCTTTGGTGGATGTGAACGTGCATCCTGCCAAAGCAGATGTTCGCTTCCGTGATCCAGGCCTTGTGCGTGGTCTTATTGTGGGTGCCATCAAGCAGGCGCTTGCACAATCAGGCATACGCCCGGCAACAAGCGGCGCAGAAGCCATGCTGCAAGCGTTCCGAGCTGAAGGATTTCAATCGCGCGCCTCTACCGGCAATTACGCGGCTCCTGCGTGGCGACCAGCGACACCATCCGCGCCACGTACAGAATGGTCGCCGCAAACGGCACACCCGGCACATAAGCCGCTGAGTTTTGATAGCCCGCTTGCCTTTCATGAAGACGAGCAGGCAACGATTGCAACAATACCCGCAGCCGATGCACGCGCCACCATCGGGGAAGCCTCCGTCGAAACGATGCAGAAGCCACTTGGCGCTGCACGTGCACAGATTCACGAAAATTATATCGTCGCGCAGACAGAAGACAGTCTGGTCATCGTAGACCAGCACGCAGCACATGAGCGCCTCGTCTATGAAGCGTTGAAGAATGCGCTGCATTCTCGCCCGATACCGGGGCAGATGCTGCTGATACCCGAAATTGTTGACCTGCCGGAAGAAGATGCCGAGCGACTCACCGCCCATTCTGAAACGCTGTCTCGGTTCGGCCTCGGTATTGAACAGTTCGGCCCCGGCGCAATCGCTGTGCGCGAAACACCTGCCATGCTAGGCGAGATGAACGTGCAGCAGCTTATCCGCGATTTGGCTGATGAAGTTGCGGAGCACGACACGTCCGATGGTCTCAAAGCGATGCTGAACCACGTCGCTGCCACCATGGCCTGCCACGGTTCAGTGCGTTCGGGTCGACGGCTTAAACCTGAAGAAATGAATGCGCTCTTGCGTGATATGGAGGCAACACCCGGCTCCGGTACATGCAATCACGGACGCCCCACCTATATTGAGCTGAAACTTACCGATATTGAGCGATTGTTTGGCCGGCGCTAAGCAGAGGCTAAAGCATGTCGCAGTTAAATGGATCTAGAGCGAGCACCATGGGTGCGATTAAACGCGACACGCTCTGGACGAAGCATTCGCTGCTTGATAGATTCTGGCATCAAGGAATTACACAATGAACAAGTTTGAATCACCTCGCTCATCAGAAGCTGTCCTGCGTTATCTCGACGGCGATTTTGAAATCGTAAAGCACGGCTCTTTTGTGCTTTGTGCCGTGACCGGTGCACCTGTTCCGCTCGATGAGTTGAAATATTGGAGCGTAGCGCGCCAGGAAGCTTATGCGTCGGGGCTGATTTCCTACGAGCGTGAGCTTGCACTTAATCCTGAATTGCGCAGCCGCAAGAAGGCTTAAACTGGTTTAGAAGCCGATAAAGAGCGGGCTTTGTACCGCTCGACTGCCATATCGAGAATATGGCCCAGCGCGTCCTTACGCTCAAATTGCAGATCTATATCGAGTACGGCTAATTCGCGCATAAACTCATTCGGCACGTCACTCATTGTCACCAGGCGAACGTGATCCTTGGCAGTGGTAATTAGGCCCAATCCAAGCCGGTCCGCTGTTACAATGAGTTTGCGAATATCATCCGGCTGATAGCTGTAATGATCTGGGAAGGTTTGACTTTCCACAACCTCGCCGCCAGCCTCCTCCACACTGGCAAAGAACTTGGCGGGGTTGCCAATCCCCGCAAAAGCCAGCCAGCGATTGCCGGCAACCGCTGAAGCCGACGAAGGCAGCAACCGTGCCTCGTAAA
Source organism: Ochrobactrum sp. AN78 (assembly GCF_029909885.1). NCBI lineage: Bacteria > Pseudomonadati > Pseudomonadota > Alphaproteobacteria > Hyphomicrobiales > Brucellaceae > Ochrobactrum > Ochrobactrum sp. AN78. The sequence continues at coordinate 17,938 of NZ_JASAMU010000005.1, forward strand.
CGGCGCGCCCGGCACGTGACGCCTGCCGCACCACAAAATCAGCCGCACCACCCTTGCCAATGCGCAGCAGAGCGTCGGTCTTGCGCATCTGGTCAGTCAACGGCGCGCGCAAGGGACCTGCAGGAATCACCAGACCGTTGCCGATCCCGCGTGTCGAATCGACCACCAGCAGCGAAAAGTCGGCATGCAGTCGTGCACTCTGAAAACCATCATCCATAATGATAAAGTCGCAGCCGCGCCGATGTAATTCCTGCGCCGACTTCAAGCGATCCGGGCAAAGCGCTACGGGCGCATGACGCGCAAGCAGCAGCGGTTCGTCGCCGACATGACGTGCGCTGTCAGAGGACGGATCAACGATGTGCAGCCCTTTGTAATTGCCGCCATAACCGCGTGAAACAATACCGGGATGTAAGCCGCGCGCTTTTGCGGCCTTTGAAAAGGCAATAGCAGTCGGAGTTTTGCCTGCGCCGCCCACTGTAAAATTACCGATACAGAGAACGGGCGCCGCGATTTTTGGCGGTTCCGCTTTAAGAAGCCGTCGGCCAGCAATAGCGCCATAGACCCAGGACAGGGGCGCAAGCCCCCAGGCACGCCAGTCAGGCTTTTCCCACCAGAAGGGTGGTGCCTCGCTCGCCATGCTTAGATGCCGCCGTTGATAAAGGCCGAATCGTTACGATTTCCCGGCAACTGCGCCTGCAAAACTAGCGGCTGAATGAATGGCTCGAGCGAATTCAATGTGCGATCCAGCGCGCCGCGCATATCCTTTACCGTGTTTGCACCGGCAGTGATCATCGAGCGCAGGTGCTGCGGATTATTGAAGAGAAAGTTGATCGCACCGGCGAGCATGTTGCGATCCTTCACCACGCGCGCACCACCATTCTTGATAAGGCGCTGGAAGGATTCACGGAAATTCTGAACATTCTTGCCCGTCAGCACTGCTGTGCCCATCATGGCGGGTTCAAGCGGATTATGCCCACCTTCTTTGGTCAGTGAATTACCAATGAAGGCAATCTCGGTGAGTTGGAGATAAAGCCCCATCTCGCCAATCGTATCACCAAGCAGAATATCGGTATCCGCTTCGATAACGTCTCCGCGGCTGCGTGCTGCGACTTTCAATCCCTTTTCGCCAAGCATAGCTTCAATGGCGGGAGCGCGGTTGGGATGACGCGGAACGATGATCGTGACCAGACGCGGATATCGTACCTTCAGCATCTGATGGACTTCTGCCGCTATCTCTTCTTCACCATCGTGGGTAGAGATTGCAGCCCATGTACGACGTCCGGCAATTTGGCGCTGCATGGTTGCCAGTGCCTGCGGATCGGCAGGTGCCGGGGCCGTATCGACCTTGAGATTGCCCGAAACGCTAACCGGCCTTGCCCCAAGAGCCCGAAATCGATCGCCATCAAGCTCGGACTGCGCAATCACATGCGCGAAGTTTTCAAACAGCGCTTCCGCCAATTCTGGTCGTTTCTGCCATGCCGCAAAAGAACGGTCCGAAAGACGGCCGTTGACCAGCACATGCGGAATATGCCGCGCGCCAAGCGAAAGCACTGTTGCTGGCCAAATCTCGGATTCACAGCCTATCGCCAGATCCGGCTTCCAGTGATCAAGGAAATTGTTGACCGCCGGTTGCAGATCGAGCGGCGCATATTGATGGATAACCTGACTGCCCAGCTGATCGGCAACCAGTTTCGCCGATGTCACCGTTCCCGTCGTCATAACGATGTGGATACCAGTGGCTGCGATGCTTTCAATCAGCGGCGCCATGGCAACCGATTCTCCAACACTTGCAGCATGAGCCCATATGACAGGCCCTTGCGGTCGAGCTATCGACGTTTTGCCGTAACGCTCACCGCGCCTGGCACGCTCTTCTTTGCCGCGTGATGCACGATAGGAAATATAAGTGCCGATGAAAGGATAGGCCGCAGAGCCGAGCATACGATAGGCCGACAACATGTTTCGTGCCCAACGTTCACTCATTTACCTGCCTCCAATGCGGCATAGGCCTTGGTCGTCGCGTCATTGAGTTGGCGCGTCAATTCCATGCGCTTTTCTTCCAGTTGTGCCTCATCGGCATTTTCATCCACCCAGACCGGCTCTCCACAGACAATTATCGAGCGGCCGAATGGCAACGGAATTGTGGTCTTATCCCATGTCTTATGCAAAACATGATTCCGCGAAAAAGCATACGCAAAAGGCATTATTGGTCGACCTGATAATTTGGCCAGCAAAATAATTCCTTCGCCCGCTTCACGCGCTTTGCCGTGGGCGATATCAGCAATCATTGACGCTGATTGTCCCTTTTTCAGGGCATTTTTCAACGTTAAAAGCGCGCGCGCTCCACCTTTTCTAGCGGAGTTGCCTTCGCCGCGCCCACCAGAGCCTCGCACTGTGATGAAGCCGAACTTCTCAGCGATACGTGCATTGAGTTCCGCATCGGCACTGCGGGAAAACATGGCCACCACTTCAAGATCATGGGGACGCACCGCCGCTGCCATAATGTGCTGACCGTGCCAGAACGTTATGATTGAGGGGCTATTTTCGCGCAAAAGGGTCTTGATATCAGCAGATCCCTTGAGACGCGGATTGGTCAGATGCACAAATTTCAGATAGCTGGAAATGAGCTGCACCAGCGCGGATTGTAAGAAAGCCGAACGCGCAAGTGGCCCGCGAATGCGGCGCCACATACGCTTTGCAAATCCATCCGAGCGGCTGCGTTCACCGGCTTTCGGTGCGCTTTTTTCCTTTGCCATCTGATCTTTGTGCGGAGCAGACAAAAGCGCTTATTCCGCTTTCAGGTCCACGCCTTCAGGATCAAGCAAGCGATGCAGGTGAACAATGAAATAACGCATGTGCGCATTATCGACAGTCTGCTGCGCCTTGGACTTCCAGGCAGTTTTGGCAGACTCGTAATCAGGATAGATGCCAACGACATCGAGATTATCGAGATCGCGGAACTGAACGGTTCCTAGCTTTTTCAGCTCACCGCCAAATACCAGATGAAGAAGCTGCTTTTTGTCGCCTTCGGCACTCATGACAATATCCCTTGAAACAAACTTATTCGCCGCATGATTAGCTCAATGGCCAGTCCGCGACAACACTCAACATTTCCTGCAAAAGGTTTCCGCTGGACGCAACCAGCGCACCATGTTGTAGCGTCGGTCCACCGTAGATGAGAGGCTGAGCGTCGTGGGTCAAGAGCGCTCCGCCCGACTCACTCAGGATGAGATCGGCTGCGGCCAAGTCCCAATCATGTGAATTTGGCCGAATGAAGGTACCGGCGATATCGCCACGCGCAACCATCGCAATCCGATAGGCGAGCGAGGGTACATAAGGATGCAAAATCACGCGATCACGCCAGCCTTCCGGCAAAGTTTCGACCATTCTTTTTGCCGAAGCCATGGCAATTTTATGGCCATTTGGTGGTAGACGGGTACTAATCGGCAGGCCGTTTTGCGATGCACCAAAGCCTTTGCCAGCTTCGATCACTTCATTGCGTGCAGGGCATTGCAGCACACCGGCAATTGGCTTGCCGTCTTCCACGATGGCAATGCTCACACACCACTGAGTTTGCCCATTGATATAACCGCGTGTGCCATCAATCGGATCGACCACAAATGCGCGGCGGCGCGCGGCGGCCACTCTGTCATCCGTAGTTTCTTCTGAAATCCAGCCATAATCAGGCCGTGCTTCAAGCAGCACTTCCTTCAGATAGTTATCGACTGCGAAATCCGCTTCGCTGACGGGCGACTGTCCATCTTTCAACCAAACTTCCGGCGACTGGCCGAAATAACGCATTGCAATACGGCCAGCTTCGCGCGCTGCATTGCGCAGAAGTTCTAGTTCGTTCTGTACATCTTTGCGTTTCTCAATTTCCGGCAAGGGTCAAGCCTTCAATCACAAGGGTTGGGGCCGTCATGCCAAAATTCCGGTCAATATCAGAAGCGGGCGTCATATTGAGGAACATATCCTTGAGATTAGAGGCAATCGTCACCTCACTCACAGGATAGGCAAGCTCCCCGTTTTCAATCCAGAACCCGGAAGCGCCACGACTATATTGGCCCGTGATCATATCGACGCCCTGCCCGAACACTTCTGTTACATAAAAGCCGGTGCCGACAGACCGGATCAGCGATTCTGGTGTTTCCACACCTGGTTCAATGGCAAAATTGGTCGAAGCCGGTGAGACGCCTGAACCCGAACGCACACCGCGTCCGTTGCCGGTCAATCCCAGTTCACGTGCACTCGAACCTGACAGAAGCCATTGCTGCAACACGCCATCTTCAACCATCATCAAGGGTTGACCTTCGATGCCTTCGCCATCAAACGGGCGCGACGACGATCCACGAATGCGCAGCGGATCATCGGTAACATTGATCCCCGCCTTCAAAATCTGCTTGCCGAGACTGTCGCGCAGAAAGCTGGTCTTGCGCGCAACGGCGGCACCGTTGATTGCGCTCGCGAGATGGCCCGCAATACCCCGCGCCAACCGTGGATCAAAAACGCCCGTAACCTGACCCGTCTTGGCTTGGCGTGCACCCAGACGACGCACGGCGCGTTCACCGGCGCGTCTGCCGATATTTTCGGGTGTGTCGAGATCGGCAAAGTGAAGGCGCGAACTAAAATCATAGTCGCGCTCCATCTTCGTGCCTTCGCCTGCGATTGCAGACACCGAACGACCAAAACGCGTTGCAGCATATTCGCCTGAAAAGCCTGATGATGTAACGAGCACAAGCCCGCCCATGCTGCGCGATGCACCAGCACCACCCGAATTGCTCACGCCCTGCACGGCACGCGCTGCCGCTTCAGTTGCCAGTGCGTCTTCGGTAAGGCGCGTCGTATCGATTTCGATCGCGTCGAAAAGATCGAGATCGCGGGGAGCTTTTACCAGCAAAGCCGGATCGGCCAGTTGCTCATACGGATCTTCCGGAGCAACACGCGCCATGGCAACAGCACGCTCCGCCAATTTGTTGGGATCGCTGCCAGCATTGGCTGAAACACTGGCGATACGTCGCCCAACGAACACCCGAAGAGAGAAATCATCACTCTCCGACGATTCGGTTCCCTCGACCTTACCAAGCCGAACAGAGACGCTAACAGAGCGCGTACGGATCACAACCGCGTCAGCATGGTCAGCCCCCGCACGCTTTGCAGCAGCCACCAGCTGCGCTGCGCGGTCGACCAGTTTATCCGACGAATTATCTGAAATCATTACATAATCCAAGACTACAGGGGCAAAACGGCACCAGACTGGTAACCACGAGATATAACCAACCGTAATGGGAATTTGCGAAAAAATATCGTCAAATTATTCGACATCGGACTGATTAGAGCCATATCATGTTTCTATATTGCTGAAATCGGGGGGCTTCAAGGCAAGCCTGCCACATTCTTCATATTCCAAGAGCAAAACATGGTCGCAACAGGCGGAAGTCTTTACTTACAGGCGCTGATGATTCTGGGTGGTGCGATCATCGCTGCGCCCTTATTCAAACGCCTTGGCCTTGGCACCGTTCTGGGCTATCTGGCCGCCGGAATTGCGATTGGTCCAGTTGCACGCCTTATCTCGGAAGGTGAGGAACTGCTGCATTTTTCGGAGCTGGGCGTCGTCTTTCTGCTGTTCATCATCGGGCTTGAGCTGAAACCATCGCGGCTCTGGTCGTTGCGTCATGCAATTTTCGGCCTGGGTGCTGCACAGGTTTTGCTCACAGGTTCCGCGTTGGCCGCCTTGGGTGTCTATCTTGCCGGCCTGGAGACCAATGCGGCAATCATCATCGGTTTCGGCTTGGCGCTATCCTCGACGGCATTTGCTATGCAGGTGTTGGAAGACCGCGCTGAGACCAACCAGAAACACGGACAGCGTGCCTTCGCCATCCTGTTGTTTCAGGACCTCGCCATCGTTCCTATTCTGGCGATCATTCCTGCACTGTCCCCCAATGAGCCTTCACAGGCCAGTGCTGGCTTTCATTTGGCGACAGCCATTGCTGCGATTGTCGCTCTGGTGATTGCGGGACGCTATCTCATCAATCCGATGTTCCGTATCATTGCCAATACCGGCGCACGCGAAGTGATGATCGCAGCTGCCCTTTTTGTGGTGCTGGGTTCAGCCAGTCTTTTGCAGGCGGCAGGACTATCCATGGCAATGGGGGCATTCATTGCAGGCGTGCTGCTGGCCGAATCCTCTTACAGACATGAGCTTGAAGCAGATATCGAACCTTTTCGCGGAATTTTCCTCGGCCTGTTTTTCGTGGCTGTTGGTCTTTCGCTCAATCTGACTGTGATCCTGCAATATTGGAAGACCATTCTGATGGCGGTCCCGATCTTCATGATCGTCAAGGCAGCCATCATCTATGTTCTATGCCGCATCTTCCGCTCGAACCATAATGATGCAATCCGCGTTGCATTTCTGCTCCCACAGGGCGGCGAGTTTGCCTTTGTGCTGTTTTCTGCTGCCGCAGCAGCAGCCGTCATTTCAAACGCCTTAAGCTCCGAACTTGTCGCCGCCGTCACAGTTTCAATGGCACTCACTCCGCTTTCTGTGGCCATCGGCTCAAGACTGCTGATCAAAGACAAGACCGAAGACGTCATCGAAGAAAATTTCGAGGGCGCTGGCGCAGATGTGCTGATGATCGGCTTTTCGCGTTACGGGCAGATTTCCGCTCAAATACTGCTTGCTGGCGGCATCGATGTGACGGTGATCGACAACTCACCGAACCGCGTACGTGCCGCCGGAAAATTCGGTTTCCGCATCTATTTCGGCGATGGCACCCGCAAGGATGTGCTCGAAGCAGCGGGCATCCGCAAAGCCAAAATCGTCGCCGTGTGTACGCACAAGAAGGAAATTACCAACCGGATCGTTAATCTGATCCAGTCGGAATATCCCGATGTGCGTCTTTTTGTGCGTTCCTATGACCGTGAACACACGCTGCAACTTCGCGCACAAGGCGTGGAATATGAGCTGCGCGAAACTTTCGAATCCGGCCTTCTGTTTGGTCAGCGTACGCTTGAAGGTTTAGGACTTTCGGAAGCCAACGCTTATGCAATCCGCGAGGACGTGCGGCAACGCGACGAAGACCGCCTGCACGTCCAGGCATCGGAAGGAATCATGGCAGGACGGCATCTGCTCTTCAACAAGCCCGTCACGCCTGAGCCTCTGGTTAAACCACAGCGCGAAGGCCAGCGAATCGATAAAGCGGGCGACGGCATCGATGCAGTTGCCAATATCGACGAAGGTACGGCGTCGGCCGCAGTTGCAGCTGAATGATCGCTAGAGCGCCGTGCACCCTCTTGGGCGCACAAAGGTCACTCTAACACTTTATATTTACAGCATAATTTTACCTTAAACGGATTCAAGTTTAAGGAGTTATGCAGTAGTGGATTGAATTTGACGTTTGAACCCCGACCGATAACCATACTGTATCAAACGTCAAATTCGAAAAATCCACTCGTTAGTTTTATCGCCCTATCCTACGCATCTACGCTGGGGATGCTCAGGACGCCGCAGCGGCAGGCTTACCGCTTAAAACCGTGTCGAGTGCAAGTTTCAACTCTTCGCGGATATCTGCACTTTGCGACAGAATCTGTTCGAACTTCAGGAAATCGAGCAAGCCTATTCGTTCGACATTTGGACGCAGAAAAATATGTGGCGGGCGATTGCGGAACTTGTTCTCGATGATCGAACACATGGTGAGCTGGTTGGCACCCATGACAGCTTCAATTGTGGTCGGCATATAATCATCAGGCCCTACAGGGGCACCAACAACATCAATTCCAATCACAATATCCGCCTTATCGAACAGCAGATCGAATGGCACCGGATTGAGCAATCCACCATCCACCAGAATTCGCCCATTGCGACGTACCGGTCTAAACACCGGCGGAATAGCGCAAGAAGCGGCAATGGCTGAACGCAGGTCTCCCTGTTCGATATTGAGTTCCGTGGCTGCATGAAAATCCGAAGCGGTAATGCTCATCGGGATTTTCAGCTCTTCCACATTTTCGGGTAGTGCTGCGGGTAGAAAGACTTCCAATATCTTCTCGATATTGAACTGGCTGACTCGGAAACCGCCTTTCAGCAGCTCGACCCAGCGTTCCGGGCGCGCCTGCCACATGCGGCGGGCGACTTCCGAACGGCGATTGAAAATCGCCGCCATATATTCATGAATTTCCTTGCCGGTCATGCCGTTCGCCATTCCGGCCCCGACAATCGAACCGATGGATGAACCAGAAATCGCAACCGGCTTTATGCCCAGTTCGTCCAACACTTCGATAATATGGATATGTGCGATACCGCGAGCGCCGCCGCCGCCAAAGGCGACGGCGATACGCGGTGATGTCGGTACGGTTACATCCATGAAGCTTTCCTCACGGCATATCGGCTTACGATTGTGCCAAACTAAGATTGGGCCAACTTAAGACTGAGCTGGACCGAAAATCAGAATTGCAGGTTCTGCTTCCAAAAGCTTTTTGGCAATAGCTTTCACCTGATCGAGCGTCACCGCATCAATCAGTTCGGCGCGCTTGTCGATGTAATCACGATCAAGCCCTGCTTCCTGAAGACCAACGAGCGTGTCGGCAATCGACACCGATGAATCGAGATTGTTCACCGCATAAGAGCCTTTGAGATAGCTCTTGGCTGCAGCAAGCTCAGCTTCTGTCGGACCATCATTTGCCATTGCAGCGACCTGCTCGCGAATGATCTTGAGCGATTCCTGCGCCTTTTCAGGCCGTGTCGCAGTCGAAATTGTCAATGCAGATACATGATCACGCAATGCCATCGATGACGATACCGAATAGGCGAGACCGCGCTTTTCACGCACTTCCGCATAAAGACGCGAGGTGAAACCGCCACCCAGAATGTGATTCATCAGGTAAGAAGCGAAGAATTCCGGATCTTTACGTGGAACTGCCGGATAGACAAAGCTGATCGATGTCTGTGGCATGTCAAAGCTGAGGCTTGTCGTCGTGCCAAGTGCAAGTTTTGCATCAGGTACTGGGACGAGTTCAGCATTTGCAGGCAGATCGCCGAATACCTTGTCGAGCATTTCGCCAAGATCCTTGGCGTTAATCGAACCAACAACGCCGATCGTCAGGCGATCGCGCGCAAAGTTCTTGCGGTGGAAATTGACAAGGTCTTCACGGCTGATTGATTGCAGCGACTTAACTGTGCCTTCGTCCGGGCGACCATAAGGATGGTTGCCATAGAGAACTTCGGAGAACTTGCGCGAGGCAATGGTTGAAGGATTGCGCTGCGAGGCTTCGAGACTTGCAACCACCTGCTGACGAATGCGGTCAATCGCATCCTGATCAAAGCGCGGCTTGTTAACGGCAAGCGCCAGCAATCCATTCACTGCATCACGGTTCTCGGCAAGCATACGAATATTGCCAGATACCGAATCAGGCGAAGCTGAGAAGCTCATCTCCGCACCAAGGTTATCGATGCGTTCCTGAAAACTGTCGGAATCGAGGTCGCCAGCGCCTTCATCGAAAAGGCCGGTCATCAGATTGGCAAGACCTTCCTTGCCACCCGGGTCCTGCGATGTGCCCCCCTTGAACGAGAAGCGCATAGAAATGAGCGGCACCGAACTATCTTCAACCAGCCAGGCTTTGATGCCCTTTGGCGAAACAACCTCCTGAATCTCGATTGCGTATGCCGGAAGGTTCAGAATGACCAGCAACATCATGGATGTTGCCAGCGCCATCATCGCGGTCTTTGAACGATTAACATTCAACACAATAGCTTTGCTCACTGGATTGCTCCTCCCGCGCCATTCTCACCTGCATTGCCAGCGGCAGCATTCGGATTCTCGCGTGCATTTTCAGGTTCAGTATCCGGCGGCAGCAAGTAACTCGTCACCGACTGATTTTTCACCAGATATCGGTTCGCGGCATCTTTTATCTGCTCGACGGTAACGCCCTTGATCACATCTGGCCATTTCTGAATATCTTCGATACTCATGCCGATAGAGAGCGTGGAACCATAAATCCGGGCCATACCTGACTGGCTGTCGCGCGCGAAGGTTACTGCCTTGAGGAAGCGATTGCGTGCCTGATCGAGTTCGGTCTGCGTCACGCCGTCCTTAATGATACGTGCAACTTCGGCATCAACGGCCTTCTCCACATCGGCCAGCGTCTTACCGTTCTGTGGCGAGCCGTAAACCGAGAATGTTCCATCATCAAGTGGGTCGCCATCATAGCTCGCACCCGTGTTGGATGCGATGCCCTGCTTGACGATCAATTCCTGATAAAGACGAGAGCGTAGTGAACCACCGAGAATCTCGCTCAGGAGATCAAGTGCCGGCGCGTCGCCTGCCTTCACATTCGGGAAGCGCTTTTCATTGGAGTAGGACGGCACCAGCCACGACATGCGGAACGACGGCGTGCTCACACGATCATCATGCAGCGTCACAACGCGGGCTGCGTGTTTTTCCGGCTCCTGCGGACGCTCACGCGGCAGAACATCGGCACGCTTGGGGATTGTGGCCCAGGTCTTCATGACAAGATCGCGCACGCGCTCAGGTGTCACATCACCGGCGATCACCAGCGTTGCATTATTCGGAGTGTAATATTGCTGGTAGAAATCAACCGCATCCTTGAGGCTGAGTTTCTCCATTTCCTGTCGCCAGCCAATCACAGGCACACGATAAGGATGATTGTAGAAAAGCACAGCATCTGTGTTTTCCATCAGCATTGCTGCGGGATTTGAATCCACACGCATACGGCGCTCTTCAAGGATAACCTCGCGCTCAGTCGTTACCGCCTCTTCGTCGAGCACTAGATTGGCCATGCGGTCCGATTCATAACCCATCACCATTTCAAGCGCATCGGGAGCGACACGCTGAAAATAAGCCGTGTAATCATAAGAGGTGAATGCGTTTTCCTGCCCGCCGATGGCTGCGATTTTCGCTGAAAACTCGCCAGCCGGATAGGTCTTGGTACCCTTGAACATCAGGTGCTCAAGAAAATGCGCAATGCCGGATTTGCCCGGTGCCTCATCAGCCGACCCCACATGATACCAGATCATCTGCGTGACCACCGGGGCGCGATGATCGGGAATAACCACGACCTTCAACCCGTTTTCGAGGGTAAAGCTGCTGATATCTTCGGATTTCGTGATTTCTGGCAGATTTGTTTGTGCCTGAGACTGGGCCGGAGGCTGCGCAACTTCGGTTGCAGCCGCTGGTGCGGGCGTCTGCGCCTGAACCGAGCCTGTTGCAAGAGGCAGAGCCAGCGCCAAACCAAGGGCGGTGGACAACAAAAAGTGCCGGAGTGAGGGGTTATGCACCAAACGACATCTCCAATCAGTTTCATTCCGCCCTGACAGCTTTGAAGTGTCTGGCGAGCGGCAAGACCTATATTCAAAATTCACTGTGCTACCGAAACCGGAGATCCGGTTTCGGATAAATCTTCAGTCCGCTTTCAGCTGTATCAGCCGAATTATGGTTCCACCATAATTCCGCTCTTCACGAACGACGAATCGTTCATCCAGTTCCAGCGATGCTTCCGCATCTTCTTCAAGCACGAGAAGTGCGTCAGGATTAAGCCAACTACCTTCAAGTGCTGATAAAAGTGCCTTTTCGCCCATGCGACGACCGTAGGGCGGATCAGCAAAAATCAGATCGAACGGTTCCATCGTTCCTGCTTCGCCAAGCTTGCAAGCATCGCGGCGCAGAACTTTGGTCTGTCCCTGCAGACCAAAGGCCTCGATGTTCTGGCGGAGGATGCCACGCCCTTCCGCTGATTCTTCGACAAAAACAGCATAGCGAGCACCGCGAGAAAGTGCTTCAAGACCGAGCGCGCCGGTACCTGCAAAGAGGTCCAGAACACGCCCGCCTTCAACCTTGTCCGGGAAGCTGTGTGCGAGAATATTGAATAGGCTTTCCCGCGTCCGATCTGTGGTCGGACGAATGGAATTTGTGGTCGGTGTGACGAGCGCGCGCCCGCGGAATTTACCGCCGACGATCCGCACCGCCGCCCCCTGGCTTGCCGCCGCGTGGCTTTCCATCACCAGATCTACCATTGCCTGGCTTGCCGCCCGAACCGCCACGATCCGGACCCTTGCCAAAGCCGCCTGGACCCTTCGACGGGCCGCGACCTTCACCACCACCGGAACGTGGACCGCTGCTACGTGGACCACGATCGGCATTACCACCACCGAAACGACCTTCGCTGCGCGGACCCGAAGGCTTGCCGAAGCTACGGCCTTCATAACCGCCCGATGATTTTTCGCCGCCTTCGTTCTTCAGTTCGGCGCGCTCGCGCTTGCCCGGACGACGCTCTTGTTTACGATCATCGCGACCTTCAGGACGTGGAGCACGGGCTTCTGGTCTGCCTTCAGAACGGCGCGGACGATCATCACGACCTTCTTCGCGACGCTGATCGCCATCTCCGAAACGACGTGGGCGAGACTGAAAGTCTCCTTCCGCACGAGGAGCGCGAGGTCCTGAACGGTTATCTGAGCGTCCCTCAGGACGATTTCCAGAATGGGAACCCTGTTTATCAAAATGCCCTTCTGAACGGCGGGGACGGTCATCACGGCCGGCTTCACGACGCTGATCGCCATCAGCAGAACGACGCGGACGCGACTGCAAATCACCATCGGAGCGGCTTGCACGTGCGCCACGGCTCTCAGCGCGGGCAGCTTTTTGGGCTGCAGCTTTTTCACCATGCGGGCGTGCGCCCGGTGCCATCCAGACATTGCTATTGCCACGGCGACGCGGCTCTACCTTGTCTTCTTTCTTTTCTTCGCGCTTGCGACGCTCTGGCTGGCTGGAGATCCATTCACGCTCACGCGGTTGGCGACGATATTCGCCTTCTGGCTCTTGCTGTTCCATTTCGCGACGCGTGCGGCCTTGCACGACGGTATTAGAGAATTCGTTCAGAACTGGCGCGTCGAAATCCGCACCTGATTCCTCAACGAGTTTTTCACCAAGCTGATCGCGCAGAATACGTCCGCGAATTTCACGAACCGCACCTTCTTCAAGATCGCCGAGCTGGAAAGGTCCAAACGACACGCGGATCAGACGACCAACCGTCAGACCAAGCGCGCCAAGGATGTTCTTGACTTCGCGGTTCTTGCCTTCGCGCAGACCGATTGAAATCCAGACATTGGCACCCTGTTCACGCTCAAGCGTTGCTTCGATGCTGCCGTAGAAAATGCCTTCGACGGCAATGCCGTTCTTCAACTCATCAAGCTGTGCCTGTGTGACCTTGCCGTGGGCGCGAACGCGATAGCGTCGCAGCCAGCCGGTGGAAGGCAATTCCAGAACGCGCGACAGACCACCATCATTTGTGAGCAGAAGCAGACCTTCGGTATTGATGTCGAGACGACCAACCGAAAGTACGCGCGGCATTTCCGCAGGCAACGCTTCAAAAACAGTCGGACGCCCTTCCGGATCACGATTGGTCGTCACAAGACCTGCAGGCTTGTTATAGAGCCAAAGACGTGTGCGTTCTGCCTGCTTCAACTGCTTGCCATCAACCGTGATAACGTCGGTGCGCTTCACGTTCACCGCAGGGCTTTCAAGCACCTTGCCGTTAACCGAGATCCGGCCAGCCGCAATCATGGTCTCGGCTTCGCGACGCGATGCAATGCCTGCGCGTGCGAGACGCTTGGCAATGCGCTCGCTGGCATCTTCACCTTCTTGGGTTTCGCGCGAGCCAAACTTGCGCGGACCACCGCGATCATCGTCACGGCGAGGTCTGTCGTCGCGTGGACGATCATTACGTGAGCCAGCCTCACGTGGTCCTGAACCTCGCTCGCCGCGTTCACCGCGACTGCTGCCGGGGCGATCGCCCCGACCTTCACCACGTCCATGCGGGGGGCGTCGACCGCCCTTGTTATCGTCTTCAGTGCTCATCTGGTATTGGCCTTTCAGCAGCGCCGCCGTGTCGTCTTTCGCACCTTGGGGGTTGGCAAAGAACCGTCCGGTCAAGAACGCTGTATAAATCCGTTTACAAATCGGTTTTGATTTCGTGACTTATGCAGTAACAAATCGCTCAATGGCTTGCGAGCGAAATTTCCCTGTCCAGCGCACGAAATGAGGTTGGATTGAAAAAGGTTGCAGACATTTCGGCACCAAAAGTGGCAACACCGATGGAGATTGCGCTTGAAGAGGCGAAATCTGCAGCCCTCCGCGGTGAGGTGCCCATTGGTGCGGTCATCGTGCATGAAGGCAAGATTATTGCCCGGGCAGGCAACCGTACCCGCGAATTGAACGACGTCACGGCGCATGCGGAAGTACTTGTAATTCGCCAGGCAGGAGAAGCACTTAAGTCCGAACGCTTGCTCGACTGCGATCTCTATGTGACGCTTGAACCCTGTGCAATGTGTGCAGCCGCTATCTCTTTTGCTCGCATCCGGCGTCTTTATTATGGCGCTGCTGATCCCAAGGGAGGGGGTGTGGAATATGGGCCACGCTTCTACACACAACCCACATGCCATCACGTTCCAGAAATTTATGCGGGTTTCTCCGAAGAAAAATCCCAGAAAATCCTCCGGGATTTTTTTCGCAATAAGCGATAGATCATGGCTTAATGAATTGCCCTATGCCTCGTCATGTGGCGCAAAGTGTTATCACGCAGTGCAAAATGATGGATCAGCGCCATCAGCACATGTCCGACGATAGCGGCCAGCAACACCCAGCCAAGAAGGCCGTGAAGCGCGTTGCCGGGCGCTGTTAGCGCCGCATTCTGCACGCCTGTCTGTTCGAATAGCTGGATACCGAAGACGGAAAAGCCACGGCCGTTGCCATAGCTCCGAAGCAGCGCAAGCGCAGGCACTGCAAACATAAGCGCATAGATTACCAGATGACCGAAGCCTGCGAGCTTCCCCATCACACCGGGCTTATGCGGTCGGCTGGAAAGGTTTAGCAGTCCCCAAATGCCGCGCAGCAGAACGAGCACCAACAGAGAGAAGCCAATTGTGAAGTGCGCTGACCAAAAGAAATTATAAAGCGGCGTCTCTTTGATGACAATGCGCAGGATAGCAGAGATGAACTGCCACAGAAAAAGCGCGGCCATCAACCAATGGAGCATACGACTGATGACGCCGTAGCCATCGGGGCCATCCCAAAATGAGTTTGTTTTGTGCATTACTATACCTTACATCCCGAAAAGCTGCAGGATACGCTCTGCCAGAATGCTTTCGTTGATTGAAATCAAATATTGTTCAGAATAGCCAAAATTAAAAATATTTAATATTAGAGATTGATTCACGCAAAATGGCATCTTTTTTATGATGAAGAAATCATACTGATATAAAGAAAAAGCCGGAAGATTTTTTCTTCCGGCTTCCATAATTCTTAAAATCTATACTATAAAGGCTAGTTCCAAGGCAGCAGATCGCGCCAGCTTTTGCCGCCGCCGCCAGCTGCTTTCTTGCGCTCGCGTTCTTTCTGCGCCTCATCCTGACCCATATCACCAACAGCTGCTGTTGATGCTGGCTGACGATAACCAAGTGGCGGTTCGCTCAGATAGCGGCGATTGGTCGATGTACCTTGTGTCTGCTCTGCACGCTGCTTTTTCAACTCAGCAACCTTGGCTGGATCAAAGGTTGGCGTGCGCGATTCATAATCTTCGCGACGGCTGGCACCGCTTGGCAATGAAGCCCTAACGTTGCTTGCAACAGGCACGTCCTGCTCAACAGGCGAAACGAAGTTTGGATTGTCGCGGTTTGCGGTAATTTCATCGCGCAAACGCTTGCGGCGCTGTTCCGGTGATTCTGGCCATGATGGATCGCCGGCACTTGCAAGGCTTTCCTGTGGAGCAGGCAACGCGCCCTTGTCGCCCTGTCCAGGACGCACAAGATCAGGACGCGGCTTGTAATCAATACGGTCTTTTTTCTTGCCCTGACCAAAGCTTGCCATGTTCGACACGTCGTCGAGAAGCTGCGCACTCGCAGTTTTGTCGGTTCCGTAGGTCGGCGACGACACACAACCGGACAGCGCGAGGCCCGCGACTGCCGTCATCAATACCAGAACTCGTCCTTCAATCTTCATTAGCGCCACTTCTTTTACGCCTGTCGATTTTCTCTTCGTCAAAGGCTTCTTTTAAACCCTTGCCGCAAGAAACCGGCAACTCCAAGGCAGATTGCAAGTTTATCTCAAGGAGAGCCTTGTACATGAGAGCATCTCTACGGGCAATCGCGATATTAACCGCTATTTCACCATGTCCTCACTTTACAAGGCAAGCCCTGAAGCGAAAAGCCCGGATGCATGCCACAACCGGGCCTCTGATTTTATGCCGAAAGTCTGCCGAGAGCCTTCAATTCGTGAAGGGCTGCCGCATCGCGGGCCGAGACTTCCGGGAATTCCGGGTCAGAACCGACATCCGTGGTGTAACGCCACGAACGCGCGCACTTCTCGCCTTCCGCACGAACAGGAACAACTGCAACACCCTTCACGTCATCCAGCGTGAAGGCATCAGCAGGTGCCGCAGCATCAGTCACGTCAATACCACTTGTGATGCAGATTTCAGCGAAATCCAATCCTGCAAGCGAATCGACGAGGCTCTTGTCAGCGATATAGACAACTGGAGCCGCCTCCAGAGAAGAACCGATGCGCTTATCCGCGCGTTCCAGTTCCAAAGCCCCTGTAACAACACGACGAACATTGCGAACCTTGCGCCACTTTTCAGCCAGCACATCATCGCGCCATTGTGCAGGCGTCTTGCGAAACTGTTCCAGATGCACCGAAACAGATTGCGGATAGCGATCCAGCCAAGCTTCTTCCATGGTGAAAGGCAGCATCGGAGCGAGCCAAGTGGTTACGCGGTCAAAAATCTCGCGAACGGTCTGAAGAGCAGCCTTGCGGCGAACGCTGGATGGTGCATCGCAATAAAGCGCATCCTTGCGGATATCGAAATAGAAGGCCGAAAGTTCGACATTCATGAAATCGATCAGCGCACGTGCAATACGCTTGAAATCAAACGCGTCATAACCTGAACGCACGACTTCATCGAGCTCCGCCAGACGATGCAGCATCAGACGTTCGAGTTCCGGCAGCTCTGCGTGCGGAACATTCTCGCCTTCATCATGGGCGAGCGTGCCCAGCATCCAGCGAATGGTGTTACGCAGCTTGCGATACGCATCGATATTGGTCTGGATGATGCTCTTGCCGAGGCGCTGATCTTCCCAGTAATCGGTCGTCATCACCCAGAGGCGAAGAATATCCGCACCCGAATCCTTAATGACGTCCTGTGGCGTGACCGTATTGCCCAACGACTTCGACATCTTTTTGCCGTTCTCGTCCATGGTGAAACCATGGGTGACGACGGCATTGTAAGGCGCGCGACCACGCGTTCCGCAGCTTTCTAGCAGTGACGAGTGGAACCAGCCGCGATGCTGATCTGAGCCTTCGAGATAAACATCCGCCGGCCACTTCATGTCCGGGCGGTCTTCAAGCGTGAAGGTATGTGTCGAGCCAGAATCGAACCAGACGTCGAGAATGTCGCGAACCTGTGTCCAGTTTTCATTGGCACGGCTGCCGAGGAAACGCTCACGCGCACCTTCCGCAAACCATGCATCGGCACCTTCCGCCTCGAAAGCTTCAAGGATGCGCTTGTTCACGGCATCGTCCTGAAGGATATTGCCTTCCTCATCAGCGAAGACGCAGATTGGCACACCCCATGCGCGCTGACGAGAAAGAACCCAATCCGGGCGACCTTCGATCATGGCACGAAGACGATTCTGACCGGCAGCAGGCACGAAACGCGTATCTTCAATCGCTTTCAGCGAGCGCGAACGCAGCGTGGTGCCATCGCCGAGATTCTTGTCCATATAGACAAACCACTGCGGCGTGTTGCGGAAGATAACCGGCTTCTTCGAGCGCCATGAATGCGGATAAGAATGCTTCAGACGGCCACGTGCGAACAGCTTGTCAGTTGCAATGAGCTGCTTGATGACAGAGTCATTCGCATCGCCCTTCTTGCCGTTATCATCGATAACACGCGCAGGCCCACCTTCGCGATCCGGACCAAAGCCCGGCGCATCCTTGGTGTAATAGCCATCATCGCCAACAGGGAACGGAATGCTCGGATCAATGCCACGCGCTTCCAACTCACGCGCGCTGTCCATCCATGCTTCAAAGTCTTCTCGTCCGTGGCTTGGGGCGGTGTGCACGAAACCGGTACCAGCATCGTCGGTGACGTGGTCACCAGAAACCAATGGCACGACGAATTCGTATCCGCCGCCGAAACCCTTGAGCGGATGATCGAGTACATTCTTGGAAAGCTCTTCGCCCGTCACATCGCGCAGGCGATTAAACTCAAGCTTTGCCTTCTTGGCGCATTCGTCAGCCAGTTTATCAGCGAAGATAAGCTTTTCGCCGGGACGTGGGCCAAAATCATTCTCAGCGGCAGTGACTTCATAAAGGCCGTACGCAACACGCGTCGAATAGGCCACAGCACGGTTTCCGGGAATGGTCCATGGAGTTGTCGTCCAGATAACGACAGAGCTGCCGACCAGATCGCCAGCATCTGCGACCGGGAACTTCACCCAGATCATATCCGACTCGATGTCGTGATATTCGACTTCGGCTTCTGCAAGGGCTGTGCGTTCAACCACCGACCACATGACAGGTTTTGAACCACGATAAAGCTGGCCAGTTGCAGCAAACTTCAGGAGTTCGCCAGCGATCCGCGCTTCCGCGTGGAAGTTCATTGTCGTGTATGGGTTTTCAAAATCGCCACAGATTGCGAGGCGCTTGAACTCTTCCGACTGAACCTTGATCCAGCCCGCAGCAAATTCACGGCATTCCTTGCGGAATTCGTTGATTGCAACTTCGTCCTTGTTTTTGCCCTGCGCGCGGTATTTTTCCTCGATCTTCCACTCGATCGGCAGGCCGTGGCAATCCCAGCCCGGCACATAATTCGAGTTGAAGCCGCGCATCTGGAATGAGCGCGTGATTACATCCTTGAGGATCTTGTTCAGTGCATGGCCGATATGGATATTGCCATTTGCATAAGGAGGGCCATCATGCAGCACATAAAGCGGGCGATCCTTCGCGTCTTCGCGCAGCTTTTTATAGAGGTTCATTTCCTCCCAGCGCTGCACAAACACTGGCTCGCGCGCAGGCAGTCCCGCGCGCATTGGAAACTCGGTCTGTGGCAGGTTGAGAGTTTTGGAATAGTCGATCTTGGCAGTCGTCTCGGTCATTTTATTACTTGCCTGTCAATCCCGCACAGCAATATGGCGGGCGAAGATGCTGAAAGTTCAGGAGGCTGCAACATACAGCCGGAAAACTCAAAAGGCTGCGAGGCACAGCCGGTCGTTCCCGGACCTTCCTGCCATGCATTGCACTTTGCGCAATGCCATCAAGGCTTAGAGGAAGGCCGGGCCAATAATTCGTATGGCCGCGATGATATGCCGAAAATCCGTCATCATGGGCACGCTTTTAGCAATGACCTTCGCAGGAATAAAGAGGCAGGGCGCAATAAACTTGCAGCCCTGCCCTCGAAAAGCTTACAGATAGAGCATGTCTCCCAAAAGTGGGAACCGGTTTTGGGACAAAGACATGCGTAGAAACAAATGGATAGAGTACCTCCAACGATTTATCTTAAACTGGAAATACTCTGGGTTTGTTTTGATCAGTCGAGCGAGAAATCGAAGCGGTAAGTCGCAGCAATGCCGACCATAAACTGATCACGTGAGCCGTGCTGTTTCACAATGCTCGAGTCCTTTGCTGGGCCCTGAAGACGGCTATATTCACCAAACAGGCTGGTATCGATTTTGTCGGTTGCCTTCCAGGTAATAGCGCCACCAACACCAACCGATTCCCAACCACCGCCTGGATTATATTCCTTGACGCCAGATGCCACCGCTTCCTCAGCCGTTACACCATAATAGGTTTTGAAATAGTCTTTGGATGCGAAGGTTGCGCGTGGACCAGCCGAAACGCGGACCACCGGCGTCACATCATAGAACGCATCGGCTGCAACGTCGGCAACAACGCCCTTGTGGGCGCGAATACCCTGACGTACTTCACCGCGGAAACGCAGCCAGTCGGTTGGATAGACATCGACGAAGCCACCGGCTTCACCGCCGAACTTGGTTTCGTGAATTCCATCAATATCGGTATCGCGTTTGAACAGAAGCTTGCCTGTTGCACCCACACGGAAGCGATCCGTGTCGATTACCGCAAAGGATACGTTGTCATTACGCGAAGAAAAGCGCTCTGCTTCACCCTGACGGCCAAGCGACACCAAAGGCTGCGCTGAAAACTTATACTTGTTGGAACCTTCGAACTTCGGAGCAACAAGGCCAGCAGCGCCAACCTTGAGGTACCAGTCGCCCGACCAGAAGTATTTGCGGGCAGGCTTCACTTCCTCAGCCGCATAGACGTCCGTCTGCTGCATATCCGCAGCAACGACCGACAAAGGACCTACGAACAATGCAGCGCCTGTAACAAAGGCAAGGGGGACAATACGCGTCACGTGAAACTCCGATAAACAGTGGCCCGTAAACTTTGCGGGCATTTAACACTGTTTGAACGGAATATGTAAAATTAAACTTAAATCTAAGGTAGAAATTACTACAACTCTTTCTGGCGTCTTTTAGATCATGGTGATGATTTAGCTTTTGAGCGGCGCATGTCGGATTTTGCATCTGACGAGGAGACGTGACCGAAGTCGAGTATTCCTCCATCAGGGAACTTCGACAAAGTCGGAGGTGAAATCCGCTGCGTCCTGAAAGGATATGGTGAAAATCGCCCAGCTTGGCGCCGCAAAACCTCGATGGAGAACCACTCCACCTTCGGTTCTGCTCCTAGAGCTGAAAGATTTCCCGCATACCGCTCCGTAAGTTAAATCATCGCCACGACCTAAGGCTCAAGCAGGAAACGATAAGAGGCGATCAAGTTCGGAAAGCGGCTTCGCGCCTGCCAACAGAGCGCGCGCTTCTTCTTCATCGCGCTTCATTTGCTCGATAAGTGGATCGAGTCGGTCAAACTTAACTTCGCCGCGCAGATAGCCAAAGAAGGATACTTCGGCAACTTCTCCATAGAGATCGCCGGAAAAATCAAAAACGAATGTCTCAAGCAGTGGTTTGCCATCGCTTGCGACAGTCGGGCGGCGACCGAAGCTCGCCACACCGTCATGCAAGATGCCGTCGGCCCTGCGGAAGCGGACGGCATAAATTCCGTGCTTCAAACTGACATGATCGTCGATGGTCATGTTTGCGGTCGGAAAACCCAGGGTGCGCCCAAGCTTCTTGCCATGGATGACTTCACCGCTGACCCGGTAGCGGTAGCCGAGCAGACCCGCCGCCTCCGCGACTTCGCCTTCGCACAAGAGCGCACGGACGCGCGTCGAGGAAACGAGATTTCCACCTTCATCACCGAAAGCATCCACCAGAGACACACTGAACCCTGACGATTGACCGGCTTCCTCAAGGAACAGAGGCGTGCCCCGACGCCCCTTTCCGAAATGGAAATCATAGCCCGTGACGACACGATTGGCATGCAACCGCTCTACAAGGATATTGCGCACGAAATCTTCCGCCGACTGCGCTGAGAAATCCGCAGTAAACGGCTGTTCAACAACCGCATCAAATCCCATGAGTCGCAGAATCTCGGCTTTCTCAACCGCATCAGTAAGGCGTTCAATGGGCTCGTTCGGCTTAAAGAAACTGCGCGGATGCGGTTCGAAAGTCAGCACGACTGCAGGCAAACTGTCCCTGTGTGCGAGTTCCAGCGCACGCTCCAGTACAGCCTGATGGCCGCGATGGACACCATCAAAATTGCCGATCGCCACCACGCAGTCACGCAGCGTAAGCGGCAATGCATCGGTTCCTGAAAGACGCTGGAAAACAGGTTTTGTCATGGTCGAAGCAGTTTCTCGAAAATATCAGACGAGTGCGTAAAGCGAAGCAATTGGAGAATGGCCGTGCTTTTGTAGAAAAGCATTCATTTTATCAAAATCAACATTCCCGTCAGCGGCATAATCAGCAGCATGGACCCCGCCCGAAATATAGAGCACATCCAAACCATAATCCGCCGCGCCCTTCACATCGGTCAATACACCGTCACCGATGCCGAGAATGCGTTTTCTGTCGACGGCATGTCCACGGACTTCCTCGACTGCTTTTGATGCGGCCTCATAGATTGGGCGATGCGGCTTGCCTGCAATCAGTGTGCGGCCGCCAAGCTGGCCAAAATCACGCGCAAGTGCACCTGCACACCAGATCAGACGCGGGCCACGTTCGACCATGATATCCGGGTTGGCACAGATGAATGGCAGATTGCGCGACCGCAGACGCTGCAACAGCTCAGTATAATTTTCCGGTGTTTCCGTTTCATCGTCATAAAGACCTGTACAGACAACGCCTGAAGCCTCAAACTCCTCGACCAGTTCCACATCAAGCCCATCATAAATGACGGTCTCACGTTCACTGCCGATATGGAAAATCTTGCGCGGCCCCTCGATGATGAGGTCACGCGTTACATCACCCGATGTCACGACACGATCATAAGCATCTTCGGGTACACCAAGCAGTGTCATTTGCGCGATCACACTCGGATATGGGCGCGGCGCATTGGTCACGAGGACAACCGTCAATCCCTTGGCACGTGCTCGCTTCAAAGCGGCGACGGCTGGAGCAAACGCAACCTCGCCATTGTGCAGAACACCCCAGACATCACAGAAGATCGCATCATATCCATCCGTCAGATCATCCAGGCGTTCAGGCAGCTTCATGGTTTTCCTCAGTATGCTTGTCCGGTCCAAGGACCGGAGAAATCGGGAGCCCGTATCATGCAACATCAGCGCAAATGACAGGCTTTAACGAGCGAGTGTCTGACACGCCCTGCGGTTTCCTCTACAAGAAGCAGCCCGATCTGTCACCCGGCTTGAGCCCCTCTGCGTCCAAATGAACGCATTGTGTCCGTCAGAAATCAACGGATCTTTCAGTCAGGCACCGTTAACCAAACAAGCCATTTCCTGAACATAACCCATCAAGGGCAGTTATTTTCCTGTTCGCCTTGTGGCTCAGCTGTATAGTCCCCACATCTCAGGAGCAGGTGCGCTCCGCCGTGCACGTGCCTATAAGCGGAATTTATCTTCCCAACTGTCAAAAAACGGCAACGATCCTTGACAAAGAATGGCCCCGCTTCTATCTCAGAGGCACGTTAGCACTCGGACATCTAGAGTGCTAACAGCGCGAACCGGTCGGTTCGCTTCATCAGGGTTCAACGTCTATAACACCAAGGGTTATACCATGGCTGATATTAAGTTCCGTCCGCTTCACGACCGCGTAGTCGTTCGTCGCGTAGAATCGGAAGCAAAGACTGCTGGCGGCATCATCATCCCTGAAACCGCCAAGGAAAAGCCTCAGGAAGGCGAAATCGTCGCTATTGGCACAGGCGCCCGCGACGAAGCTGGTAAGCTGATCGCTCTGGAAGTTAAGGCTGGCGACAAGGTTCTGTTCGGCAAGTGGTCGGGCACCGAAGTCAAGATCGGCGGCGAAGACCTGCTGATCATGAAGGAATCCGACATTTTGGGTATCGTCGGCTAATACCTTCGTTTAACCGGTGGACTAGCCGGTAAATAATTCATTCATCACCATAATCTGACCGGGATATTCCCAGGAGAGTAAAATGGCTGCTAAAGAAGTAAAATTCGGTCGCAATGCGCGCGAAAAGATGCTGCGCGGCGTCGATATCCTCGCTGACGCTGTAAAGGTAACGCTCGGCCCTAAGGGTCGTAACGTTGTTATCGACAAGTCCTTCGGCGCTCCACGCATCACCAAAGACGGTGTATCGGTTGCCAAGGAAATCGAACTGGAAGACAAGTTCGAAAACATGGGCGCACAGATGCTGCGCGAAGTGGCTTCGAAGACCAACGACACTGCCGGTGACGGCACGACAACCGCGACCGTTCTTGGTCAGGCCATCGTTCAGGAAGGTGCCAAGGCTGTTGCTGCTGGCATGAACCCGATGGATCTGAAGCGCGGTATCGACCTCGCAGTTACTGAAGTTGTTGGCGAATTGCTCAAGAAGGCAAAGAAGATCAACACTTCGGAAGAAGTTGCTCAGGTTGGCACGATCTCCGCTAACGGCGAAGCCGAAATCGGCAAGATGATTGCTGAAGCGATGCAGAAAGTCGGCAACGAAGGCGTCATCACGGTTGAAGAAGCCAAGACCGCTGAAACCGAACTCGAAGTCGTTGAAGGCATGCAGTTCGACCGCGGCTACCTGTCGCCATACTTCGTCACCAACCCTGACAAGATGGTTGCTGATCTCGAAGACGCATACATCCTTCTGCACGAAAAGAAGCTCTCGAACCTGCAGGCTCTTCTGCCAGTTCTCGAAGCTGTCGTTCAGACTTCCAAGCCACTCATCATCGTTGCTGAAGACGTCGAAGGCGAAGCTCTTGCTACCCTCGTTGTCAACAAGCTGCGTGGCGGCCTGAAGATTGCTGCTGTTAAGGCTCCTGGCTTCGGTGATCGCCGCAAGGCAATGCTCGAAGACATCGCGATCCTCACCGGCGGTCAGGTCATCTCCGAAGACCTCGGCATCAAGCTCGAAAGCGTTACGCTCGACATGCTCGGCCGCGCCAAGAAGGTTTCGATCAACAAGGAAACCACCACCATCGTTGATGGCGCTGGCAAGAAGGCTGAGATCGACGCACGCGTTGGCCAGATCAAGCAGCAGATCGAAGAAACCTCTTCCGACTACGACCGCGAAAAGCTGCAGGAACGTCTTGCTAAGCTTGCTGGTGGCGTTGCAGTTATCCGCGTTGGCGGTGCAACGGAAATCGAAGTTAAGGAAAAGAAGGATCGCGTTGACGATGCTCTGAACGCAACCCGCGCTGCGGTTGAAGAAGGCATTGTTGCAGGCGGCGGTACCGCTTTGCTCCGCGCTTCGGTCAAGATCACCGTCAAGGGCATCAATTCCGACCAGGAAGCTGGCATCAACATCGTTCGTCGCGCTCTGCAGGCTCCGGCTCGTCAGATCACGACCAATGCTGGTGAAGAAGCTTCGGTTATCGTAGGCAAGATCCTCGAAAACTCCTCGGAAACCTTCGGCTACAACACTGCAAACGGTGAATATGGCGATCTGATCGCACTCGGCATCGTTGACCCAGTTAAGGTTGTCCGTACCGCTCTGCAGAATGCAGCTTCAATTGCTGGCCTGCTGATCACCACGGAAGCCATGATTGCTGAACTTCCTAAGAAGGATTCGGCTCCAGCTGGCATGCCTGGCGGCATGGGCGGCATGGATTTCTAAGAAATCCATAAAGCGCGCCCATGGTACAAAGCCTGCGCCGCAGAGCGGTGCGGGTTGCGGCATGGACTTCTAAGAAGTCTAAAAGCCAAAACTATCTAGAAAAGGCGGCCTCTGGCCGCCTTTTTTACGTCGTGTAACTCTTTGTGATTTATGGAAAATTTACCTATCGCAAGCTTTATTATGTTGCCCGCATGTATTTTAGCATTTTCTGATTTACTTTCGGCGACTTTCATGGTCAATCGCTAGCGATACGAGATGGACTTCCTGTTTGCCCCCGCACTTTGGAAGTCCTGTCTCAGGCAACAGGAAGGGCAGGCGCAAGCCTGCCTTTCCACTTTTTGGCGACCAATCATTTATTCCGCTGCATCCGCGTGCGCAACGTCGCTGCCAGACAGGCGTGCATCGTAGCACGCACGCGCCATCATGACCTGTGCCTCATTGGCAATTGCCCATTCTCCCAAACCACGAACCGGCTTGAGCAGATCGCGGCCCAACTCCGTCAGTTCATATTCCACCTTCGGCGGGATGGTTGGAAACACCGTCCGCGATACAAATCCATCGCGCTCTAGATTACGTAACGTGGTGGTCAGCATTTTCTGTGAAATACCATCGACTGTGCGGCGAATTTCATTAAACCGCATCGGACGATTGCCGAGATAGCTGACGATCAGAACTGACCATTTATCGCCGACACGGGACAGAATATCCGTCACTGCTTTGCAAGCGCTGGTTTCCTTGAAGTCACCGGGTTTCATAAAAGTGCCTCCTTGCGCGATATTGATAGTCACTTGTATAGCGTTAGTCTCTATTGGTTACCACTCAAAAAGGAAATATCCATGAGTAAGCTAAAAGTGGCCGTGATCGTCGGCAGCACCCGCGAACAGCGTTTCTCGCCAGTATCAGCGGAATGGATCGCAAAGGTTGCGGCAGAACGCCCGGAGTTTGACGTCGAAATACTGGACCTTGCTGATTACCCGATGGGTTTTTATGGCGACACGACCACCACAACCGCACAGGCTGAGACCGCCGACAAGTGGAAAACCAAGCTTCGCGAGTTCGACGCTTACATCCTCACCGCCGCTGAATACAACCACGCTCCCACGGCCGTTTTAAAGAACGCGATTGACTACGGTGACTGGATCCAGAAGCCGATGGGTTTTGTAGGCCACGGCGGCGTCGGCGGTGCGCGTGCTGTCGAACAGTTGCGTATGATCGCCGTTGAAATGTCATCCATGTCGGTTAAAACCGGCGTACATATCCTGTTCCCGGATTACCTGGCAGTCGTCAAAAAAGAAAACACGCTGGATGATTTCCCCCACCTCGCAGAAGCAGCAAAAAACATGCTGGATCAGCTTGCATGGTGGGGCCACGCCCTGAAGGCAGCTCGCGCAGGCTGATTAACCTCATGAAAAGCCGGGTAATGGCTCTATGAGTTGCATAACCCGGCCATAACCCAGCTTGCCGCAAAGCTTTTTCGCACTATGATTATCAGAACGACAATTGGGATGGATAGTCATATGCGTAAGGAATTACCGATAGCGACCGCTCCAAAAGACGGACGGAAAGTCACTGTGGTCTGGATCGATGATGACGATCAACGCAATGAATCGGTTGGCCAGTATCGTTCGCTCGATAAGCTTCAGGCCGGCGGCGGCGACTGGGATGAAACAGACACTGGCTGGTGGATTTTCACCGACAGCAAAACCCAGCAAAAGGTCGAGCCGACCGCGTGGATTTCCGAAACCGATGACGGCGATGACGACAACGAGGATAACTGAGCACCAGTGCCTCAAGACGATCAATAAAATTTGACTTTTATAGTCATATTTTATCAAATGCTTGAGACTAAAGCTGTGCCGTGCAAGCATTCCCGTGAACAATAATCCACCAATGCTGTTATTCTCGATTCTACAGGCGGGCATTTCACCCGCCTGAAACAAGCCGGAGACTGAAAATGACCGCCACGCGTACCGAAACAGATACTTTCGGACCGATTGATGTTGCCGCCGACCGTTATTGGGGTGCGCAGACGCAGCGCTCGCTGCATAATTTCAAGATCGGGGGCGAGCGCATGCCTCTGCCGCTCGTACATGCATTGGGCGTGGTCAAGCGTGCAGCCGCTGAAACCAATATCGCGTTGGGCAAGCTCGATCCGGTTCTCGGTCAGGTGATTGCTGTTGCGGCATCCGAAGTCATCGAAGGCAAACTGGACGATCATTTTCCGCTTGTCGTCTGGCAGACGGGTTCCGGCACGCAGTCGAACATGAATGCCAATGAAGTCATTTCGAACCGCGCTATCGAGCTTCTTGGCGGTGAACTCGGCTCCAAAAAGCCGGTCCATCCGAATGACCACGTCAATATGAGCCAGTCGTCAAACGACAGCTTCCCAACCGCAATTCACATTGCGACCGCCGTTGAAGCGGTAAATCGTCTTTATCCGGCACTGACACATCTCACCAAAGCGCTCAAAGCCAAGGAGGAAGCGTTCAAGGACATCATCAAGATCGGCCGCACGCATACGCAGGATGCGACACCGGTTACGCTCGGTCAGGAGTTTTCCGGCTATCGCGCAGCACTCGAATATGCCCGCCACCGCATCGAACAGTCACTCGCAGACGTGTTCCTGCTGGCGCAGGGGGGGACGGCTGTCGGCACTGGGCTTAATGCACCTAAGGGCTTTGACACGGGCTTTGCCGATGCAGTGAGCGAAATCACAGGTCTTAGCTTCAAGACAGCACCAAACAAGTTTGAAGCCCTGGCCAGCCACGGCGCCCTTACAAACTTCCACGGCAGCCTCAATGCGCTCGCTGCTGATCTGTTCAAGATTGCCAACGATATCCGCTTCCTGGGTTCGGGTCCTCGCTCCGGTCTTGGTGAACTATCGTTGCCGGAAAATGAGCCCGGCTCATCAATCATGCCCGGCAAGGTCAACCCGACACAGGCCGAAGCTTTGACGATGGTCGCAACGCAGGTTTTTGGCAACCAGACGACAGTTACAGTTGCGGCAAGTCAGGGCCACTTCGAGCTCAATGTTTTCAAGCCGGTCATCGCTTATAATGTGCTGCAGTCGATCCGTATCCTGAGCGATGCCATGGTTTCATTTGCCGACCATTGCGTTGAAGGCATTGAAGCGAATGAAGATCGTATCAAGGATCTTCTCGAACGCTCGCTGATGCTCGTAACAGCGCTGGCTCCAGCTATCGGCTATGACAATGCGGCGAAGATCGCCAAGACCGCACACAAGAACGGGACAACTTTGCGGGAAGAAGCGTTGAAGAGCGGTCACGTCTCCGAAGAAGACTACGACCGCTTGGTACGCGCGGAAAAAATGATCGCACCGGAGTGATTGTGCATATGCGGTGAACAAACTGTCGAGGAATATCTATCTTTCCTTGACAGTGTGGAGTAGGTATTTGATTGCTCAGTTTAATTGGAGATACCCCTGATGCCCTCTATCACTCCTCAGAGCAACGGCCTGGCCACGCTCGTCGCACGCGTCTTTCTTTCGATCCTGTTCATTCTCGCTGGCTTCAGCAAGCTGACTGCAATTTCCGGTACAGCTGGCTACTTCGCCGGTCTCGGCCTGCCGGTCCCAACTGTGACTGCCGTTCTGGTTGGTCTGGTTGAGTTTGTTGGTGGCCTCGCCATTCTGGTTGGTTTCCAGACCCGTATTGCTGCCGCAATCGTGGCTCTCTTCACCATCGGTGCAACCCTTGTTGCCCACATGAACTTCGCTGAAGGCATGAACGCGATGATGGCACAGAAAAACCTCGCCATTGCCGGCGGTCTGATCCTTCTGGCGCTTCAGGGTGCGGGTTCGATTTCGATCGATGCAAAGCGCGGCTGATCGAGCTTCGATATACATTTTGAAAAAGCCGCGCCTCAACAGCGCGGCTTTTTAGTATTCGCTTTATTAATACACAGAACTGTTACTTTGAACGCGCAATGATTGCATCCTTCGATCTTGTAAGATAATGCAGCCGCCTATTTTCATTTTGGAAAGACATATCGTCCTCCCAGACGTGTCTCATAACTTAGCTTGTAGAGAAAAAATGGCCGTTTCACCCGCAACGAATAGTCAGCTTCGTGCTGATGCCCATTCGGGCAAAAATTACAATTTTGCGCTCGCCAGCCTCACCATGCTCTTCTTCATGTGGGGCTTCATCACCTGTCTCAACGACATTCTGATCCCGCATCTCAAGGGCGTCTTTCAGCTCAACTATTTCCAGTCGATGCTGATCCAGTTCTGCTTCTTCGGCGCTTATTTCATCGTCTCGCTGCCAGCCGGTGCGCTTGTAAAGCGGATTTCCTATAAGTGGGGCATTGTAACCGGTCTGGTCGTAGCTGCTATCGGCTGCGCATTGTTCATTCCAGCTGCATCTTATCGCGTCTACGCGCTCTTTCTCGGGGCGCTTTTCGTTCTGGCTTCGGGCGTCACAATCCTTCAGGTCGCAGCAAATCCATACGTCACGGTTTTGGGCACTTCGGAAACCGCAGCGAGCCGTTTGACACTTACTCAGGCTTTCAACTCGCTTGGAACAACAGTTGCACCACTCTTTGGCGCATTCCTCATTCTTTCTGCTGCCACAACCGACGCTGCAAATTCCGCTGAAGCAGATGCGGTTCAGTTCCCTTACCTACTGCTGGCACTGGCTTTCGCCGTTCTCGCAGTGGTGTTCGCGATCCTGAAATTGCCAGATGTTCAGGAAGAAGAAACTGCCGTATCGAGCAAAGAAGAAGGCTCCGCCTGGCAATATCGCCATCTGGTGCTCGGCGCGGTCGGCCTGTTCGTCTATGTGGGCGCGGAAGTCAGCATCGGCAGCTTCCTCGTCAACTTCCTGAGCGATCCTTCAATCGCAGGACTGACTGAAGCCGATGCCGCACATCACGTTACCTATTTCTGGGGCGGCGCAATGGTCGGACGGTTCATCGGCTCCGTTGCAATGCGCTATATTGATGACGGCAAGGCGCTTGCCTTCAATGCAGCAATCGCAATTGTTCTGCTGCTCATCACGGTCGCTACCACAGGCCATGTTGCCATGTGGTCGGTACTTGCTATCGGCCTGTTCAACTCGATCATGTTCCCAACCATCTTCAGCCTCGCGCTGCATGGTCTTGGCAAACACACCAGCCAGGGCTCCGGCATTCTGTGTCTGGCCATTGTTGGCGGCGCGATTATCCCGCTCATTCAGGGCGCATTGGCCGATACTGTTGGCATTCATCTGGCATTCCTGATGCCAATCGTCTGCTACATTTATATCGCCTATTACGGTCTGATTGGCAGCAAGCCAAAGATCTAAACAAAGAAATCCGGTCTGAATTTCAGACCGGATTTTTTAATTCAATTCAGTATTTATCAGCCAGCAAGCCCCTTGCGAATACGCGCAACGACTTCCGCAACCCGTGTATTTGTCACACTGCCACGGGCAGATACAAGACAGGCCTGCGAGCGCAGGATGATACCGTCTTCGAGAACCTTCAGATGATTAGCCGTCAACGTCGAACCGGTTGAAGTAATGTCGACGATCATATCAGCAGAGCCTGCTGCTGGTGCACCTTCAGTTGCTCCAAGGCTTTCGACAATGCGATAAACCTGAATACCGTGCTTTTGCGAAAAGAACTGCTGCGTCAGGCGCCAGTATTTGGTTGCAATACGCAAACGGCGTCCATGACGCTGACGGAAATCGGCAGCCACGTCATCAAGATCTGCCATAGTCGTCACATCGCGCCAGACTGCCGGCACTGCAACCACAACATCGGCATGACCAAAGCCAAGCTCCGCTTCAATCGCGACGCGCTCATCAGCATGAGCCAGCGTCTCACGAACAAGGTCTTCACCCGTTACGCCAAGATCGACGCTGCCATAACCCAGTTCACGCGCAATTTCTGATGCCGACAGGAACAGAATGTCGATGTCATTCTCGCCTTCAACGCGCGCGCGATAATTGCGCGAATCGTCTGGCAGAACGACCTTGTATCCCGCCTTTTCCAGAACTGTGAGCGTCTGCTCCTTCAACCGTCCCTTGGAAGGAAGTGCCAATGTCACAGTCATGATTGTTCTCCACTCAGCGCCTGAAGCCGGTCGAGCCAGATGGAAAAGCCAACCCCGGGGATATTTTCGGATGCGCCAAGCATCGTCAGCAGACGGTCGTAACGACCGCCACCCGCCAGAACCATATCCTTGTCGCTGCCCGCCTGACGGATTTCGTAGACAAGGCCGGTGTAATAATCGAGCGGACGACCAAAAGACGCGTCATAAACGATGTCTTCCGCCGAAATACCGGCTGCAATAATTGCGTCGGTACGGGCTTCAAATTTTTGCAGAACGGCATTCAAATCAAGCGCATTATCGGCAGCGAAAGCCCGCAACGTGATGCTAGCAGCTTCCAGCGAAACACGCGTTGCGAGGAACCGCTTCAACACTTCAAGGGCCGAGGATGGAAACCGCGTTGCAGCCAGATCTTCTTTCTCGATCAGGCGACGCGCAATCTCGGCAGGCGTGCGGCCTGCTCCCGGTGAAACGCCAGCTTCCAGCATTTCGGTTTCCAGCATGCGCGCAAGCCCTGCCTCATCACCTTCGGCGACAAGGCCCGCGAGCTGTTCAGGTAGCGGATCATTGCGCTGTTCGCCGGTCAGT
Organism: Ochrobactrum sp. AN78; assembly: GCF_029909885.1. Taxonomy (NCBI): domain Bacteria; kingdom Pseudomonadati; phylum Pseudomonadota; class Alphaproteobacteria; order Hyphomicrobiales; family Brucellaceae; genus Ochrobactrum; species Ochrobactrum sp. AN78. Next base: position 49,795 of record NZ_JASAMU010000005.1, read on the forward strand.
TCGGCAAAAGCTGCTTCCATGGTATGTTCGTCGCCAAAAGCACGCAGCAATTTCTTGCGCCATCCCTGTGGCAAACCAAGCGCTTTGAGCATGCCTGCAAAAACGGCTTGATCACCCAGAACGATTTCAAGCTTCACGTCCACAGCAGTAGACTTCACACATGCAAGTGCATCGCCAATCGAACGTGCATCCGATGCAGCCTCATCGGCAGCACCGAGATCTTCAATGCCTGCCTGTAGAAATTCAGCAGCGCCATCACGACGCTGACGGAAAACCTCGCCGAGATAGGCATAACGCTTAGGCGTTGCGGCATTGAGCGCGATGTGATTGCGGCAGACCGGAATGGTGAATTCCGGGCGCAGGCAAAGGCTATCGCCATTCTCGTTTTCGGTTAGGAAGATACGGCGGCGCAAATCCTCGCCCGCCATATCCAGAAACGGATCGGCTGGCTGGATCAGCGGAATATCAACAAGCTCCGCTTCGCTGGCATCAAGTTGACCACGAAGCGTGGCGAAGATCGGTGATGTGCGTGATCCAGTCATCGTCCCGTCACTTTGTCTGCTGTGCGCGATCGCGAGCCTGCGCTGCAAGGATTTCGCGAACTGCTTCAACGATACCGTCTTCCTTGACCGTGACCTGCGCCGGGCGGCTCTCGCGCCAAGTCGCGTTGTCCTCGATTTCAGCAGAGATACGCTTGCCTTCAATCAGATCCTTGATCTGAACTTCGCCTGCTTCACGCTCCTGCGAGCCCTGAATGATCACGCATGGCGCATCGCGACGATCCGCATATTTCATCTGCGCTTTCATGCCGGAGCCACCGACATACATTTCAGCGCGAATGCCAGACTGACGCAAATCGGAAACCATCTTCTGATAGCGGCCGAGGCTTGCGGCGTCCTTGTCCATGACCAGCACGACGACCGGGCCAACCACGTCAGAAACATCAAGTTTGCCGAGGTTCTTCAACGCAGTCATCAGGCGCGAAACGCCAATCGAGAAGCCGGTTGCAGGCACTGGTTCGCCATGGAAACGCGACACCAGACCATCATAACGACCGCCACCGCCAACTGAACCGAACACAACCTTCTGGCCGTCTTCGTTGGTCACATCAAACAGAAGTTCGGCTTCAAAGACAGGACCGGTATAATATTCAAGACCGCGAACCACGGATGGATCGACCTTCACGCGGCCTTCATAACCGCCAGCGTCGAACAGTGCTTCCATATCGGCAAGCTCCTGAACACCTTCTTCGCCCTTGGCGTTACCTGCAACAACTGCCCGCAAATTGGCAATAGTTTCGGCACCACTTGCACCACCCGCAGCGGTGAAGGCCAGAACCTTTTCCACGGCTGCATCGTCGAGCAACGCGCCCTTGGTGAAATCGCCGCTCTCATCGAGACGGCCCTTACCGAGCAAAAGGCGCACGCCTTCCGCACCAAACTTGTCCAGCTTGTCGATGGCGCGCAGAACATTGAGACGCTTGCCTGCATTCTCATCGCCTGCAAGACCAATCGCTTCGAGAACACCGTCGAGAACCTTACGGTTGTTGACGCGGATCACGTAATCGCCGCGCTGAATGCCAAGGCGTTCAACCGTATCAGCCATCATCATGCACATTTCGGCATCAGCCGAGACATTCGGGGCACCGACGGTGTCGGCATCGAACTGCATGAACTGGCGGAAACGACCCGGACCCGGCTTTTCATTGCGGAAAACCCAGCCATTGCGATAGCTGCGATAAGGCTTGGGCAGGCTTTCATAATTCTCAGCCACAAAGCGCGCAAGCGGTGCGGTCAGATCATAGCGCAGCGACAACCACTGCTCATCATCGTCCTGAAACGAGAACACGCCTTCATTCGGACGATCCTGATCCGGCAGGAACTTTCCAAGCGCGTCGGTATATTCAACGAGCGGCGTTTCGACCGGCTCAAACCCATAAAGGTCGTAGACCTCACGGATGGTTGCCGTCATCTTTTCGGTGGCGCGCAGATCATCTGGCACCCGATCGACAAACCCGCGCGGCAACCGCGCCTTCATCTTGTCCGCTTTATCGGCCATTTTTCCTGCCTGATCGCTGATTTTGTTCATGTTACGCCAGTAAGAACCGGCAAATCTGTTGCCGGTTTCCTAACGCATCAAACAGGGTGCGGCAAGTGCAGGAAGAGCTTTAAAAACCGATCCTCAGCGCGCGGCAATGGCAACAGCCACGCCAGCCATCATTCCAGCGCATGTGCGATTGGCAATCTTTACCAAGCGTGGTGTACGCAAAAAGCGGCGCGCCTGCACAGCGAGCAGCACCCAGGCGTAATAAACAACCGCAAGAACCATGAACATGACCAGCAGCAATTCGCCCCAACCAAGGATCGAAACACCTGTGAGATCAATCACAGTCGGCAGGATGGCGACATAGAAAACCATGATCTTTGGATTGCCAAGCGTGATTGCCAGTGCGCTCAGAAAAAGCCCGCCAGCCTCATTGCGACGCGGGATGATCGCTTCATTGGTAAGATCACCAACCGGCGCAAACCACATTCTCCATGCCAGATATACCAGATAAACAAGGCCACCATATTTGAGCACGAGGAAGACAGTGTGAAAATGCTGCGCCAGTGTAGAAAGTCCCCAAACAGCCAGAGACAGCCAGACGGCATCACCGATCCAGAGACCAAACATGAATGGAAAAACGCCTTTATGGCCACGGCTGATGACACGAGCGACCAACGCGCCAATATTCGGACCCGGCGTACCAGCTGCAACCATCAAAATTCCGGCAAAGACTGCAAGCGACGTCAGATCCATTTTCGCACTCCCAGAACGAACTTTGCGGTTGTGCCAGAAAACGGAAACTGGCGCAATCAGCACCCTCTCGTTAGTTGGGTCGCTTCAAAGCCTGTCGGAGTTTTTCAATATTCGAGCGGCAATGGCAGCCCTCAATGTGATCATTGACCAGCCCCATGGCCTGCATAAATGCGTAAACGGTGGTTGGTCCCACGAAAGACCAGCCACGCTTTTTGAGATCTTTTGAAATCCGGGTCGATGTGGCGGTGGTGGGATTGGCAGACAAGGTCGGATAATCCACCACTTCCGGACGATCTTCCGCACCCGGCTCAAACGACCAGAAATAGGCAGCGAGCGATCCTTTTTCTTTGACCAGCTCTATGGCGCGTTTGGCATTGTTGATTGTGGACACGATCTTTCCGCGATGGCGCACGATCCCCTTGTCAGCCAGTAGCCGCTCGATATCCGCATCGTCATAAAGGGCTACACGGTGGAAATCGAACCCGTCAAAGGCCGCACGAAAATTCTCACGCTTGCGCAGGATCGTCAGCCACGACAAGCCGGACTGGAAACCTTCAAGGCAGATTTTCTCGAACAGACGCTGGTCACTCGTTACAGGAACGCCCCACTCATTATCGTGATAGGCGATGTAATCAGGCAACTCACCTGGCCAGAAACAGCGGATCTTGCCATCAGCACTGACGATCAAGCCGGTCTTTTCTTGCACCGTGTCGCTCATTTCTGCCCTCCAAAGTTTCATTCATTTTTAATCATGTCGCGCAACTTGCCGCTAACCACAACTTTAATTTGAAGCAAGTCAAAGCCCGACACGCGGCAAAATTTACCTTTATGATTCCATTCCCCGGCACAATGGGCCCATGAATTTCGGGGCCGTTCTCCTGACAGGAGATGTCAGGAGTGCGACGGGCAACCGCGTTATTGCAGATGCTGGGCAGATGCAGAACGCAAAACAGTCGGATTTGGCTTATGAAACCACGTCATCTGCTTTTGATAGGATCACTCGCGGCAATCGCAGTCTCCATTGTGACCACCAGCATGGCTTTTGCCAATGATCGTTACGCAACCCAACCACCGGTTCGCGTTGACAATGAAACATCGCAGCGCTGGATCGCGCAGCTCAATGGACCGGCGGTTCGTATCCTGCCGCAACTCGATGCCACAGAGTCGCAGAAGCGCGCGATTGTTCGCCAGAAGCAGCCGCAAAAGCCGCGCTATCAGAATGTAAGTCAGCAGCGCCCTGCCGCCAATCCGGCAAAGGTTGTGCGCAAGAAGCAGCAACTTGATCCCGCATTCCTGCCACAGACAGTTTCTTATTCGGGTGGCGAAAAGCCCGGCACCCTCGTGATCGACACCGGCAAGCGCTTTCTCTATCTCGTTGAGGGCAATGGACAGGCCCGCCGTTATGGCATCGGCGTTGGCAAGCAGGGCTTTGGCTGGAAAGGCACGCAGCGCGTGAGCCGCAAAGCCGAATGGCCGACTTGGACACCACCAAAGGAAATGATCGCCCGCGAGCGCAAGAAGGGACGTATTCTGCCTGCTCAGATGAAGGGCGGGATCAACAATCCTCTTGGCGCACGCGCACTTTATCTCGGTTCCACCCTTTATCGTATCCACGGTACAAATCAGCCATGGACGATTGGGAAAGCCATGTCTTCAGGCTGCTTCCGTATGCGTAACGAAGATGTGACTGATCTCTATGGCCGCGTTCCCGTGGGCACTCGCGTGGTGGTGCGCTGACCCTTTCCTTTCAAACAAAGCTATCGAGCCGCTGTTATCGCCGTAACAGCGGCTTTTTTTGTCATCAAATTGAAACCTTTGGCTTTTTCTTGAAGAAAGCGCTGCGATCACCGACAAACATGTCGGAAATGACTTTCACTTTTCGTGCGAACACCCATATGCTGGAAAAGATACATCAAACAGTATGCACGTAAGAGGGAAGGACAGATCATGACCGTACCGGCGGTAAAACTGAACGACGGCAATCACATTCCACAGCTCGGTTACGGTGTCTGGCAAGTTGGCAACGATGAAGCCGTTGCGGCGGTCAGTGAAGCGTTGAAAGTCGGCTATCGCCACATCGACACCGCAGCCATTTATGGCAACGAAGAAGGCACCGGCAAAGCAATCACCGATTCAGGCATTGCCCGCAACGATATTTACCTGACGACCAAACTCTGGAACAGCGATCAAGGCTATGAATCGACCCTCAAGGCGTTCGACACAAGCCTGAAGAAGCTTGGCACCGATTATGTGGATCTTTATCTGATCCATTGGCCGATCCCTTCCAAGGACCTGTTCATGGAAACATGGCGTGCTTTCATCAAGCTGAAAGAAGAAGGTCGCGCGAAATCCATCGGCGTGTCGAATTTCCGCACCGCCGATCTTGAGCGTATTCTAAAGGAAAGCGACGTTACTCCGGTTCTGAACCAGATTGAGCTGCATCCGCAGTTCCAGCAGGACGAGTTGCGTCTGTTCCACAGCAAGCACGACATCGCGACAGAAGCCTGGAGCCCGCTCGGACAAGGCACAATTCTGGAAAATCCAACGCTGAAAACAATCGCTGATAAGCTCGGAAAATCAGTAGCTCAGGTAATCCTGCGCTGGCATATCGAGACCGGCAATATTGTCATCCCGAAGTCGGTTACGCCTGCTCGCATCAAGGAAAATTTCGATATTTTCGATTTCCGCCTCAATGGCACCGATCACGATGCGATCACCAAACTCGACAAGGCTGATGGCCGTATCGGACCAAATCCGAACACGTTTTCGCTGGGTTGATTGAAACGAGAAGCTCGGCTCTGCCGGGCTTCTTTTTTATCGCAGAAGCTTTAAGCTTCCGGTCAGTGAACGCACCCACTTGGCCGGGCCAGCAATGCCTACCCCATCGATCGTTTCCGATGAAAGCTCCCTATCTGGGAATGTCTTTTCATATTCTGCATAGACATGCAGTGCGCGGGCAAAGGCCGGGAATGCCACAACAGCCTGTCGTTCTTCAAAGCTTGCCGCCTTCAAAAAAATAGACCGAATAGTCTCCGCATCTGCCTGCAGAACCGGCACCGGGCGAGCAGAACTGATATCGATTGCAGTGCCTGATTTATCGGTCAGTTGTCGCGCTGCGATGAATGGCAGCTTCGCACCCAGACCTATGGAAATGGCCCCAACCGTATTGGCAAGCAATCCCAAGGACAGCTCTGGATTAACGATGATAGCGAGGCGTAAATCTTCTTGCATGATGGCTCCGACGGAACTGATATTTCAGCCAGAATTACACCGGGTAAGAAGGTATTTCTTATCTTTATTCCCTGTTTTAATTTAAAATTTGGTAGTATCTACCTGCATTAAATGTGTTCCAGGTAGATTCCAATGACCCCGCTAGAACCATCCGACATCAAAATTCTCAACGCATTGCAGGAGGACGGACGCCTGACCAATCAGGCGCTCGCCGAAAAGGTCAACATGTCGACATCGCCAAGCTGGCGTAAAATGCGCAAGCTGGAAGAAGATGGCGTCATACAAGGGTACCGCGCCACACTGGACCGGAAAGCCATTGGCCTCGGCGTCATGGCTTTTGTGCGGATCAAGATCGACAGCCACAGTGAAGCCGAAGCTGAGCAATTTGTTGCCGAACTGATGGGCCTTGATGAAGTCATCACCTGTTACAGCATTGCGGGCGACGCAGATTTTCTGCTGCAAGTCGTATCGCATGACCTCGATACCTATGCGGATTTCGCCATGTCGACCTTACGTCGCCTTCCCCGCATCAAAGAGATGCAAACCACCTTCGTTCTGAAAGAAACGAAAGGGTTCAAAGGTTTCCCTTTGCATTACGCGCGATCAGTGAAGACTGGCGCCTGAAAGAGCAGCAGGTTTTGGTCCGCCATATGCCCAATCGAGCAATTCGATTGTATGCACGATCGGTAACTGGCTGCCGGTTGCGATTTGCGTCATACAGCCAATATTGCCGGTTGCGATCAAATCTGCCCCTGTGGCCTCAATGTTCTTGACCTTACGGTCACGAAGCTTGGTGGCTATTTCAGGCTGCATGATATTGTAGGTGCCAGCTGAGCCACAGCAAAGATGCCCCTCCAGAGGCTCCCGCACCGTGAAGCCTGCCTTAGCGAGCAAATCCTTCGGCTGACGCACCACCTTCTGACCATGCTGCATGGAGCACGCCGAGTGATAAGCAACAGTCAGGCCTGCCGGCTGTAGAGGCTCGGGCAGCTCGATTGAGGTCAGATACTCGGTCACGTCCTTAGCCAGCGCGGAAACCTTTGCTGCCTTGTCCTTATATGCCGGGTCCAACCGCAGCATATAGCCGTAATCCTTTATCGTCGTACCGCAACCAGACGTCGTTACGATAATGGCGTCCAAGCCACCTGCTTCGATTTCGCGGGTCCACACATCAACGTTGTGCCGTGCTTGCTCGAGCGCTTGCTCCTCGCGGCCCATATGGTGCACCAGCGAGCCACAACACCCCTCGCCCTTTGGCGTTATCACCTCGACACCGATCCGGTTAAGCAAGCGCAGCGTGGCAGCGTTGATGCCGGGATTGAGCACCGGTTGCGCGCAGCCATTGAGGATTGCAACCCGTCCGCGCTTTTCGCCCTTCGCGGGGCTGATAGCGTCGATCTGCTGTCGAGCGGGTAAATATTGCGGTGCAAGATCGAGCATGGCAGCCACGGGCCTTAATGTGTCGCTCTTACGAAACAGAGAAGCGAATGGGCGTCCGAGTTTTGCCAGTTGCAGCGCCAGCCGGAACCGACCCGGATATGGCAGAACCTGTGCCAAAACCCCGCGCAGAAAGCGGTTCATAAATGGGCGTTTATAGGTCTTCTCGATATGCGACCGCGCGTGGTCGATCAGATGCATATAATTGACGCCCGACGGACAGGTCGTCATGCACGACAGGCACGACAGGCAGCGGTCAACATGCCGAACGACTTGTTCATCAGCCGGGCGATTATTCTCCAGCATATCCTTGATAAGATAGATGCGCCCACGCGGGCTATCCAGCTCATTGCCCAGCGTCACATATGTCGGACATGTTGCCGTGCAGAAGCCGCAATGCACACATTTGCGCAAGATTTTTTCTGCCTCATTGACGCCGGGATCAAGCAGTTGCTCAGGACTGAATTGGGTTTGCATGGCGTCACACTCCTGCCTGCTCAGGATAAATACGGCCCGGATTGAGAATATTCTCCGGATCAAACTGCTGCTTGAGACGTCGCGACAAAGCGGCAAGCGCGGCCGATTGCGGCTCAAATACATCGGTATTTGCACGCACCTGCTCCGGTGCCCGGACCAGTGTGGCATGACCCCCGCCATATCTGGCAATAAGGGTGCGGAGTATCTGAGCCTCGGGCTCGGATTCCATACGCAGCCAGATCAATCCGCCCTGCCAGTCATAATAAGCATCTGCACCAGCATGGCGTCGGAGTTCATCCACCATTTTCCAGCCCTGCATAGGTGCCATGGAAACACGCCACACTGCGCGCTGATCACCCTTTTTCACAAACGGCAGCACATCGCGCACCTCGCGCCAGAGCTGACGCGACTGTGTCTCATCGAGAAGATCAATCACTCCAACAGAACCCAATAACGCCCGCAATTGCGCGCTGCGATGGCGCACGGAAGGCGCAAAACCCTCGATCCGCAGAATGGTCGCGGCCTCACTGCCCAATTGACCGTCCAGAAAACGCCATGCCACGCTTGGCGGCAAATGCGCGCTTGAAGCTACCTCTTCTCGCGACCCCATAGCCATGGCCATGATGCGGCTAGCGGCCTCATCATCAAGCCCGCGCACGGCAAGCGTTGCAACTGTTTCAGGCGCAGGCAAAACCTTGAAAGTCACTTCAGTGGCGACGCCCAGCGTCCCCCAAGAATTGGCCATGCCTTTTGAAAGATCGTAGCCGGTCACGTTTTTGACCACGCGTCCGCCGGATTTGAACAACTCCCCACGCCCCGAAACCACACGCACGCCCAATATATGGTCGCGTGCGGCACCGGCTTTGAGGCGGCGCGGCCCTGACAGATTGGCCGCAAGCGCACCCGCAATCGTGCCGCTTCCCGACTCGCCAGAAAGAAGTGGGCCGTAATCCATCGGCTCAAAATGAAAACACTGCTTGTTATCGGCCAGCAGTTTCTCGATTTCGGCAAGCGGCGTTCCAGCCTTTGCAGAAAGCACCAGTTCATCAGGCTCATAAAGTGTCACACCGGACAGGTTCGACACATCAAGCACAGCACCTGTTGCCATCGGTCGTCCGATACCGCGTTTGCTGCCCCGACCGATGATTTCAAGCGGCGTTGAATTGGCCAAGGCCCATTGCACCGCCTCCAGAACACCCGCCTCATCCTGCGGCTTTATTATGTTTGTGTCAGTCATCATCAAAACCGCTTATTAAAATCGGGGAATGTCCGGAAAAGCCAATTCGCCACGATGAACATGCATGCGGCCAAGTTCGGCGCAGCGACGCAATTGTGGGAATACCTTGCCCGGATTGAGCAGATGTTTGGCATCAAAAGCACATTTGACCCGCATCTGCTGATCGAGATCGATCTCGTTGAACATGACCGGCATCAGATCACGCTTCTCGATGCCAACGCCGTGCTCACCGGTCAACACACCGCCAACCTTAACGCAAAGCCGCAAAATGTCGGCACCGAAATCTTCGGCCGCCTCCAGTTCACCCGGAATATTCGCATCATAAAGGATGAGAGGATGGAGATTGCCATCGCCTGCGTGAAAGACATTGGCGACACGTAGCCCGTATTTTTCGGAAAGATCGCGCATACCTGAAAGCACACGGGGCAATTCCTTGCGCGGTATCGTGCCATCCATGCAAAGATAGTCAGGTGAGATACGGCCTACTGCCGGAAACGCAGCTTTTCTCCCAGCCCAGAAAGCCAGTCGCTGCTCTTCCGATTGCGAAAGTGTGCAGGTGGTCGATCCATTTTTCAGTGCGATTGCTTCCACCTGACCAATCAGATGATCGACCTCTACCGGAGGACCGTCGAGTTCGACAATCAGCAACGCTTCAACATCCAGCGGATAACCCACACGGACAAAATCTTCCGCTGCCTGAATGGCCGGTCGATCCATCATTTCCATGCCGCCGGGAATAATTCCACAGCCGATAATATCAGCCACACACTGGCCTGCCTGCTCGCTTGAAGGGAACCCGACCATCACCGCACGCGCTGTTTCCGGCTTCTGCAAAATACGCACGGTGATTTCCGTAACCACCCCCAAAAGGCCTTCAGATCCTGTCATGAGACCCAACAGGTCATAGCCTTCGCTATCGAGATGCTTGCCACCAAGCCGCAACACTTCGCCCGTAATCAACACCATTTCGATGCCAAGCACATTATTGGCAGTCAGCCCATATTTCAGACAATGCACGCCACCCGCATTTTCTGCAACATTGCCGCCAATGGAGCATGCAATCTGCGACGACGGATCAGGTGCGTAATAGAAACCTTCGTGTTCGACGGCCTTTGTGATGCCAAGATTGGTCACGCCCGGCTGCACGACTGCGACGCGGTTTGGGTAATCGATTTCCAGGATACGATTAAAGCGCGACATGCCTAGCAATACAGCATCGACCAGAGGCATGGAGCCGCCGGAAAGCGACGTGCCCGCACCACGCGGCACGACGCGAATTTCATTGTCATGGCAATAGCGCAATATCTTTGAGACTTGCTCAACCGTTTCGGGCAACACTACAACAAGCGGCAGCGCACGATGCGCGGTCAGTCCGTCGGTTTCGAACACCCGCATGGCATTGGTCGTATCGACAACCCCCTCGCCGGGTACAATTGCCTTAAGATCAGCAACGATCGTCTCGCGCCGTTCAAGAACCGAAGCATTTGGCTCCGGCATAATCAGTCCGCTCATGTGATCCTCCGCCTCCCCAGAGTGCATTCGGCATCGCTTGGGTCAAGTGGTAATATTATTTTACCAATTGGCCTATAGCGAAACAGTTGTGACGCTGCGGCATAATCGCCTTGCGGTCCTTTGCCCGCCTCGGCTAGATGAGCCAGTTCATATATCTGCCAGGGAGGATTTGAAACTATCATGATGAGCAGTCTGGCCGATATGGAGATTTTCGCACGTGTTGTCACAACAGGCAGCATGTCAGCCGCCGCGCGTGATCTTGGATTGTCCCCGGCGGTCGTTTCCAAAAGACTGGGAAGACTAGAAGAACGTCTCGGCACGCGTCTTTTGCAGCGAACCACACGTCAGATTGCTTTGACCGAAGCCGGTCAAGGTTATCATGAGCGCGTTCTGGCAATTCTGAGCAATATCGAAGAGGCAGAAGCCTTCGTTGCCCGCAGATCAGCAAACGCGCGCGGGACACTGAAAATATCAGCCCCGACGACCTTCGGGCGCATGCATATCGCGCCCTATCTTGTGCCTTTCATGCGGACCAACTCAGACCTCACGGTCAATATGCAGCTTTCTGACGAGATGGTGGATATCGTTGGCGATGGCTATGATCTCGCGATCCGCATTGGCGAATTGTCGGATTCGACACTCGTCGCGCGACGTCTGGCACCAGTGCGCCGTGTTCTGGTTGCCTCACCGCATTATATCGCGGAGCGGGGCACGCCGGAAACCATCGAGGATCTGCAAGCGCATATTTGTCTTGCTCCGCACAATAATGACCCCTGGCGGCTGGAAGGACCAAAAGGACCGATCACCATTCGCCCGCAAGGACCATTGCAGACCAATTCAAGCGAAATGGTTCGCGAAGCAGTGCTTGCGGGGCTTGGCATTGCGCAGCGCTCGACTTGGGATGTCGGTCCGGAACTAGCCGCAGGCAAGCTCGTACAGGTGCTGCCTGATTATTCCGCTTCCCGCAATGTCGCGATCCACGCCGTCTATCCCTCAAAACAATTCCTACCAGCAAAAGTACGATTGTTCATAGATTATCTGGCTGATCTTTACGGGCCCGTTCCTTATTGGGAGAGCGGTAGTTCTCCACAAGATATGCCCACAAAATAGACGAAGCCAATGTGATTGCGTATGACAGCGTGGCGCTTTTGTTAAAAGCGCGCAATGCAGTCGGCTAAGCAATTGATTAGCAATAGCCTTATAGCCCCATAATTCAGCGAATCGGATGGACCGCCTCCCACATCAGTCCGATTTTTGAGGAATGAAGATGAACACACCTACCCGCCTTATTCTCGCAATCGTCGTTGCCGTCATCGTCGGTTTCGGCTTCATGTTCTACGACAAATCGCGCGGCGCAGAATGGGTCGTTTCCCCGCAGCAGATCGAACAGGCGAAAGCCGAAGGAAAGGCTGGCTTCGAAAGCCGCCCGGGCACAGTTACCGTGCTTCCTATCCGTAGTGAAACCGCCGATGCCCTTCCCATCAAATGGGCAATGTATGGTCTTGTTGCAGGGCTCGTTGCTTTCTTTTCAGGCCGAAAGCGTAAGAAGGCCTGAAGCAGAGCTGCAATCTTCTCAAACCCCGGAAGCATGCCTTCCGGGGTTTTTGTTTAACCTGTAAACTCCCCGTTGCTCGGCTGACGCCTTAAGGCTAACTTGCCGCCGATATGGAGAGGGCTTCGAACGGCATGGCCGAGACAATTTTTTCACGCATTCAAGCGAGCCGTACAGCGGATGATGTCGTCCACCAGATCGAGAGCCTGATTCTCGAAGGCGTCTTGCGCGGTGGCGACCGGCTTCCGGGTGAACGGGAACTTGCACGCCAGTTCGATATTTCCCGTCCTATTCTGCGTGATGCACTGAAGCGGCTTGAAAATGCCGGTCTTCTCACATCGCGTCACGGTGGTGGTACATTCGTTGCTGATGTCATCGGACAGGTTTTCAGTGCACCAGTGGTGAAGCTTTTTGCCGAACATCGCAAAGCAAAGGGTGATTATCTGGAGTACCGCCGCGAGATAGAGGGCATTGCCGCTGAATTTGCAGCACTGCGCGCGACGCCTGCTGACAAGGCGCTCTTGAAGGAAATCATCGTCGCAATGGAAACGGCGCACGGTGCCGGTGATTTTGATACGGAAGCGCGGCTTGATGTCGATTTTCACAATGCTATCGGTGAAGCCGCACATAATATCGTGCTGCTGCATACATTGCGCTCTTGCTATCAACTGCTCAAAGACGGGGTCTTTTACAACCGCAGTCTGATTTACAATTACCCCGGCGTCGCTGACATGTTCCTGTCACAGCACCGCGCCATTTACGATGCTGTCATTGCAGGCAACCCGCAAGCTGCCCGCGAGGCGGTTCAAAAGCACATCCGCTTTGTCGAACAGGCGACGAATGACAGAGAACTGAACGATGAACGTGAGCGCGTATCCCGCTTGCGCTATCGTCAGCGTGCTGGAAAAGACGCAAAGGAAAGCGACGACTTATGACTGGCGTGACGTTGAAGGACGCTAAAGGACCAGAAGGCGTACGGCTTTATGCTATCGGCGACATTCACGGACGTCTTGATCTTTTGCAGGATATGCATGGCCTTATCCGCGCCGATCTCGACCACAGTCCCGTGCATGACTGGCGGATTATTCATCTTGGCGATTACATCGACCGCGGACCGGATTCTAAAGGTGTTCTTGATTTTCTGATGAATGCATCAGCACACGATCCACGCATTGTGTCTTTGATGGGAAACCATGACGATGGTTTTTTGCGCTATCTTGCTACTGGAGATACGAATGGGATTTTTGCCCATCATGGCGGCAGCGATACCGCACGTTCTTATGGGATTGAGGTGGATTTCAGCGATCCGGTTTCGGCAGTGTCGGGATATCGGCAACTCGTAAACGCGATACCGCCAGCGCATATCGATTATATCCGCTCTATGCCGCATACAGCGAGTTTCGGTGATTTCTTTTTCTGTCATGCGGGCGTTAACCCGGCAGTGCCGCTCGACGCTCAGGACCCCGACGAACTGATGTGGATCAGAACGCTGTTTCTGAAATGGACCGATCCCTTGGAAAAGGTCATTATCCACGGCCATACGCCGCAGAGTGCAATCGACATTCAACCCAATCGGGTTAATCTCGATACTTATGCCTGGAAGAGCGGAAAGCTGTCATCCATCGTGGTCGACGGTTCTGAAAAACGCTTTCTCGAAGCGATCGGCCCAGCCGCCAGTCCAAAAAATTAACGCGCGCTGGAAATGCCGTAACCGTCAGTCGAGGTCATGCTGTTACCTGCATCGACTGTAAAAATACCAACTGCCATAAACACGATCGCAGAAATCATCAGGACGGTGAGGAGCGCGGCATGCTTAGCGGTCATGATCGAAAACTCTTTAGAGGGTTACCGGGAGGATCGGGAAACCGAGCTTTCATAATGAGCAAGGCTTGCGCCCTGTCCGATCACTTGCCACCCGGAAGTTGGCCTCAGTTACACCTGAAAAAAGTTACCCGCAACTGAACACGGGGACTACAATTGTCGCTTTCCAAGGGAAAAACCCAAATGGTTCCCCCCTGTGGCAAAGTCGCAACGCCTTATCGGCTGGAGGTGTTGTTTGCAGGCAACTTTTTGGGCATCCGCGCTAGATCAGATTGGTCCATGCACGTGCGAGGGCAGCGCCAGCCTTGTCTGCAGCAGCCCCCGAACGTTGCAAATGTGCAGGAAATTCAGAAGGCCATTCAGGATCAAACTCAGCGATCATGTCGCTAAGCGTTTCATTCCAGTCGACAACAAGTTTTGTGTCCGCTTCAAAATGAAACTGGGTACCATAGATTGCCCGGCCAATCCGGTAGGCCTGATGGGCAGTCATATCGCTGACTGCCATGTGAATAGCCCCTTCTGGCAATGAAAACGTATCGCGGTGCCAATGGAAAATCGGAAACGCAGAACCTGCGGCACCAAGCATCGGATCGCTTTTCCCTTTCTCGGTCAGCCGCACTTCGTGCCAGCCAAACTCCATAGGCCGATCCAGAATATTCTCGGCTCCATATGCGCGCGCAACAAGCTGGCTACCGAGGCAAATGCCAAGTACCGCCTTGTCATTATCGCCGAAAGCGCGAATGAGATTGAGGAGATCTGGGAAATATGGGAACTCGGCATCCGCAAGTGCATTCTGTTCGCCACCAAGCAGAATAAGCGCCTGATGATCACTGTCATCTTTTGGTAGAGCGTCGCCCTGATAGGCATGCCGCAGATCAATCGAATGACCCGCCTCAAGCAATATAGGCTCAATTTGTCCGAGGCCCGAATCTGGATAATTCTGGATGACCAATACGCTCATAGCCCAAGCCCCACAGCGACTTCTTTACGCAAATTTCCAGAGCGGTTTCAGTTAAGTTTAATCACTGGAACCGCTCTAACTATTTGTTCTCACGCATTATCCTACGCAAAACCGCTTCGCACCTTTTCTAGAAATGCTCTAGCATGAAAAAAGCCCGGACAATAGCCGGGCTTTATTTCTCTTCATGTGCAATTTCAGTTCACGACCAAAACGCTGACTGTGCGACCGGCCACCAGATGAACGCCTTGTGGCACTTCCTCCAGTTTCACTCTAACCGGCACGCGCTGTGCGAGGCGAACCCAGTTGAACGTTGGTGAAACATTAGCAAGCAGGCTTGTTGAATCCGTGCGCTCACGGTCTTCAATGCCGCCAGCAATGCCTTCGACCTTGCCTTTCAGCTGCACCTTACTACCCATTACATCAACCAGAACCGCATCGCCGATCTGGATGCGCTCAAGCTTGTTTTCCTCGAAATAGCCGGAAACATAAAATGAATCTGTATCGACCAGCGCTGTGACAGCGGAACCCGTCGTCACATAATCACCTGGTTGAAGCGAAAAATTGGTGATCACACCATTCACGGGAGCCTTGACCGAAGACCGATCAAGATTAAGCGATGCCAGATCGCGATCGAGCTCTGCCTGACGATAGGTGGCTTCCGCTTGCTGGGTTGTCGTTTCGATCTGCTCCATTTTCTGTTGGGTCACAGTCGTATCATTGAGCTTGCGGTAGCGGATCTGATCGCGATTAGCCATATCCAGTGCAGCCTTGCTGCTGGCAAGCTTCGCATCGGCCAACTGGAGCGCAAGCTTGTAGCGGGCCTGATCAATGCGGAAAATCACCTCACCTTGCTGGACCGTCTGATTGTCATGAACAAGAACTTCGCTCACCAGACCAGAAACGTCCGGAGCGATGCGCACGACATCCGCACGTATCTTGCCGTCACGTGTCCATGGCGCGTTCATGTAATAGTCCCATAGATGCCAGCCAAGCAGCCCTGCCATTGTGACCATGACGAGGGTGAGGAAAACCCGGCCGGAATGTGCAAAGAGCTTTTTCATAGTGTTATTCCATTCAAGAGTACGGCGCTTACGCCGAGAATGCAGAAGTACATCGCGGCATCGAACAAAGGACGATGCCATACAAAACGATAGAAACGGGCGCGCGCCAGCAGATGCTGCAGCACGGAATTGGTGAAATAAGCGCCGAGCGCCAAAACCGCCAAAGTCGGAAGATAAATCCCATAGATGTCGAGCTCGGGTCTCATGATTATTCAAGTTCCATTCGTGCGAAATACGTGCCTTATGCGGCCTGCGGCAGCTCGAGTTGCGGCTGCGGTGGAAGCGCAAAGGGCAGCGCTTTCGGAAATAGGTTGAAGCGCAAGCCAATCAGGGCGATACGAGGCCTCTTCGCGATAGCCGGTGAACCATTTTCGATGATGATAGTGATCGCCTGATCTATAGCGGCCAATAGTCGGGCATCAATTTCTTCACGCGCTTCCGATCTGGCGTCACGTGACAGCGCCCGATAATGCGCACCAACGCCATCAAGCACCACGTCCACCGCCTCGCGACAGGAGGCAGGCAGTTTCGACCGATATTGCTGCAAATCAATCGTGTTCATGCCATTGCGCAAATCACGCAACAGATCGACCTTCGCAATATCGGCAGCTGGTATCAAAGCAAGGCGCGGCGTCATCATGCCGATGCGATCAATCATCTTGAGCAGCAAACGGTTCATACGCTGACGCCGATGGCGGCCCGGCTGACGTTCGGTTGCAAGCACAATATCATTCCAGCCGGCCCTGACGAGACGACGCACGCTCCATTCAGCACCGACTGACCGCACGATCGATGTCACCACAGCGGCAATAACGATGCCCAGAACCGTGGCGAGGTTAGCATTGGCGAAGCTCACAAAATCATGTGTCAGATGGCCCTGAAGCATCAGCATGTTCGGCAGGTTCACGCAAAGCACCATGCCGAGCAAAAACTGTGATGGAATGGCCAACAAAATACCGGCGGGGATCAGAAACAGGCCAAGAACGAGAACCAACGGGAAGAAACCATCCACCAGCGGCAACAGCGCAAATTCAAACACGAAGGCAGCAGCAATCACGATCAGCAGCAGCCAGTTAAACTTGCGCATCACCGGAACAGGATCGTCCATGCCGGCAAAAATGCAGCAAAAAATCCCGGCCATCATGGCAGCGGCACTCCCCTGCGCCCATCCGGTCGCAATCCAGAACGCTGTGGCAATACACGTCGCCAGAAAAGCCGAAAAACCTGAGAGGAAGGCCATGCCATAATCTCGGTGCTGCGGGCGCGCCTTCAGATGCGCGTCGTAGCGGCGCCAGCGCAGCGAATGACGCGAACCGGAAATGATGTCCTGACACAGCGTGATACAGTCGCTCCAAATCTGAACAAGATCCCGCACACGCGCTGCCAGATTGAACGGCAGCAACTCAGCCCAGCTATCGGCATCCTTGCCATGCTTTTCGATTTCGTCGAGATAACCAAGAAGTATTGCGCGGCGCTGTTCTGTCAGGGCTTCACCACTCTCAAGCCAGTCACAGGCTTCATCCAGAAGTTTCTGTACCGCTGGATGCCAGGGCTTTTCACCCTCACCGGGCTTCAGTACCAACACATCATGCAGGCTGGAAACGATTGGTAGAACGGCAACCATGCGCTGCTGCAGTACATGCAAAAGTGTCCCGACATTGCGGATAGAGGACGTATCATAGGCCACATGCGTCGTCAGATTGCGCAGTTCCAGAGCATCAGCAGCAAGCCGCTGGCGGTCGCGCCTGAATTCAGGGCTGTCACCGTCGCCGCGCAGCGTTGCAACAGCAAGTTTGGAGCCGTCACGCAGCCAGTTATCGATACGCGCAACCAGAACGGGGCCACTATGGCGTGGAAATACCAGACGATTGACCACAGCCGCGCAAATGATACCGATAGCAATTTCTTCAACACGGCCCACGGCATAATCGAAAGTCGTGGCGGGAGCGGAGACAACCGCGAAACTTGCGATCGCTACGGTATAGCCGGCAAGCATGAAAAGGTAACTGCGTGGTGTGCCATCAAGCAGGCTGATAGCGAGACAAAGCCCCATCCACAGGCCGATTGCCAGCGTTAGAATTTCAGGCGAGTTGACCAGATGCGGCACGAAAACAATCGTGACGGCACCGCCGATAATTGTACCGATCAGACGATAAAAGCCCTTGGATGTCGTCGCGCCTGAAAGCGGATGCGCAACGATGTAGACCGCCGCCACCGACCAATAAGGGTTGGGCAGATCAGCCATCAGGGCAATCCACAGCGCAAGCATGGCAGCCGCGAAGGTCTTCAGCGAGAAGACCACGTCCCAAAATCGCGGCATTGTTTCAGCGGGCTTAATCATCGGCTTTAAGAATTTTCATTACAATAAGTTGCCTGCCTTCAAGGGAAGGCCGGATGTTGCTTACCTCCCCGTCAGGAAGGCTGGTTCTGGAATTTCTCGTGAAGCTTGCGCAAGACATCCATCGCGACATCAACCGCATCGGGATCAAGGTCGCCCAGAAAAGCCATGCGCAGGCGCGCCGCAGTCTTTTCCACTTTTGCCGCTAGGGCTCGACCCTCATCCGTCAGCTGAATGAGTTTAACCCGGCGATCCGTGTCGTCCGGGATGCGTCGGATCAGGTCTTCCTTTTCCAACTCATCCACAACGCGAACAATCGTTGCTCCTTCAATTCCGACTCTTTCGGCTAGCACGCCCTGAGGAATGCAATCGCCATGCCGTAAAAGCGTCATGAGCGGTATAGCTTTTGCATCCGATAGGCTGTGCTCGGCCATTGCTGCGTCGAAGGCTTTGCGCCATCCACGGGCATTGGCAGACAGCAGCGGTGCAAATTCGGCCCAAGCTTGGTTCATCACTTAAATTCCATTCAAATAGATAGCTTCATATCTATATGGATACAATCTAGTTCAAATCAACTACTTTATCAGTCCCATCAAATGTTTGTGTAGCCACCCATTCAATTTACCCCAAATGACCAAAAGGCTTGACCATGGGGCCGGCCCTCTGCCATCGATGCGATCATGCGCGCGAATTATAAAATGCAGAGACTTTATATCGAGGCCGGCCCTGGCGATGGAAGACTGGGCGATGGCGTAACCGTGGAAGCGCCAACGCAGGCCGCTCATTATCTAACGCATGTGCTGCGATTGAAGGACGGCGATGAAATCCTCGCTTTCAACGGGCAGGATGGCGAATGGAAAATGCGATTGCGGCCTGAAGGCAAGAAACGCCTGTTTCTTGAAGCCATTGAGCAAACACGGCCGCAGCCTGAGCCTTGTGATTTGATCTACTGCTTTGCCCCGCTGAAACAGGGACGGCTTGATTATATGGTGCAGAAGGCCGTGGAAATGGGGGCAGGCGTTTTGCAGCCGGTTGTCACGCAGCACACGCAGGTGCCAAAGCTTGGGACAGACCGCATCAAGGCCAATGCCATCGAGGCCGCCGAACAATGCGGTGTGCTTGCTATCCCCGAGTGCCGCGATGCAATCCGCTTTGATCGTTTTCTGGCGCAGTGGGACCAGTCGTGCCGCCTCATCTTCTGCGATGAAGGCCATGAAGCAAATGACCCGCTAACTATTCTGAGCAGTTTAGAGCTCGGCCCCTATGCGGTTCTTATCGGCCCTGAAGGCGGTTTTTCAGAGACTGAGCGACAGCAATTGCACAGCCTCCCGTTTGTAACTGCCATTCCACTGGGGCCTCGCATTCTGCGTGCAGATACGGCAGCCGTTGCAGCACTTACGCTTGTCCAAGCGGTGTTAGGCGACTGGAAAGCGAACACATGAATATGAGAAAATCCAATCATCAATGAAATTGACTTGCGCGATTTGACAAATTTGTCCAATCACGCAGACAAATATAAATCCGACTAGGGACAATACGCATGGCGCGCGACACGACCGATGAAACAGCACTGACCGGTGTTGAAGAACTCGCAGCCTATCTTGCCGAAGGCAGCAAGCCGAAAGATGCGTGGCGCATCGGCACAGAGCACGAGAAATTTCCTTTCTACGTCGCTGACAACAGCCCTGTTCCTTATGAAGGCACGCGCGGCATCAAGGCCATTCTGGAGGGTATGAAGGCCAAGCTGGGCTGGGAACCAATCATGGATGAAGGCAATATCATCGGATTGGTAGAGCCAACGGGACAGGGCGCGATTTCGCTCGAACCTGGCGGCCAGTTTGAGCTTTCCGGGGCGCCCCTTTCGACCATTCATCAGACCTGTCGTGAAGTGAACGCCCATCTTTCGCAAGTACGCGAGATTGCCGAGCCACTCGGCATTCGCTTCCTAGGCCTTGGTGGCAGTCCAAAATGGACGCTGGCTGAAACGCCGGTCATGCCGAAGTCGCGCTATAAAATCATGAGTAACTACATGCCGAAAGTCGGGCATGAAGGTCTCGACATGATGTACCGCACGTCGACCGTTCAGGTTAATCTCGATTTTGGTTCCGAAACCGACATGCGCCGCAAGATGCAGGTTTCGATGAAGCTGCAGTCGATTGCAACAGCGCTCTTTGCTAGTTCACCTTTCACCGAAGGCAAGCCGAACAATCTTCTGTCGTGGCGCTCCAATATCTGGCGCGACACCGACAACCAGCGCTCGGGCGTGTTGCCATTTGTCTTCTCGGAAAACTTCGGCTTCATCGACTATGTCGAATGGGCGCTCGATGTACCGATGTATTTTATCCTGCGTGATGGTCGTTATCATGACTGCACACATGTAACCTTCCGCCAGTTTATGAATGGTGCTTTGAAGGGCGAAGTCAGCGATCCTGTGCCGAACATGGGCGACTGGACCAACCATTTGTCGACGCTGTTCCCGGAAGTACGCCTCAAGCGCTTCCTCGAAATGCGCGGTGCTGATGGTGGCCCTTGGCGTCGTATCTGCGCCCTGCCCGCCTACTGGGTTGGCCTGCTCTATGATGATGAAGCGCTCGATGCCGCAGAAGATCTGACAAAAGACTGGGCCTATGAAGAGGTGCTGGCGCTGCGCAATGACGTGCCAGCCAAGGCACTCAATGCTTCATTCCGTGGCAAGCCTGTTGCGCAGATCGCTCGCAAGACGCTCGAAATCTCGCGTCTTGGCCTCCTCAACCGCAACAAGCTGAATGCCGACGGATTTGACGAAACGCATTTCCTGGCACCGCTGGAAGAAATCGTCGCTGCAGGCATCACTGACGCCGAGCGCATGCTCAAGGCTTATAACAGCGTGTGGACTGGTTCAGTCGAACCAATCTTCCTAGAGTATGCGTATTAATCTTCTCATAAAACGGATGTTATCTTCGTCCGTAACCAGCGATGCGCCGGGTCACTTTCCCGGCGCTTATGCCATATCTGCACAAAGGGTATAGGCGGCAACGCAACAGGTACAGGCAGCAAGATAAGATTATTATCCGGCGGCAGATTTTTGAGCCCGCCACGCGCGATGGTCAAAATCAGGTCTGTGCCTGCGATTAGCTGTGGTGCAACACCCCAATGCGGAACAACCACGGCAATATGGCGCGTTCGTCCCGCAAGTTTCAAACTTTCTTCAATCTCAGTCGTCGCATCGCCACGCACTGCAACAAGTGCGTGTGGTCGTTCAAAATATGTCTCGGCATCGAATGGCCGCCCTTTAAGACTGCGGCGGTCCAACAAACACACATATTCGTCTCTCATCAGCACATCTGCCGCAATTTGGGTAGGCAAGTGCGGGAACACCCCAAAGCCCATATCAATCTCGCCATCCAGAACACGCGCGATCATGCCTTCGCGACTGAACTGGCTGATAGCAAGATCAATGCCCGGTGCATCCTTTCTTAATTCTCTGACCAATCCCGGTAAGACGATACCGCCACCATAGTCGGACATGGAAAGATGAAAGCGGTGCTGCGTGGTTGCAGGTTCGAAACCCAGCGGGCCAAGCACACTTCGAACGCCCGAGAGCACTTCCGTGAGCGGTTTTGTAATTTCCATTGCTTTTATTGTGAGAGATAGCCCTGCACCTTGCCGAATGAGAAGTGGGTCATCCAGCAACTCACGGAGACGCGCCAGCGCGTGACTGACTGCTGGCTGGCTCATATTGAGCCGCACGGCTGCACGCGACACATGACGCTCTGTCAGAAGCACGTCCAGAATCACCAACAGGTTGAGATCAACATTCCGCAGATTATTCGTCGGGTGCATGATTGCCTCGGATATCTGAATTTCAAATTCTCAATATCTATAGCTAGATCAGAGCCAAAGGAACATAGGAAAGGTTTTCCATGCAGGCTCAAGGATCACTTACATTTCTCTTCGCTGCCCTCATTGCGGGTGCGGTGGTGCCGTTTCAGGCTGGCGCGAATGCCGCTTTGGGGCGCACTCTCGGCCACCCACTCTGGGCAACGGTCGTGTCGTTGATCGTCAGCATCATCTGTGTGCTTCCGGTCTTACTAGCAATGAAGGTTTCACTGCCCACATTCGCCGGACTTGCCGGACAGCCAAAATGGATATGGATCGGCGGTGTGGCCGGTGTGGTTTACATAACCGCTGCGATACTGTTCGCGCCAAAGCTCGGTGCAGCAAGTTTCATGACAGCAGTCATTGCCGGTCAGCTCATCGCGTCCGTGCTTATCGACCATTTCGGCATCGTGGGCTTTGCGAGCAAGGCAATCACCCCCTCCCGAATTGTTGGCGTTGCACTTGTCGTCATCGGCGTCATCGTCATGCAAGGCCCATCGCTCTGGCGAACTGCGCAAACCTTTACAGCCGCTTCCGGACAGAACTGAAGGAGATGACTATGAATACCCGATCGACCTCTCTCACGCTGGGCGAAGGCGCAATCCCGGTACAGATCCGCTTTGCACGGCCAACCGACAAATTCAGCGAAGTCGTTACCTTCTACCGGGATGGGCTTGGCCTGCCAGAGCTGGGGTCTTTTGCAGATCATGCTGGATATAATGGCATCATGCTCGGCCTACCCGGGAAAAGCGCGCATCTGGAATTCACCGAGCATCAGGCAGGTAGCCCTTGCCGGGCTCCGTCAGAAGACAATCTGCTTGTGATTTATATCATCGACGAAAACACCTATGAACGGCTGAACTGCCGTATGCAGGAAAAAGGTTATGCTCCGGTTGAACCTGAGAATCCATACTGGATTGACCGCAGTTTTACCTATGAAGACCCCGACGGTTGGCGCGTTGTGATCTGTAACCAAACAGGTGTCTGATCGAAGCGTTACAGCGGCTCTAGTTAAGCTTAAGTTGCTGGGACGCTGCAACTATTTGTTTTTAAGCATTATCCACCGCAAACGAAAAAGGGCGCGATCATCGCGCCCTTGTTTACATTCAGCTCGTCACTTGCGTACCTTTTGTTGGATCAGGGATCACGACAATGGTGCTGCCATCACGCACATTGTTATAAAGGTCGATGACATCCTGATTGAGCAGGCGAATACAGCCAGATGATACTGCCTTGCCGATGCTCCATTCCTCAGTTGAACCATGAATACGATAAATCGTGTCACGTCCGTCCTTGTGAATGTAAAGTGCGCGCGCGCCTAGCGGATTTTTCAAGCCGGGAGGCATACCGCCATTGGCGATGCTGTAGGGTTCAAGCGCCGGTTGACGTGCCACCATTTCATCGGGCGGGGTCCAGCGCGGCCATTGGCGTTTATACGCGATAATCGCACGGCCAGCCCACGAAAAGCCATCACGCCCAACGCCAATACCATAGCGCATGGCGCGACCATTGCTGCGAACATGATAAAGATATTTATTCGGCGTATCGACAATAACCGTACCGACCTTCTCGTCGGTCGGATAGTCAACTTCCTGCCGCCAGAATTTCGGATCAACCTTGGCAACATTTACTGCCGGCAGAGGAAACTGCTCATAGGGCATCGCCTCATACATTGGCGGAACGGCGCGCACCGGGGCCGGTTCAGCGGCCACTTTTACAGGGCTCGCCTGTTGGGCGGTCGAAACGCAGCCGGAAAGTGCAATCGCACTGGCACCAATCAGGAACGCCCGGCGGCTTGTCACGCCGTTTGGCAAGAGCGGCCCACCACCGCTTTCAGAAAATTTACGCGACATTCAAAAACTCTTTCATCTGCACAACTTGAAACCACATGCCTTCCAAACTGGAATACACGCCGGCGAATGTGTGCCGAGAAAGAGGAGGCCAAACTTAAGTCAGCCTTAAGAAAACAACATAATCTGCAACTTACATACAATCTGCGGGCAATCACACGGACGACTGTTGCTAAAATAACGATCCCTGCCCGCCGGGACGCGAGGAGGATGGTTTGCGTATTGTACCTTTGGACGAAGGTGCTCCGGGAGTTTCGCCCGCGGTCGCCGCAACATCGCCATCTCTGAAGCGAATCGACAGGGCGTCACCTTCAGCAACGCTGGTCGCCTGTTTGACCGGATTGCCTTCCGCATCGAAAACAATCGCGTAGCCACGCTCCAATACGCTTTCATACGACAGTGTACGCATGAGACGTTCCAGCTCCTGCCCGCGACGTCTGGTACGTTCGAGCAGCAAGCTGATCGCCTGATCACGGCGGCGATCTAGCTGCTCAATTGCATTCTTTGCAAGTGTGGTGCGCCGCAACAAAGGTTCCGGCGTCAACCGGTCGGCACGTCTTGCAAACGCGGTTCGGCGCTCACGCAAGAAGGCCTCAAGTGCGCGCGGCAGCCGCTGACCAAGCAGCTTCATATTGCGTTTTTGCTCGTCGAAACCGCGTTGCAGTAAGCGCGGCGACAATTGACGCGCGCGGCCCTCAAAATGAACGCGCTTCTTTTGCGTGTTCACAAAAAGCGCCCGTGTTAACCGCGAAGCAGCTTCATCGAAACGACGACGCGGTAAAGCCAGCAACTGATCAGCCGAAGGCAATGCCCGGCTTGCCGCGCGATGCGCCTGACGTTTCAAGTCGATAAACCGCGACATGGCCGAAGCCAGTCGCGCGGATTGCGTTGCAACCGTTGCGACCAGATCGGCTTTAACAGGAACCGCCATTTCAGCAGCACCTGTCGGCGTTGGTGCGCGCACGTCGGCAGCCAGATCAATCAATGTCCAGTCCGTCTCATGGCCAACAGCTGAAATCACCGGAATATGCGATGCCGCTACTGCCCGCACGACGATTTCATCGTTAAAGCCCCAGAGGTCTTCAAGGCTGCCGCCACCACGCGCCACAATCAGCACATCAGGACGCGCTATCGCGCCGTCTTCGGCCAATGCATTGAAACCGTCAACCGCTGCGGCCACTTCCGCACCGCTGGTATCACCCTGTACGCGCACTGGCCAAACGATCACATGCAGCGGGTATCGATCCGAAATGCGATGAATAATATCGCGAATGACCGCACCAGTGGGCGATGTGACAACGCCAATCACGCGCGGCATGAAAGGCAAAAGCTGCTTTGCCGCAGGATCAAACAGACCTTCGGCAGCAAGCCGTCGCTTACGCTCTTCGAGAAGCGCCATCAAAGCGCCTGCGCCTGCGGGCTCCATCTGCTCAATGACGATCTGATATTTGGAAGAGCCTGGATAGGTCGTCAGTTTGCCAGTGGCAATGACTTCCATCCCCTCTTCTGGGCGAAAGCGCAAACGCCCCATGGACCCGCGCCAGATCACCGCCTCTAGCCGGGCACGGTCGTCCTTCAATGCGAAATAGGCATGACCCGACGAATGTGGACCACGATAACCAGAAATCTCGCCGCGCACGCGCACATGCGAAAATGTATCCTCGACCGTCCGCTTCAAAGCGCCGGAAATCTCGGAAACACTATACTCCGCTACATTCGAAGCGGTGCCGCTTGGTATAGAATCGGAACCCATGCTCATCCCATCATAGGCAACCAGCCACCCCCTCCGGTCAACTGGTCAAGACGCCGTCTTTTGTGATTATGCACGGTCACCAGCCTGGCAGCAACTCGTTGCTGCGCACGCGACGAGTGCGGACGGATGGAAACGATGCGATTTCAGCGGAAACCATAGATGCTGGTGCCGGCGAGGAAATATTATCAAGACTTTCAATAATATGCTGTGCCAAAGCGTCAACTATCGCATTCTGCTTGGTGTGCCCACGCATGATGCCGATGCCAAATTCTGGCAAAGTACCAAATCCATCCGCTTCGCTCAAAACACGCATTCCAGGCCGCAGCGCACATTCCGGCAAAACCGATACGGCAAGCCCTGAAAGCACGGCCGCAGCAAGTACCGTCGCTGACCAGCTGGTAATGATAATGCGATAATCGCGCTCGACCTGTTCCAGAACATCAATGGCCGCATGACGCCAGATACAGGTCGGCCGCCCTACTGCAAGCGGAAGCATTGCTTCCTCGTGCACCGCATGATTGGCCGACGTCACCCATAACAGCGGCTCAGTACGCACCACTTCGGAGCGCCGCTTGTCATCACATTGCGTCACAAGGGCAATATCAAGCGTTCCGCGACGGATCATTTCATCCAGATTGACTGTCGGCTCGCAAACCACCGACAGTTCGACACGTGGATTGGAACGCGCAAACCGCGCCATGATTTCTGGCAAAAACCGATCAGCATAATCATCCGGCGTACCGATACGCACATGGCCTTCGAGTTGCGTGTCGTCAAAAGCCGCGACGGTTTCGCCGTTCAACAGAAGCATACGACGTGCATAAAGAAGCAATCTCTCGCCATCTTCGGTCAGGCGATTCATGCGACCATCACGTTCAAACAGCGCTTTGCCGATCCGTTCCTCAAGCCGACGCATCTGCATGGATACTGCCGACTGGGTCTTGAAAACAGCATCCGCCGCCTTGGTAAAACTGCCCGTATCCGCAATGGCAATGAAGGTCTGCAACTGGTCAAGATCCAAGGGCGCGCTCATCAGAACCATCCATCATAATTATTGAACTATCACATTAAAAACATTCGTTAGAACAATCAATTCAATTATTGGATAAAGGCGACATCGCAGAGAATGGAGACGCGAAAGCGAATGACCTGACGATAGAAACATTTTGACCAAGCGCGCTTGAAGGAGAGCGGCAATGACAGCGATAAGCAAAACCACCATAACACCCTTACCTGCAACGAGTGCACCGACCTCCGTGCTCAAGCAAATGGTACAAGCCGTGTTTACGTCGGTTCTGCGTCGCTGGACGCTTTTCCGAAATCGGCGCCATGTGATGCACCTCAATGAGCTCGACAATTATCTTCTAAAAGATATCGGGCTGCAGAGCGGAGATATTTATACAGCGATTCACCAGCGCGGTGCAGACGATCCGACCCGTGTTCTGGCAGCCCTAGCAGATGCGCGCTCGCGCGTTGAGGCCACACGCCACATCTGCTGATCGAACATCTGGCAGGCGCCACCTTCACAGGCCGGGTCCCCTCTCGGCCAGCCTGTCTCTTTGCCCGGCCGCACCTCTGCTGCCGGGCTTTTTTCATGTGCAAACCCAGCGCGACCTTGGCACAAAGCCAGTCTTTCCGTGCGCTGATGCGAAATAACTGAATTTGCCACGATTTTTTTGAAAGAAGGGCTTGCGCTCGTCGTTTGAGTTCGCTAGATGGAGGCCGTCGACGAACGAAGCTTCATGCTTCTGTCGCAATCGCGTTTCAGTCAGATATAACTGATCCGCGAGCCCTGCTGGGGAATAGTTTAATGGTAGAACGACGGACTCTGACTCCGTTAGTCTTGGTTCGAATCCAGGTTCCCCAGCCAAAAAAATCTTCAAAAAATCAGATGCTTAAGTGATTTGAAAGCCTGTTAGAACGTGGATTTCATGTTGCGTCTTGTTGCAAATAGATTCCTCGTAATTACAACTGGTTACCCCCCCGGGCAAATCCATGCAACATGCTTGACTCTTTTGTTGGCATGAACAAAATAAGAACGTCATATTAAATAGACACGCCTGGCGGCGAGTGTGTCTGCTTTTAACGGAGCAGGACAATGAATGCGTTTGTTCAAGAGAATGAATACGACGACGAAATTGAACTGGTAACCGTTTCAGCCCGACAGAGGATGAACTGACCATTCGGCATCGCAAAGGTCGGTCGCGTAGGACCGACTTTTGCACCTGACCCTTACGACGGAAATTCAGCGCGGCTGGTGCGCTCGCAAAACTTAGGAATTGTGCGACGGCTTCGTTCCAGTTTTCGATGCGATTTGTCAGTGCACTCTCAGAAGGTACTCTAAGCCCTGCGTGAAGCCACGTGGCGCGACGGTAAGGTGATCTTCGTCGTCCAAGACCGCCGACTTCAATTGCAGATTCGGATACTTTCGACTCTGCAACGCTAGTTCTAAAGCCCGGTTGTCGGCGACCATATCTACCGTCTGATTATAGCGCCGGTCGCCTTTGCGCTGCGCCTCATAGGCGCCAACATAAAGATAGACCTTCGCTGGTAGGTCCTTGTTCTGCGTGGCGTAAGCTGTTTCAAGCTTCAAGGTGTGGCGCTTGTCGTACCATAGAGAGGGGCTACCGAGGATATAGCCGCTAAACAAGCCAGGTTCGGTGAACAGTATCTGTGCGCCAAGCAAAGCGCCGTAGGAGTGGCCAAGGAAGAGTGATCTGGCGGGATCGGTCCGATAGCGGGCGGCGATAAATGGTTTCACCTGATCACCCAAATATCGTTGATAGGCCAGTCCGTGCCCATGGATCGCATTAGCAGGTGCGCTCCTTGGACCGTTCGATGTAGGGGTGTAGTCGCGCTGACGACTGACCTTGCCATCCTCACCTTTTCCATAAGACAAACCGACAAGAACGAATTCCTCGATCCGGGGCCCTTCGACGTTCAGACGACGGCCGATCTGCCGGATGATCGGGAAAGCGTAGTCAGCATCGGTGACGTAAAGCACGGGGTAGCGCCGTTGTGGATCCTTCGCATAGGATGGTGGTAAGGCGACGAAGACTTGGTAACCGCGACCGGAAACCGGATCGGGCACATCCCAGACTTCGCTATCGATGATCTCGTATGCGCTCCCCTCTCCCAACTGAGCTTTAGGAGTCGACTGAGCGTACGTGGGCGTCAGACCACTAGAGACGCTGACGACGGCGATGACAGCTATTAGCAGGGTCTTCAGAAAACATCGTCGCATGTGAAGTCTCCGCGCGTAGGGATTTCTTTGGTG
Source organism: Ochrobactrum sp. AN78 (assembly GCF_029909885.1). Lineage (NCBI taxonomy): Bacteria > Pseudomonadati > Pseudomonadota > Alphaproteobacteria > Hyphomicrobiales > Brucellaceae > Ochrobactrum > Ochrobactrum sp. AN78. The sequence goes on from NZ_JASAMU010000005.1 coordinate 78,959, forward strand.
TCAACCATTAATGGCGTACACGCGCGGCATTAAGACTAAAATTTTATCAAATGGATTCGTACTTAACAAAACGTGAGGGCTGAGATTGGTGGTTTCGGCTTTCCGCCAGCCAAGCTATAAGGCTGTCCGTAATTTGTCGCAAAAATCCCCAAACTTGCGACAGATATGATTCAAGATGACAGGGACCTACATGGTCCGCTGAAGTCGTCTTCGTCTCCTATCATCGAACGGCCATAATGGGTCGAAAGCTGACATTTAAGATACCACAAATGAGGCCAGCAATTATACCTGATCCCATCGTGCGAAATTACTGCAACTTGGTTTGCATTTCGCAGATAACCTATTGATGCACAAAGAACATGATACGCATCATTTTGGAAATTAATCTTTATATATCAATAAATTGTCGAGGACTCTGACTCCGTTAGTCTTGGTTCAAATCCAGGTTCCCCAGCCAAAATTCTCTTCAAGAAAATAAAATGTTTAGCGAAGTAAAGTGGTCTTCATAGCGCACATTTCATGTCGCGTTTGTCTACAAATAGATTTCCAACGATTGCAACTAGTTACAAAATATCCCGCAACTACCTAACGTGATCATCAAGATCGACGCGGCGCACATATTTTTCCCGCCCACCGTTAACGCGTTCGTGCAGCTGAATGTCACCGGGGCCTCTATTGGAGCTGATAAGGAACGGAAAGTTGCAATCAGCACGACTGTGAATGTGCCTCCGAGACTGACGGCCGAGCTCATGGCAAAGCCTGCGAGCATCCATGTTGATAACTGCTCATCTAGCCGATAGTCGGCATGCCAGCGACATCCCTCTAAGCTGCCATCTTGATGGCCTTCCCACTGATTGATAAGCCACGGCCCGCCACGTTGATGAGCCGTGCCATTGTATTTCCTGTCCGCATCAAAAAACCGCCTCGAAGGCAGTTAAGTGGTGGGTTCAACAACATTTGAAGCTGTTAAATCAGCAGTTTTGGGGTAATACCCCCCTCACGATAGGTAGCAGCTTGGAAATATTCAGATGGATTGGTTCATTGTAGTCTTCGTTACGTTCAAAGTCCTCGTCTTAGGCACGGGCATGTTCTTCGCCATCAAGTGGCATTACGATCAAGGAAAGAAGACCAAATAACGAAACCAATGGACCGTAAGCGCCCGCCGAACACACCCTTGACGCCTCAGACTTGTCGGCAGTTTTCCAGTGATCCGGCAGCAATTCCCGATACGGCTATTAGGCAACATCGGCAAGCGGGTAAACATGTCCTTGATATAGGCATAAGTCCGGTTCATGGTGGATATCGGCACGCGCCACCGTGGACGAAACAGTGCCTGCGACGTCAATCGCTTCTTTCGAAAGGCTCACTGAGCCACATTCAACTGTTCACTGCGCTTATCATTTCGCCCTTTAGCCGGAATCAACCCAGCTAAACTGAGCGCCGATTTCCCATATACGCATCTTCGCCTATGCTCGTTGGGGCTGGCCATCCGTTTTCGGCACATTAGTTTTTCACGATTGATCGAACGAACAGCATGTCGTCGATTTTCGCCCAAAAGTGATCCTGGACGAACGTGAGTATCTGCCATTCAGTGCATCAGACGGAACACTTCTTTTCCACCTGCTCCGCAAGCTTTATGAGCGCACCAGGTGTATCACCACCAATTTCAGCTTCAGCGAATGGCGAGCGTTTTGGAGTTGCAAAGATGCCAATGTCACTTCTCGATTGACTTACCCACCATCACCACATCTTGGAAACTGGAAACGACAGCTTTCGTTTTAAGGCAAGCTCTTCAGCACCCTCCGAAAAACAAAGGACACAACCAACAACTTGACCGAACCCCGAGCCAAAATCCATAATTAACGTTGGCTCAGTTCCCGATCAAAACCCGGCTATCTTTTGAGTGGAAAGCAACACTTTATGCAAACGCCAGTCATAAACGTTGAGACCTATCTCCCAGTTAGCAGCGCCGCAAATGCACTGTTTATACTTGACCATAACGCGCAGTACAATGCCTCGACCTAGCAGTAGTTTATGGACGAGCGGGTTTGGTATTGCAACATTTCTGCACCGGAACCTCAAGCATAACCCGACCAACCGTTCAACGTTCATCATAATGAGAACCTCGCTCAGGTGAGCTTTATTGCTAAGGCATGGCGTAGAAACGATCAATCGATGTCGATTAAACTAGTACTAATGAGATAATTGGGAACTTTTTCTTGTCGGAGAATGCGGCTATGGTGAATATTGGCTCTCGAATTGAAAGTGTCGATAAGCGATAATGAATCAGATTTCATTTTCAACGGATATGATTGAAGACGAACTTCGCAACGATTTCTGGCGTGAAGTTCTGAAGCCATTGTATGAAATCACGTTGAACAAGGAGATGCGGAATTATCAGCTTTTTGGTTCTGCAAAAGGGCGAGCAGTTGGTGCATCGCTTCAAATTGGCTCGACATCTTTTAATACCCAGAACTACTTACGTACACCAAAGATCATCGCGCATGGCGGTCTGGATCACTATATTCTGCAATTAATTACTGCTGGAGATTTGCGCGGTAATTTTAATGGTGTCGATTTATGGGCAAAGCCTGGTGACATCGTCGTTATTGACTTCACGCAAACTGTTGAGAGCACAGCATGTGATGGAAGCCGAATAACCGTTATGCTCGCCCGCGAAGAGCTAGAAAGAGTGGTTGGCTGGCGGAATCTGCATGGTGTTGTTCTGCGCGCTCACGAACCGACGACACGCCTCCTATTCACTTATTTGAAAGGCCTGAATGATGTGGCAGGAGAGCTGGATCCTACAGAGGTCTACTCGGCACAGGAGGCTATGCTATCTCTGTTAGGCGCCAGCGTTACAGCAGGCGTAGCAGAGAATCTTGCTGTCAATCTCACAATGCGTAAATGCATACTCACTTACATCAATGACAATCTTGCCAGCCCGCTGCTTGGTCCGCAGACGATCATGCGTCATTTTCGCGTGTCCCGATCGCACCTTTATCGCGCTTTCGAGCCGGATGGCGGTGTAGCCAAAGTCATTCGCGACAAAAGACTGGATAGTGCTTACCGGATGTTGATCAAGCAGAAGGGACAACCCGCGTCCTTGAAAGACATTGCTTATCGCTATGGATTTCACGATAGCATGCAGTTTTCCAAAGCATTTAAAATCCGATTTGGCATATCTCCAAAAGATGCGAGTAAGTTCGGCGCGCCCCTCTTAACGGCCGACCCTCACAGTTTTTCTTACACGCATCATTTGTCTGAACAAGCAACAAAAGCGGGGATAGGTGTTGGTCAACGATAATCATCGGGAAGAACACTAATCTTACTCCGCCTGTCCTCAAGAGTGAGCTTGATCGTTGCGACTCAACGGCTTTGCCAAGCGTGATACCACCGGCCTCTCGCTTAAGGTCATCATCCCGACCGATAGAACCGTTGGTATGATGTCGGCATAGCACGCAAGTGTGGCTGCCTCGCTTCCCGTTGCTGCGAAAAGGACCACTTCCCAAGCAAGTACTACGTCAACTATTGACGGCTGGAATGAGATCAAAGGCAAGTAATATTCGATTTATTCGTGAGTGGATCATCAAAACTACAGAAATGCCAAGACAATGATCCTGGGGGATATACAAAAGACGAGCTGCACGTCTCTGCCCGTCACTGTTGTTGCGGTTTGTGTCGTCAGATCGATACTGATGTCATCATAGTTCAAAATCACACGATCGAGCGGATAGACAGCTTTATAGATAGCCTCCTTCGCACAAAACAAGACCCGATCAGAAAGGTCCGAGACGCGTTCATTTCCGGTCTTGTCGGTAGAAATTCTAACAAGCGATTGAATATCTATAGGAAGAGGGACTGCCGGTTCAACATCAATGCCTAGCCCTTGGAAATCAGCCGCGTTTCCCACGGCAGCAACAGCAACTTCGTCATCATGGGCGAGTGAACCGACGATCCCGTCAGGCCAAATGGGCTCTCCAGTTGGCGCGCGCAAAATCTGGAATTCGTTTCTGCCCCGCTCCGCAAGCAATCCGCGCGCAATATGGCGCACCGCGCCGCTTGCTTTGAGCCGCTTGAGATTGCTGGTCTGAATTGATTGTCTTTCCTCCGCAAGAAGGAGGGCTTCATCTCCGCTGTGAATAGCGCAGCAGCCTACCGAAACTCCTCGCGGCACAACGGCTGACAAAGCTTCCGTTAGTGCTTCACCCTCAGAAGGTAGACTGCAGCTATCCACGGAGCTCGACATAAACCAGATTAACCTTCTAGGTTAAGATAAGCGATCATCTCACCATCTTCATCAACTGCATCTTCGACAAACCCTGCTTTCGCATAAAGTTGTCGGGCAGCGAAATTTTCTGGCTCATAGCAAATCGAAATCTGGTGGACATGACCCAACGTTTCGATTTCTGCAAGCACCGCCTGCAACGCAGCCTTGCCATAACCCAGCCCCTGAAATGATTTGTCTATCATGAAGCGGTAAAGCTGAGCTATTCCCGCTTCACTGGTGGCATCATACATGAGAAAGCCTACAAGTGTTCCCGCGACAAAAATAGCGCGTGGCTTAGCGTTCGCATCCTCATCGGCTTCAAGCAGGGAATCTGTATTACTTGCGACCAGATCCGTCTGACTGGAGCCGAGTTCCAATGCCTCAACCTGTGAACGGATTTCCCCGGTCACAGGCAGAAGTACGACCTTGATCTTCTCAAGAGGAAGCTTCTTCAAGCAAAACCTTTCTTTGCGTCCAATGCCACGGTTCCACTGCGATGAAGTTTCCCCGCATGCGTGACATCTGACAGAACGATACCATTTTCATCAACTGGAACCACAAAGCGATTGAGCTTTGCCGGATTCCCGCGCCAGACGGAATATGGTTCGAGCACTTCACCCTTCATTACGAAAGAATCGACATCGACTATTGAGCCTTCGCCCATCACCACGCCATAATGAACGAATGCCGCAGGCCCCAACGTACAGCCGCTGCCAATACGAATGAAATCCGACTTGAATGCGCCCTCTTCCAGCGAATGCGGCTGGATAACTGATCCTTCATTGAGAGTGGCATCATCGCCAATCTCGACAAGGGAACGCTCCGTGAGGTTTGCGCCTCCGTCATAAACACGTTTGCCGACTTTCACGCCCAACATACGAAGGATTATCGGACGGAAGGGTGTGCCCGCAAATAGCTGCGTAATAGGCGAGTCCGATAGTTTCCAGTGCCGTTCATGTCGCCAGAAAGTTGCATCGTAAATGGTCGTCATCCGCGGCTTTAATCCTTTGAACCCCAAAGAAAGCCGTTCGATAAGGATATAGAATGGAATAGCTATAGCTGACGTGAGGACTACAGCGACAAACAATGCTTTATGTGCCCACGCATCATAATAGTTGAGAGCACGATCCCAGATTGCGATGGTTGCAAACAGCATCAGCCATTGTGCTGCGAGGAACATCAATCCGGTACGCAAGTTGTGGAAGTTTTTGCGCCACAATCGACGTAACCGATCTTCTTCCTCGATATTTGCAATCAGTTCCTTATCGCGATTAACGATGCGTGGAATCTCAAAGGACGGCGATCCCAACAGACCGACATTCTCTCGCACTGGTCCGTCGATAGGTACCATTACCTTTGTGCCGAGCAGACAGTTATCGCCTGTACGGCCATCTGGCGGATAAAAAATATTGTTACCGAAGTAGTTCCGCTCACCGATTTTGGTGTGCTCCAGTCGGAAAGTCGCAGCCGATTTGTGCATGTTGATCATGAACAATCCGTCCGAAACCATCGTTTGTGTGCCTATTTCGCAAAGAAGCGGATTTTCCTGCTGCTGATTTGTGCCAAAATTAGACCCGGTCTGGACGACCTTGTTGAGCTTCCAGCCGATTGCCCGGATGTAATGCACGATTGCCGAACTATCCCCGAACAGCAGGTTAAGCAAACGCGAATTGCTGCTTAGTTCCACCATCGACTGGAGCCAGTAGTGAAAGCCGTAAAGTGTATAGGTTCGGTTTGGTTTTAAAAACAGACTGACGATACGTGGAACAAATACAGCCGCCAATAACGACACAATGATCGCGCCTAACAGCGTTACTGTTGTACCGATAGCGACGATGCCTATCGTTTCCTGATAGTCATCACTCACGTTCTGCCAATAGCTATGGAACACCAATGGAAAAGGCGTGACAAGCGTAAATAGCCCGATGAGCTGCACCATTTCAAATGTCACGCGTCGGGTTTTGGACAACGTGATATTGCGGACTTTACAGTAGTCAGCATCGGTCTGTGTCGCAGGCGATCCATGCCAGTGTTCGCCATCTGGAATGGCCTGCCCGCGTTGAAGCGAAGAAGCGTGGCCAAGTTGGGATCCATTACCAATCCTGGTATCAATGTCCAACGTGGATCCGACACCAACGAAAGCGTCATCCCCGATAGTAATCGACCCGGTGTGAATATAACCGCTTTCGGCACGGTAACCGAGAATATTGGATTCACGACGTAAAATCGAATTTTCGCCAATCGAAATCAGATCCGTGCATACCGGTATTGCGCGACATTCAACGGCTGTATTGCGACCGAGCTTGGCTCCAAGCAGTCGCAGATAGAGGCTATAAAGCGGATTGCCTCGGAAAAGCACGACAGGTGCCGTCCGGATTAATGTTTTGACCACCCAGAAGCGATAATATCGTAAGCCCCAGATAGGAAACCGTTCTTCTTTCCAGCGGCCAATAAGCAGCCATTTTGCGAGGATCGCAAAACCCGTCATACCGAAAAAGCTGGCACCAGCCAGAACGACACAGCGGAAGTAAAGCTGCAAAGGTTCATCGAGTTTGACATAGACCCAGTCGAGGCCCTTGTCGAAAAACAGCAACCCGACATAGCTGTATATTGCATAGAAAGCGAGCTGAGCTGCCCCACACGCCCAATAAGCAAAATTGGATGCCTTATGCGTAAGGCTTTGTTCAGTGACAGATGCCACCGATTGCTGTGGTAAATGAAGATGTTTCGCAAGCCCGGTGATTGACGGATGCAGATAAATGTCCCGCATCGACGCCATTTCCCAGCCTTGCGCGGTACGTAGACGTGCGCAGAAACGTGCCATCAGCAAGGAATTGGCGCCAAGATCATCAAAGAAGTTATCTTCGACCGAAACCTCATCTAGGTTAAGCACTTCCGCCAAAGCATCAGCCATGAAACGCTGGTCGTCATTGGCTGGAGGAATGATAATGCGTTCAGCCGAAAGACGTACATTGGTTGGCTTTGGCAACTGACGCAAATCGGCTTTGTTAGAAACCGTCATTGGGATTGCATCAAGCTCTTCCAGATAGGTCGGAACCATATATGACGGAAGGCGGCGTTTGAGTTCGCGCGCAATGTCAGCGCGCTGAATGGGCGGCATTCCGGATTTTGGCGCATAATATGCAACCAGTTCCACTCGACCCGGTTCAATCTCCCAAGTCGTCACCGCTGCCTGCGAAACTGACGGATTGTCGAGAAGAACTGCTTCGATTTCTCCAAGCTCAATACGATAGCCGCGTATTTTCACCTGCGTATCAATACGACCGCGATATTCGACTTCGCCTTGTGCGTTGATACGTCCAAGATCGCCCGTACGGTAAATCCGTTTTGAAGGATTATTTGGCAGACCTATAAAGTCAGGTATGAACTTTTGATCCGTTAGGTCCTGCCTGTTGAGATACCCGACCGCAAGACCAATGCCGGCAATACCGATTTCACCAAGCTCGTCGGGGTCAGTTAGCTTTGCTTCCGTCGGATCGATAATGACAATCGAATAAGTCGGTAACGGAGCGCCGATTGTTACGGGTTTATCAGGTGTCAACACACCCATGGTGGCAGTAACAGTTGCTTCAGTCGGGCCGTAGGTATTCAGAAGTAAACGTCCGGGCTTTGTCCAACGGGTCACCAGATTGAGCGGACATGCTTCACCGCCGACCATAAGGAGACGCAGCTTGGGGACGTCACTTTCAACGGAAGACAACAATGTCGGGCTGCACGCCATGCAATTGATGTCGTTCGTACGCAGAAAATCTGCCAGTTCTTCGCCCACCAGAGTCAACGGACCTGGTGCGGGGATTACAGTGGCACCTGCCACAAAAGGAACCCAGTATTCTTCAGCCGAGAAATCGAAGGCTATCGTCATGCCGTGGTAAACACGGTCGCTTGGCTTGTATCCATATGAAACTGCTGCGACACGCAGGAAATTGCAAAAGCTTTGATGACGAATAGCAACACCTTTTGGCCGTCCGGTCGTACCCGACGTGTAAAGAATGTAGCAAATCTCGTCCGGATTGGCCGCTCTTCTGGCAACATCTAATCGAGCACTGGAATGCTGAGAAATTTCCGCAGCACAAGCGTCGATCAATATATGTGGAACAGGCATTTGTTCCACCCGTGCCAAATAGGCACGAAGCGAAATCACAAGCTTGACGCCGGCATCATCAATGATGAGTGCCATGCGATCTTCTGGAAAGGCTGTGGCGAGTGGCACATAGGCAGCACCCGCCTTCATAACAGCCAGAAGGGTGATGTAAGTCTCGGCAGAGCGATCAAGCAGCAAACCAATGCGATCGCCGGGCTTGACGCCATGCTCAATCAACAGTCGCGCGAACTGATTGGCGCGCTCATCAAGCTCCTTGTATGTCCAAGATCGTCCGTCAGAAATGACCGCGACAGAGCCTGCAAACTTCTCTGCAAGCCTCTCAAAAAAGATATCAAGTCGCTCGCCCAGCTCACCGGCCAGAGCAAAATCCGCGCCGAGCAAAACCTGCTGATGCAACGCAGAGGCGCTTGAAGCATGAGGCGGCATGCCGACATTCAGTTCGCTTGCGCTTACGTCACTTTCATCATTTGTGGCTGGAATTTTATCCAAGCCAGCACCATCAATACCGTGGCTCATTTTTTTAATACTCACTGACCAAAGGTCGCGCATAGCCGGGCATTCGTACGCGTTAGGCGAGACACCTGCATGTGATCAGGTATTGTCTATCGTCGGACTGTGCACAGCGGCTCATCTGACCGCTTCTGGCGTAGGCAACTACGCAAAATAATCAAAATAAGAAAGTGACATTCTCTTGACCAAAAATATTGTTTTGGCGAGTGTTGCAGATTAGCGCGTGTAATGCCTCATATCTATACTCGATCTTGATATATCACGACAAGCGTTACCCACAAATGCCTGCAAATAGTCAGCCTTCGCGTGTAGGTTGCGGAAAGTTCGAGAAACCATTGGGACAATCAAAAGTTCGTCAATCATGATGGCTTCCGGCGAGTTGCTAACTCTTCCCCCTTGTTGCCTTTGGCACAAGCCCCTAGGGTTGGCGCGTGGAGATTGACCTTTTCAAAGATGCAGCACTTAGCCAAAAAAATACTGGAAGAAACCGGCTGGGGAATCCCAGCATCCGTCGTTCTTCATCTGACTTTGGCATTATTGCTGCTTTATCGTGCGCCTGAATTATCTCCTCCTGATCAAGATCAGAGCGTTAACGTGGAACTTGTTCCTCCGAAGCCAAGTGACCCCACACCAAATAGCAAGTCGAATACGGCTACCCAGCGATCACCTCAGGCTTTCGAGTCTGCATCAGCGCAAAAAGAGCCACCTTCCCCAGCGGAGGACTCCCAGCCAGCAATGGGCAAGCCCGAGCCACAGCAAACAGCACCTGACAATCATAATCCTGTATCGAACGCTGAAAACGCGGCCCTCCAAAAATCCGATATTAGCGCGCAGTCTGTCGCTGAATTGCACACCGACGCCGAGGGTCTGCCCGCCGCAATGAAATCCAAACTCACTTCGGCGCGGCAAATCTATTCAAAGGATACTCTCTCTGACCCGCGCGTGAAACAAGCGATCGGAAAGCTCCCTCCGCGAGATCGGATCGTGCAGATTTGTGGGATTGAAGCGCTGGAACAGGTTCGCCACCAAAGACCTGGAACTTTTCCAGACATGCTTGCGCCTAGCGCGGGCGTTGTTTCAGAGACTAGCTTCGCGATCAGAGACGGAGCTTTTCGTAGTCGGGGCAAATGGTATGCGATCGACTTCCAGTGTCAGGTCGATACGAAAGCGATGAAGATAACCAATTTCAGCTATTCTCTTGGCAGGGCTATCCCCGAAGGACAGTGGGATTCGAGGCAGCTCCCAAGAGACTAGTCAGCAGGTCTCGACATTCTCCGCTCTTGGCGGTCGATCATTGGCTAATGATGAAATCACTGCCGTTCGCGCCCTTCCAACCCAGTTTAGGCGGGTCACATTTTTCATTGAATGTCGTATTCTGCTTTGCAGGTTCACATTCTGCAGCGGTAATTCCTATGTTTTTCTGTGCGGGACCAACGCAACCAGTGCCTACAACCATTACGGCAACAAGCAAATAACAATTTATAATCTTCATTGTACTATTTAACTCTCTCTTTCTATTGTCTATTTATAATAATTATTCTAATTTCTGAATTTAATCACGATACTATGCCTCACGTTCATGGGTATTGACGATTTATACCAAATATGCGAGTGTTAACTCACATTGTCTACTCGCATTAGGAAATCGACAATATGGCCAAGCTGAGCGCCACAAATCCAAGAAAATCGGCTTTGCAAGACAGGTCAAAAATGACCGTTGAAGCAATATTGGATGCCACTGCTCGCGTTTTGGTACGTGAAGGATACGCCCGGACCAGCACAAATCGCATCGCCGCAGTAGCGGGTGTTAGTATCGGCTCGCTCTATCAGTACTTTCCCAATAAGGAGTCGCTTGTCGCTGCGCTCGTAGCAAGGCACAATCGTGAAATTCTGGCGCTGCTGGAAAACGCGATGCAGGAATGCGCGTCGGACGATCTAAATGGCGCGATGCGGGAGCTTATTCGCGCAATGATCGCTGCACATCGGGTCGATCCTGAGCTCCACCGCATATTTAAGGAAGAAGTACCCCGAATTGGAAAACTCGCCGAGGTGGAAGCTATCCGCAAGGATACGTTGCATCTCGTTCGGCTTTATCTGGAAAAATGTAAAGATGATCTTCAGCTCATAGACCTCGACACGGCAGCGTTTATTTGTGTAACCACCGTGGAGACGTTGACCCATGCCATCGTTCTCAATGAATGCGGCCATTCCCTTGCCGATGAAGCCGATATTGTGGAACATATCACACGGATGATTGCGGGTTATCTGGGCACTGCGCCGCTTCCCATCCGCGCTATCTTGAAGGATGCGGCTTAATTGCCCAATGATACTGTAACTTTAATCTGTCGGCTAACACCGTCAGTCTATCATGCTTAATACTACACTGATTTAAGACCTGCTATTTCGCTCCACGTGTTAGTGTCAACCTAACGTGTTTTGCGGGGAAAAAGTGACGCGAGGATTTCGATCTTATCGCCGCTCAACTTTAGCACCATCCGCCCCCGGCTACCCCGGAGCGCCGCCTAATGCCCCTCCATCGCCGCACTGGCCGCTGCTGGTCCCGCGTTTCAGCGTCTATCGGCGTCAACGATAACGCCCATAAATTGATTAGGCCATGTTGACAAAGTGCGGCATCCATATTTTGACGGCGGCGATGGCTAGGAATGCCTCGAAAGATTTTCTGGTTTTGTCGTATCGAGTGGCAATGCGACGAAATTGCTTTAACCTATTGAACATACGCTCGATGCGGTTGCGATCCTTGTAGGCCTGAAAGTCGCAAGCTGGAGGGTTTTTCCGGTTCGCTTTGGGCGGAATAACGGGCTTTATGCCACTGCACAGCAGAGCGTTCCGAATGTTGTCGCCATCATAGCCCTTTTCGGCGAGCAACAGTCTGGGCCTCTTCACAGGAATGGACATCATGTTTTCAACTGCATTGTAATTCGAAGCTTCTCCGCCTGTGAGAATGAAGCCAAGAGGGCGTCCCTGACCGTCTGTAGGGGCGTGGACTTTTGTCGTAAAGCCGCCGCATGATCGACCAAAAGCCTCGTTATAAGGCCCCCTTTTGCGCCGGCTGCCTGAGAATGACCCCGGACAGTCGTGCTGTCGATCATATGTTGCCAGTCGTCAGTTAAGCCCAGTTCGACGAGTGTTTCCAAAAGTACATCCCATACGCCTTGCTCCGCCCAGCGTCTAAATCGGACATAGACCGAATTCCATTTGCCATAGCGTTCATGCATGTCACGCCAGGGGCAGCCAACTCGCAGAATATGAAGCATACCGTTGAGGTAACGGCGGTTATCCAAAGCAGGCCGAGACTTTCGGCCCCGCTCAGCGGGCAACAAGCCCTCAATCAGAATCCATTCCTGCTCGCTAAGATCGCCGCGCGCCATACCCGCCTCCTAAAAGCAGTTTTGAATCACGCTTTAGCTGATTTGTGAATCCACTTTGTCAACATGGCCTAGAACGACGGCAGAAATAAGTGACTTTCTCGAACACCGCTGCAAGATTCAAGATCCTTATTTATTATACAAAAATTATTTAAATACTATCTTATAAGTACAAACTACTATTAAACTAACAGAACAATTCTATCACGACGAGAATAATTTATTCAATAGAGACTTCGGTATTTTCGTAACGTGTATCTATAATTAAACGAATTTATATTCATGTATTATTACACTTTATGGAAATGTTGTGCTATTTCTGGTGTAATCTTAAGCAGTGACAAGAGCCTGAATCATAATGGAGACAACCATATCAGGCTCTGGCGACCCGCCGTGCAAATCAGCGGATATCTGCGATGCAGCGCAATGACTGTTCTTGAGGTTTTTGACCAATCTGCGGCATCGTCCCAGCCCTGCAAATGAGCGCTCAACGACCTATCAAGTACGGCAGGATTTCAAAACCTCCAACCCGAACAGATCGTTTGACGACCTCCAGTGCTATTTTTCCGACATTGCCTACTTTCGAAATCTCTTAGTCACCTTGGAACAAGCTCTAACTCTCTGTTTTTAAGAATTTTCATCGGTGAACTTGTTACCAACTTTTGGTAATTACGCTCCGAAATCAGAAGCTCTCGCAATCAATTTATGTTCTTTACTAGAGAATAAAATTGACTTTTATTCTCTATAAGAGAATATAAACTAGCAATGGAGAGTTTTACAATGGATCTGGCAACACTTTCAGTGTTCCGTACAGTGGCTCAGGAGCGGAGTGTTACCCGAGCCGCGGATTTGCTTGGTCGCGTGCCTTCAAACGTAACGACCCGCATTCAACAGCTGGAGGCCGAGATCGGCGTACCGCTGTTTCAGCGCGATACAAAACGGATGTCACTGACCAGGGAAGGCGAGCTCTATCTTGGCTATACGAATCGGATCCTCAATCTCGCGGAAGAAGCGCAGCAGGTGGTCAATCCTGCAGAGCCTGCAGGCAGACTGCGTATTGGTTCGATGGAAAGCACAGTCGCAAGCAGGCTTCCGTTACCGCTCACCAGTTACAACCGACAGTGGCCACAGGTGACACTTGATCTATCAACTGCGCCAACGCGTCAGCTCATTGACGCGTTGCTCGCCCACCGCATCGACGGCGCACTGATAGCGGTACCTTCCGGGGACCGATCGCTTGACCCCAGAGAACTGGATATGATGCCTATCTTTCGGGAGGAATTGATTCTTCTTCTACCGGCAGAACACCCTGACGTGAGTTGCGCAGACAACATTCAACCCAGAGCACTGGCGGCCTTTGCACCCGGCTGCACTTATCGCATGCTGGCCGAGGAATGGTTGAGTGGCTTTGGTTCATCAAGAGAACGTTTTGCAGTTCAGGAAGTAAAATCCTATCATGCAATGTTTGCTTGCACCGCTGCTGGCTCCTGCATCAGCATAATGCCGCGTAGCGTTGTGGACCTTGTACAGCATCTTGGAGCGGTCAAAGAACATCCTCTCATGATGGTGGATACGCATTTGGCCTGCCGTCCCGGCTTTTCCACCCCGGCTTTCGCCGAATTCCGCAAAACGCTTCAAGCCGTTTCAAATATCGAGGAATAGAACAATGCGTAACAGGCCTGAGAGCCGTGCCGCAATTGCTGCTGCATTGGTGCTAATCATCGGCATGGGATTTGGCCGCTTTGCTTTTACTGGTCTCTATCCGCTTATGGTTGCTGATGGGCAGATTTCTATTGAAGGCGGTTCTTATGCGGCGTCGGCCAACTATGCCGGATATCTGATTGGGGCGTTGTTAGCAGTGCTACTCTCAGGTGTTTCAAGCCGCAAGTTATGCACCATCGCAACCGTGACCACGGTTATTGCTATCGCTTTGCTGGCCCTTCCTATGCCGGAATGGCTCATAATCACCATCCGCGGCTTTGCTGGCCTTTTTAGCGCCATTTCGATGATTGCTGCTTCGCATTGGCTGATCCATGATCAAAGATTGCATGACAGCGCCCCAGTACTTTATTCAGGCGTGGGCATCGGCATTGTTGTTTCAGCGGAGATAATTGCGCTTAGCCATCTGGCGACGCTACCAAGCCATGCAATCTGGTTCATACTCGCGGTCGCAGCACTCATACTAACAGTGACTGCTATCGCAATGCAGTGGATTTTGGAGCAACCATCCGCCCATCAGAACGGCGCAGCATCCGCCGCCGCCCAGAAGCAGCCTGATTCTTTTGGCCCGACACTGCTTGTTGCTGTTTATGGTTTAGCGGGCTTTGGTTACATCATCACAGCCACCTACCTACCGCTACTCGTTCGCAGTACGTTTGACGCGATTGATCCGGTGCATATCTGGGCGATTTTCGGCCTTGGAGCAGCGCCCTCGTGCTTTTTATGGCATTTTTTACGCACACGATGGGGCAGTCGCAGGAGCCTTATGGTCAATCTCGCCGTACAGGCAATCGGTGTAGCCCTGCCGTTGCTGCATGTGCCTGCCGCCTATATTGTGAGTGCATTGCTGGTTGGCGGCACTTTCATGGGAACAGTAACAATCGCTATACCTGCAGCTCGTCATCTGAGCGCGAAAACCCGCGTCAACATGCTTGCAATTTTGACCGCTTCCTATGGCGCGGGACAAATTATCGGCCCTATTATGGCTAATGCACTATACGTGCGTACTTCATCCTTCGACGGCTCACTTATGGTCGCGGCTGCCGCTCTGATTGTTGGAGCTGTCCTCTGTCTCACTCCCAAATCATGGTCTTTGAATGAAGATACAACTGGCTAACCAGAGCCACTCACCACTTGCGCTGATCTAAGAGCCTGGACCGTGTGATGCAAACCACTGCCGTGGGCACCTTTGAACCACCAGACATCCCCATCGCGAATGTCGACCTTTAAGGTTTTATGCAGCTCCTCAAGTGTTTCAAGATAGCGTCCTCGCTTTGCCTCAGGCAGCTTTTGCCAGAATTCGCCATATGCTTCTCCTACGGCATAGACCTGCTCTATGGGAAGGTGAGCAATCACATGGGCAAGACGTGCATGAATGGCTTTTGAGTTTTGTCCAAGTTCAAGCATTTCACCAAGAACCAGAACACGCCGAGACGCTTTCATTTCTGCAGCAAGCGCCTCGGCCGCCGCCAACATTGCGATCGGAGCGGCGTTAAAGGCGTCGTCGACGATCATTGCCTTGCCACCCAACGATGCAGAAACATAGAACGGTAAGCCGCGACCTGCAGGGGGAGACCATTGTTCCAGTATCTTCGCCGCGGCACGCCAATCCTCATGCGCCGCAGCCAGACAGGCCAATGTCCCCGCAACATTGACCGCCTGATGGCGTGCCCCCGGAATGAGCATCAGCTTAAATTGTTCATTTCCTATTTTATAATGGGCTTCACCAGACGAAGAATTAAAATCCGTCAGCTTCCAATCGGAAGCTTCGTGCGTTCCGTAGGTGACAATGTTCACGCCTTTGCGCTCGGCATGGCCCCTCACACGTTCGTAAAGTGCTGTATCACGACAGATCACGGCAGTACCA
Source organism: Ochrobactrum sp. AN78 (assembly GCF_029909885.1). Lineage (NCBI taxonomy): Bacteria > Pseudomonadati > Pseudomonadota > Alphaproteobacteria > Hyphomicrobiales > Brucellaceae > Ochrobactrum > Ochrobactrum sp. AN78. The sequence goes on from NZ_JASAMU010000005.1 coordinate 94,834, forward strand.
TCAGGCTCGAGTGCCCGGAGAACTGCAGATTTCGCATCTGCAATCCCCTCGATCCCATTAAACGCTTCCAGATGCGCTTCTGAAATATTGGTGACGATCGCAATATTAGGCCTGAGCACAGGAGCTGATCGGGTTGCGTGCCCGACAGCAACTTCCTGAACGAGGTGGCTATGCTGAGGCTTGAGCGCAGTCAGTGTGCGCATAACCCCCATAAACATGTTCTGATTACCCGTGGTACCCAATATTTCTTTATCTGTGTGTAGCCCTCTAAGAGTCGACAACAGCATGCTGTTGACGCTTGATTTTCCTGCACTTCCTGTAACGGCGAAACAAGTACCTTTAAATGCGTCACGACGCATAATCGCGAGCGCCTTTGTGGTACTCGACCATTTTTTATCATGGATATGCGGTATATCTGAAAGCGGCTGTTCTGGTGAAACCCCTATGGTTGCCACGATAGATGCTTTGTGTTTTCGTAACTGTGCTTGTGTCAGTCCCATAGGACCGTCTTCTGTTTGCACAATTGCAACCGATCGATCGTTTAACGTTTCAACCGAAAATGACACTGCATTAAATTCGACCGCATCACTGTTTTGGGACAGTCCGCTATCCGGGTCTAATAGGTGCCTAATTTCTCCCAACGTTGAAGGGGCAGGATTGCTATTCTGTACCCGTTTAGACGCATCTCTCAAAAGTTCGCATACGCTTCCAAAATCGGAATCACGTCGAGAACCTTTTACGAGCACAACATCATCTGGTTCCAATATCGGATAGAGATATTGAGCCAATTCATTAGCCGTTGAAAAATGTGGTCCAAGAAGTTTGGAAGGCAGTTTCTCACGTAAAAAGCGCATTTCATCGCCGTGTGTGAGCACAATCTGGGGATTTGCCGTAAGCAGTGGTTCTGCAAGGCTTTCATGAAGTGGCTTGCCCATCTCTCCTAAATGCACAATGCGCCCCAGCACGGCGATTTTACGGCCTTTGTTCACCGGCGTGATTTTCTCGAGAACCGATATCGCATTGAGCATCGAACTGACTTCCGCATTCCAGCTATCATCGATAACCGTTGCAACACCCGTGGAAAGAACCTGTACTGAAAACCGTTGCAGGCGGCCTGTCTGAACGGCCAGATCTGACAGACTAAGTGTCATCTTCGTGACGTCATGACCCATTGCATATAGGACGCAAAGTGCGGTCATCGCATTCGTAATCATGCCATTGCCTGGCAACGGGACTTCCAGAATTCCCTCTAATCCCTCCGGTGTGCGAAACCAAATCGTGCTTGTCTCATCATTCAGTTGCCTGTCGACGATACGCATTGTGGCGCGCTCACTCTCGCCGAAGATAATAGTTTTCTTCGCATGAGCATTGGCTTTGGCCAAGATGTCGTCAAAACACGCAAGATGATCGCCAATAATCGCGACCGCCTTTCCAGTTAGCCCGTCGAAAATTCTCGATTTCCATTTTGCAACATCGCTAAGAGATTTCACCCGGCGATCAGACTGAGACAGACCTATTTCTGTCACCAAAGCAATTGTCGGCTCAATGAGCCGCGTAACCGGACCTCTCTCCATCCAAAGGGCACTTTGGGCAATTTCCACAATCGCTGCTTTGTGATCGGGTGAAAGATTTGCAAGCAGTGCCGGTGCACCGACACGTGAATTATAATTATCGTAACTAGAGAGAACCTGCAGGTCCCTTCCGAGCATCTCGCGGATCATGCTCACGGTCGTTGATTTACCAACAGTTCCTGTTACTGCGATGACATCATTCTTGTATCGCTGACGCGCAGCAATGCCCAACTCTATCAATGCTTTGATGGGATCTTGGACTTGCAAAAGTGGAAAATCACTCGACACGCCTGCAACTGGCTTGGAGACGATTGCCCCCGCGAATGCCGGCGCGTTCTTAACGAGCAAGCTATGTGTGTCCATGCCGGATCGCTTCGTGGATGAATATTGTTCATGGAATGCAAGATGTTCAAATTCCGATGCAACATACAGGGTTGGTTGGTCGACAAATTTTTTATGGATCATTCCACGGATAACGGAACGAACAAACCAGCCTGGCGGAGGTGCGACGAGCCATTTACCACCTGTGACTGCAGCCAGCTGATCGGCCGTCCATGTTTGACCGGATATGCAATCATTGATGCTATCGTTAAACTGCTGGCGGTAGGCCCTTAACTTTGGCGATGCCGCCACAGGCTCCTTCAGGACCGGTGTTGGAAGGTTGGGAACAGCCAGCTCAATATTAAAGGGCAGCACGACTGGAGCAGCCTCATAGCTTTTCGACACGATGCCAATGGATACTTGCAGATCAACATTTTCCCAGTCCTTCAAATATGGAGGACGTAATCCGTAGAAATCACGATAAATCTGTCCCGGCTTCCATGCACTGGTTGGCCCAAGCCAGTCGCATGGATCATGATCCATGGAGCGACCCCAGGCGCGCATCCGTGTCGGCTTTACAGGAACAGCTTGAATGTCGAGCCGAATATCTTCATCGAGTTGACCATCAGCCCTCCAGAACGTTTCAACCCAAAGCATGCGTCGATCGGTAAATTTTTGCGGTGAAACGCGAACGCCCAGTAAGGTGAGTGGACCAATTTGAACCGGAGCGATACGCACATCATCTGGCACTACGTCCGGGCTCCAGCGCTTATCGAGCTGATAAATCATCGCTTTTGGCAGATCAGGGTTTTCACTCTTTTGAGTATCTGAATCAGCAGTAATACTCTGAGTGGACCGCGCCTCTGGTGAAAGAGACACTATTCCTCGCCCTGATGCGCTTACCTGCATTTGGGTGCCAGCAGTAAGACATTGTTTTGCAAACTCTTGTGCGGCTTCGCGTGCCCGGGGCCCCTCCAACTGGTGCGTTGTACCAAAACCTCCAATAAGCGGTGTAAAAATAATGGTCTCTACGCCGTTGGAACTCACCTCTAGCGAGAACAACCCGGTTTTCGTAATTTTGCCCTGAATGGCATCAAACAAAAAGTCGCCCGCATCATGGATAATCGGGCGACCTTTATAGATTTCAATTGCTTGAAGCAGATGAGCCGATGCACCCAATACGGCATCAGCACCCGCCTCTATGATCGCGTGGCCTACCGCTATTTCATCAGATGACGGCTCTGGTCTCAGATTTTCGCCCCAATGAACCACAACAAGGACTACTTGTGCTCGCTTTCTGGCATCAGCGATCCTTGGAGCCAGCGTATCGATCCATGCTTGAGGATCATTCAAAGGCAAGTGTGCAGAGCCTGCTGTATTTTTTGTTGCGGCAAAGCGATGTTGGGTTGCATCAATAGAGAATATCGCGACCTTCAGATTACCAACTGGTTTAATGACGGGGCTAAAGGCAGCATTTAAGTTTTCACCCGTGCCTACTGATGAAATCCCCGCTTCTCTTAGAAACTCGGCCTGCTGTAGCAATGCTTGCGACCGATAATCTCCACTGTGATTATTCGCAGTGGCAACCACATCGATCCCCACATGGGTCAGGAGTTCGAGCATCTGTGGCCGTGCTCGATAATAATATGGACCGCCTTCGCCTTTATTGACACCTTGCTCGCCCAGGGTTGAGACAACACACTCCAAATTAATAATTCGAAGATCTGCTTTTCTGAGCTCCGGGATGTTCAATACATTTTCGACACCCAATTCACTAAGACGATAATGTTGTCGACGACCAAGATTAACGTCCCCGCCCCAGGCAATGACCGGACCCTTCGGGTGATGATCATCCACAATTGCGCCATCCAGCTCCCATGGAGCCTTCCAATCGGGCCGCTTCAACCGATATTCTCGATACGCTATCAGACCAGAAAGATAGTGTTCAACATCGTCAATACGCACGCGAAATGCGTGATGTCGTATGAAAAAACTTCCCACCATTCGGGCCGGATTGGCAAAGAACATAGCGATTTCAGGCCAGAAGTGCCCGTTCGTGAGGTAATGCGCTCGAGTTTCGAGCGCATTGTAGAATTTTTTCTTATCAATGATCGTTATGAGGCTGCGCAGTGAACTGTCCGCTTCGAGCCGCGCAATCATTTGTTGTGCCGCCATCATGAGCTCAAGCAAAGTCGGAAACGTGGTAATCCGCTCAGTCACGAAATCCAGATAGTCGGCAAAATTCTTCAGTCCAAACTCGTAATAGCGACGTTCGGGCCGGTATCGCGTGAGTTCGTTGACCGCATATGCAAGCCAATGATCATGCGCTTTCCAGTGATCGGCAGCGATAAAATAGTCGAAGGCTCGTTCAACACAACGAAGCCATCTCGGGTCTTTGGTTTGCGCATAAAGCCGCAGTAATCCAAAGGCGGCTTCACCATCGTAGTAAATAGTTCTGAAACCGGCCTTCACGTCTAATTTGGGATACTGCAGAACATGGGCGAACTGCCCTGTTTGAGAATCCTGCATAGCGCAGATCGCGAGGGCCAATTGTTCAAGAAGAACATTATAACGCGACGTTTGATGCAGCTCGCTATATTTAACCAGAGCCAGCAAACAGACCGCATTTCCGCCTAGCTTCACCTCATTCTGAGCGTCGACAAGAACGGCCATTTTCTCGCCCTGATGATCCAGAGTCTTAATCAGCTTATCAGTCAGATAAGAAAGACTGCGTTCAATGGCTTCTCCAAGCTCACTATCACGCGTAACCTCATAAGCCTCGATCATCGCATAAAGCGAGCTTGCGTGGCGCAACGCATTGTAAATCTTGATCTCATGATCAAAACAAGGGTGCCAGCCATAGATGAAGCGGCCACTCTCCAAAGTCTGGGAAGCGAGATAACGGCTTCCTCCCGCGATCAACTGATCGATATCGTTTAACTGAAGTGCTTCTATATTTCGGCGTCCGCAATTCGGTCCATGCCCTGTAATCCTGTAGATTGTGGAATCATTAGATGTGAGAAAAACACCTGACGTGGAAAAGCGAAAGACCGCGTCTTCATCTGAGAGCGCAAGTTTATCTTTGCCATGGCGCAGCTTTAGATAACGACCAAAGTTTCCGGCGTTAAAGACACCGTTTGCGGCGTTGCCCCCGCCATAAAGAATTGCATTTGCATTAAGTTCCGCCTCAAGAAAGGCAATGTCAAACTGCTGATCGAACGCAATACCATATCTGAAGTAGTTGCGTTTTGTGGCTTCTATCTGTGACTTGAGCTGTTGCCACGTCAGAACTTCAACATTGTTTGGCCACTCGATACGAAGCCATTCAACTTTAAGCGTATTGGATAGCAGCTCTTGTTTAGCTTTTTCTATGAGAGCTTTCCAGCAATCCTCTAAGCTTGCAGCAGAAGCGTTCACGGTTATTGCGCGATGCTTTCCATCGGTCATAGAGAGGAACAATGTGTGGGAAGGAAAAGCGCCAGTTAAAGAAACGAATTTTGTAAAGACAGCTTGTTTGGCGCGTTCTAATAGATGCACAAAATTGGCTTGCATGCTCTCTTCCCCATTATGCATTTAAACCACGTTAAAAGGGCATTGAACCGTAGGATACTCTTCTTCGTCTTTCACTTTGGTGTTGTCAGGAACCATTCATCTGAATTTATTTCACCTTTTGGCATATTAGCCAACGTGAAACCCTTCATCTAAGTTAAAAATCAAGCGCAACACTTGTTTCTGGACCATTGAGTGAAGGTGTTAGTTTGTGGATTACGAACTAATTCGCTGATTTGACGCAAACATAGCGAGCACAGCTTCCGGATTTCTTACAGTCTAAATGTGATGTGGGCACGCGAAGTGACCGCCTCTGATATTTGGATCAAGTCGCGAAAGTCGATGCTCAGACCGACAAAATCCGAGATCGTAGACCGAGCTGCGGAATTATTTACCCGGCATGGCTTCACGCATACATTCTTGCAACAAATAGCAGACTGGCTTACTGAGTAAAAATATCTCTCGCCTTGTGAAACATACACGCTCATGGAACGGCCATGGGAAACGCCGAAATGCGTGCATTGGAACAACTTCTGCAACTTTCGACATTCTTAGAAATTAACATCTACTCACATCATAATTTTGAGTATTTGATTCCAATCAATGCTGTTGAGATCGGATTTCAGCATACCCTTGGCTATTCCTATATCTTTGGGGGCTGAGGCACATGAAACTGATCTGGAAAGCGGGCGTTGCGGGCGCGGGAGCGCTGGCGGCGGCATGGCTCTTTGCGCTTTCGACACCTTATTGGCTAACACCAAGGCAGGAAAACACCGTTGATGTCAGCGACAGAAATCTAATCGCCAAAGGTGAATATGTGGCCCACGCAGGTGATTGCGCGGCCTGTCACACAGCACCCGGCGGCAAAAGCTTTGCGGGCGGCTTGGGGATGCAAACGCCGCTTGGCACGATCTACTCCACCAACATTACGCCCGACGCGCAAACGGGAATTGGAAATTATAGTTATAGCGACTTTGAACGCGCGGTACGACAGGGTGTGCGCAAGGATAACGTTCATCTTTACCCGGCTATGCCGTTCGTCTCTTACACGGTTGTCAATGATGACGATATCAAAGCGCTTTACGCGTTCTTCATGTCGAAGGTTGATGCCGTAAAGCAGGAAAACCAGCCTAGCACATTGCCCTGGCCGACGAGTATGCGCTGGCCGCTGGCTTATTGGCGGCTATTTTTCGGAAATTCCCGTTCATTCGAAATCGCAGCGGAGACAGACCCAGCCATCGCGCGTGGTGCCTATCTTGTAGAGGGACTTGGTCACTGCGGCGCATGTCATACGCCACGGGGATTGGCTTACGAAGAAAAGGCCGTAAAGAACGACCCAAAAGGCAACTTCCTTTCCGGATCAGTGCTTGAAGGCTGGTACGCAAAAAATTTACGCGATCAGGACACGGGGCTTTCGACCTGGGCAGAAGATGAGATTATCACCTTCCTCAAAACGGGACGCACAGACCGGACGGCTGCATTTGGCTCTATGGCTGATGTTGTTCAACACTCAACCCAGTATATTGAGGAAGAAGATTTACGTTCGATTGCTCGCTATCTGAAATCACTACCTCCAAGTGAGGGACGCGAGCAACAATGGAAGCCAAGCGAAGATGTCACAACTGCTGCGCTCAAAGCTGGTGATTTCATTGCACCCGGTGCATTGTCTTATGTCGAGCAGTGTTCTGTCTGCCACCGCATGGACGGAAAAGGCGCTCCACGCATTTATCCCGCACTTGCAGGCAACTCCATCGTCTTCGCCGATGATCCAAGTTCGCTCATTCAGGTTACACTGACTGGTGGCAGAACGCCTGAAACCCCAGCGGATAAAATGGCTTTCACCATGCCAGGTTTCGCCAACCTGCCTAACTGGCAGGTGGCTGAAATTCTCAATTTCGTCCGCAATGGCTGGGGCAATCATGGAAGCGTCATAACAGAGCAGGATATCGCGCGAATGCGACGTGAAATTGCCCACAAACCTGTTCACTATGTTCCGGAGAACAAGCAATGAAAACCACCACTTTTGTCGTTCTCGGGGTAGGTTTCGCAGTGGCGTTAACAGGCGGTGCTTTCCTCTTCAACCATCTTCGACCAGTCTTGGACGCTCCTGCACCCGTGACTTATGCAGTGCTGGACAAGGATAAGAAACAGATTGGTAACTATGTCATTCCACCGGATCGTGACATCCTGAAACAACCCAATGCTTCTGAAATCATGCACGGAAAGCGGCTGCTTAACGAAACAGCCCGCCTGCTTCCCGACAATGTCGGAAATGGTTTGAACTGCAATTCCTGCCATATCGGACAGGGCAAGGTCGATAACGTCGCTTCTTACATCAACAGCAGCAACTTCTATCCTGCCGTTATGCCGCGTGCGGGGAAAGAAGTTGATCTAGTGATGCGCATCAATGGTTGCTTCCAACGTTCAATGAATGGCAAGCCTCTGCCACCTGAGGGACCTGATATGACTGCGATGGTCGCCTATATGGATTGGCTCCGGCAAGATGTTACTAAGGGAACAAAAGTGGCAATCCGAAATGCGGGTCCTATCGATGAAAGTCTTGTCCCAAATCCTGCCAACGGAGCAAAAATCTACGCCGCGCAATGTTCGACCTGCCACGGCACTGACGGAGAGGGTATGAAGGACATGGGTGGCGATTACATTTTTCCGCCGCTTTGGGGTGACGAAAGTTTCAATATCGGTGCCGGGCTCGCGCGTACCTATAAGGCAGCACAGTTCGTAAAATATGCAATGCCCCCTGCACAAAACCACCACCTGCCGATAGGTCAGGGTGGTGTTCTGACCGATCAAGAAGCCATCGATGTATCGGAGTATTTCACCCACATGCCGCGCCCCGATTTTGCCGGAAAGATAAAAGACTGGCCCAATGGCAAAAAACCGAAAGACGCCCGATATTGAGGGCGCGATATGCCGCATTCATCAAAGCTCTGGCCAGATATAGGGTCAGAGCATCCTATTAGAAGACGTCGCAATCTGATGTTTTAAGACTATCCAATAGTCGACAGACGCTCACGATATTTATCGACAATGACTGCGAGAATAATGACAAATCCCGTAATCATCTGACGCATGAAATCGCTAAGGCCGAGCAAAACGAGGCCATTAGCGAGCACACCGATAATCACCGCGCCAAGAAGTGTTCCCAGAATGGAGCCTCTGCCGCCGGTCAGACTGACACCGCCGATGATGACTGCAGCGATGGCGTTCAATTCAAAACCAATGCCAATGATTGGGCTCGCGACGTTCAGGCGGGCCATATAGATGATTGCACCAATCCCAACGGCTGCACCAGCAATAGTAAAAGCGGCAATTTTATACCAGAATACGGGATGCCCGGCCAACCGCACAGCTTCTTCATTGTTGCCAATGCCATATAGAAGACGTCCGAAAACGGTTCGATTAAGCACGAACCAACCGATTGCCACCATGGCCAAAGCGACGAGGAATGCCAAGGGTATTCCGAATAGCGTCTGCGAACCAAACGCATTGAACGCGGGCGGAAAGGAATAGATCGCACGCGCGTCAGTCACCTGTAGCGCTGCGCCTCGCGCGATGTTGAGCATACCCAATGTCACGATGAAAGATGGCAGCCCCCAATAGGCGCTTATGAAGCCATTCACAAATCCGCAGGCAATACCCACAGCGATCGACGCAAGCGTGGCAAGAGCAACGGCTTCGACAACCCCAAGTCCGGGTAAGTTCATCACCGTGCCACCGACCACAGCACAAAGGGCAAGAAGCGAACCCACAGACAGATCAATACCGCCTATCAATATGACGAAGGTCATACCTATCGCCAGAATAAGATTGATGGTCACCTGTGTGAGAATGTTGGTGATGTTATTGAACGACAGGAAATGCTGCGTGGTGAGCGAGAAAACCACAATGAGCAACAGAAGCGCGAGGGCAATGCCGGAATCGCGCAAGAGATTTGCGAACCGAATTGAAGAAGAGCGGTTCGGAGCGACATTAGCCATGGGCTGCCATTCCTTGTTCTGAAGCATGCTGTTGAGATTTTGAAGTTTTGTAAGCGAGATTGAGAATCCGCTCTTCCGAGAATTCTTCGCGTGTCAGTTCACCAGTAATTGTATGGTTGGCCATCACGAGGATACGATCTGACAGGGCCATAAGCTCCGGCAACTCAGAAGACACGACAAGCAATCCCCTTCCCTCAGCGGCGAACGAACGAAGCAGCGCATATATTTCTGCTTTGGCGCCTACGTCGACGCCCCGCGTGGGTTCATCAAGCAAGAGGATCGAAGGCGAGCGCGCGAGCCATTTGGCCAAAACGACTTTCTGCTGATTACCGCCCGACAATGTGGCGACCCGATCACCAAGAGATCCGAACTTCAGTTTCAGATCAGAAGCTTTTTCTTTTGCCAGTTGCAACTCCGACTGGCGATCCAGAAGGCCAAACCGCGAAACAGCTTTCATGTCTGCAAGGGTGATATTTGCAGCAATCGGCATCTCGAGAATCAGTCCCTCGTCTTTGCGGTCCTCGGTTACGAAGGCTATTCCCGCTTCAATTGCTTCGGCTGGAGAGCGGAGCTGGGTCTTTGCACCTTCGATGAACACATCGCCTGAAAGAGCTTTATCAATCCCGAAGATCGCGCGCAGCAATTCAGTACGACCGGCACCAATCAGTCCACCGATACCGAGAATTTCTCCCTTGTGCAGGGTGAAGCTCACGCCATTTGGATTGGGAGACCTTGAATGTCTTAGGCTCTCCACGCGTAGCAGTATGTCTGTAGTCGCCGCGGAGGGAACTTTCGCGTGCATTGGGTCGACCAGATTGCGCCCAACCATACCTTGGATGAGATCGTCGCTGTTGGTTTCACTAATCGGCTTCGTAAACACGGTCTTGCCATTGCGCATGACGGTTACTTGCTGACAATGATCAAATATTTCATCCAAATGATGCGAAACGAAGACGATAGCCACACCGCGGGCTTTCAGAAGGTCGAGGAGTTCAAAAAGTCGGCGTGCTTCATGTGCAGTCAGAGTCGCTGTTGGTTCATCAAGGATCAAGATACGGCTGTCGCTCATCAATGCCCGAGCAATTTCAACGAGCTGACGATGTGCAATACCCAGACGCTCAACCGGTATAGCTACATCCACTTCACCAAGGCCGATAGTATCGAGGGCAGCACGTGCCTTTTGCTTTAAGGTCGAGCGATCAAGGATTCCAAAAGCATTTCTTGGCAGATTTTCGAAGCAGATATTCTCTGCGACAGACATATATGGAAGCTGACTGAATTCCTGATGAACGACCTGAACGCCTGCGTGTTTTGCCTCGCGTGGCGAAGCTGGCTCATAGGCTTGGCCATCCAACGTCATGGTACCGTCATCGCGCTTGATAATCCCGCTCATGATCTTGATAAGCGTTGATTTGCCTGCACCATTTTCACCCACGAGCCCGTGAATTTCACCGGGTGTTAGTTCTAGATCAACACCATCAAGGGCTACAACGCCACCAAAGCGTTTCCGAATTCCTTTGAGTGAAAGGATCGGGGCAGATTGCGCGCCAGCGCTGGTCTCACCCATGGCTTTTCTCCGGTTGAATGATGGTGGTTCCACTCGTATGGAACCACCATCGACTGAGATTACTTCAGCTTATCAGCCGTGATCAGCTCCAGATCGGTTTTCACCCAACCTGTAAGTGGTGCGCCACCGGCAACCACTTCAAGCGCCTTATCGATACCCATGGCAGCCATCTGTGATCCAAACTGGTCAACGGTCGCCAGAACCTTTCCGGCTTTGATTTCGGGCTGGATTGCTGGCAAATTATCAAAGCCTACGACCTTGATATCGTTCCGCTTGGCTGCATCGAGTGCCTTAACAACACCAAGTGCCATCGAGTCATTTGCTGCCATTACGCCCTGGATATCGGGATGTGCGGTTAGCATATTCGTAAATACCGAATTGGCTTCCTCAGTTTCCCAGTGAGCCGTACGAGAGTCGAGCACGTCCAGACCGCCCTCTTTTGCGGCATCGTCAAAACCAAGTTTGCGCTGCACGGCATTATCCGCACCGGGATTTCCCTCAAGCATCACGACCTTGCCACCTTTGCCGATCGCCTTGGCCAGTTCGTCACCAGACATTTTAGCACCAGCACGGTTGTCTGGGCCGACAAACGCCAACTCAAGGCCCGCGTCTTTCTTGGCCTGTGCATCAAGTTCCACGTCGATGTTCACAACCACAATACCCGCATCGACTGCACGTTTAAGCGGGGGAACCAATGCACGCGAATCTGCCGGAGCAATAACGATCGCATTCACACCCTGAGTGATGAAATTCTCGACTGCGTTGATTTGGGTTTCGATGTCCGTTTCGGACTGCATACCCACGGCCTTAAGCTCATAAGTGCCCTTTTCCTTGTTGTGGGCTTGGGCACCTTCGAGCATATTCTTGAAGAATTCGTTGGCGAGTGATTTCATCACAAGACCGACGACAGGTTTGTCGGCAGCGAAACTCGCTACCGGAGCTACGATCAATCCACTCGCCACAGTCGCTGCGGCAACAAAAGCTTTAAAGCGCATTCTTTCCTCCCCGTCCGCCGCTTTCGTCTTAAGCAAGATCCGCGGCGGTGTTGACGATTGGCCCAATAATTGTCTCTCGAGCAGCCTGCCCGAGAAACATGTCTCCTACCCAACGGTCGCCATTCTTGTAACATGACCACCATACACTCAATCAAAAACAGAATAGAATTTTCGAGTCAATATGAAACGGTTCATTGATATCAATCGTGATTTCATCAAATAGCCTCCGTATTTTGGCGACATAACTGACGCAACGACCCGTTTTTCCTGCCATGATGAACCATTTGAATGGCTGGACAAGAGGATTGTCAGTTGTTACGTTTCCAAGATGAACCGTTTCATTTCGATAATGTAACATTTTTCTGAAAATTGCGGTTCAGTCTTTGGGAGAAGAGGAGGAGTTTTCGATGAAACGAGTTTTAGCCGCTGTTTGTATCGCTGCGAGCACTTTACTCGCGCTACCGGCGCAGGCCGACACTGAGAAAATGATCATTGATACCGATTTCAGCACAATTGGTGATGATGGTCAGGTCTTGATCATGGCCGCACAGCTCTACAAACAAGGCGCAATTGATCTCCTTGGCGTCACTGTTGTCACTGGCAATAACTGGCTGAAGCAGGAAGTAGCCGATGCGCTTCGCGCCGTGGAGCGGTTGGGCATTGAGGACAAAGTTGGCGTCTATGCGGGAGCCAACTTACCGTTGGTGCATGATCCCCGCAGCTTTGAAAGCGAGCGAGCGCTGTTCGGTTTTGGCGAAAGCTACAAGACTGCTTTTCATCGTCCTGAACCAACCGAAAAAGACTTGATTGCTCCGCCCGATGGCTTTGCAAAGAAGGCAAAGCTCGAGAAAGAAGACGCTGTCGATTTTATAGTCAATACGGTTAAGGCCAACCCGAATGAAGTAACGCTTCTGGTTATTGGACCTGTCACGAATGTCGCTCTCGCCATCCGCAAGAACCCAGAAATCGTGCCGCTTATCAAGCGTATCGTCTACATGGCGGGTGCTGTCGATGTCAAAGGCAACACGACACCTGCAGCAGAAATGAATGTCTGGGTCGATCCGGAAGCCGCACGTATCGTCATGCGCGCGCCAGTTGAACAAGCTATGATTCCATTGGATGTGACCGATATTACACAACTTGATAAAGAGACGTTTGACCGGGTGATCGCCGGTGACGGCCCAGTTCAAAAACTCTTTGCAGATAGCTGGATGGCCGAGACCTTTGCAAAAGATCCAAAAGCCAGCGCAAGCGTCTTTGATACCCTCGCCCTAGCCTATGCCATCGACCCAAGTTACGCAACAAAAGTGGACGATCTCTATATGGACGTCGATATCGCTTTTGGCCCAGGCTATGGCCGCACTCTTGGCTATTGGCAGAAGCAGCCAACGCCACTATTGCAAAAGATGAAAGTAGTAAAAGAGTTCGACAAAAAGCGCTTCTTTGATCTCTATGTGGATTTGATGCAGCGTCCGGTGCCAATCAAGTTCGAAAAATAAAGATAAAGGCGGCTCCGGTTAAGGTTGTATCGCTGGTATCGGCTTATCTATTTGTTTTTACGCATTATCCAACAAAAAACCGCTTCGTACTTTTGCTGGAAATGCCTTATTCTCTTGCCTCTCGGGATTTGCCGGGAGGCAAATGCAATTTGTGGGGCAGGCATTAATGGCGACGATAAAGGATGTTGCGAAACAGGCAGGCGTATCGGTCGGCACAGTTTCGCGCGTATTGAGCAACAATCCTTCCGTCACATCCAAAATGCGCGAAGCTGTCGGCGAAGCCGTCGCAGCACTTGGATACCGACCCAACAACCTAGCACGCGGTTTGCGGCGGCACCGCACCAACATGATTGCTCTTGTCTTGCCGGATATAACCAATCCATATTTCTCCGAGCTTGCCCAGCGTATTGAGGCTGCCGCCTATAGCTACGGGCATCTTGTGGTTTTGGCGGATACCCATGGCGACCCGGCACGTGAAGAACAACAGATACTCGGGCTCCGAGCTCACCTGCCTGCAGGCTTTCTTATTATTCCCGTCAATGCACACTCTCTCAGCTCTTTGACTGGTTCAATTCGAACAATTGCCCTTGACCGTCCCTATGGCAATCACCCGTTCGTTGCCGTCGATCATTACGCAGGTGGAGAATTGGCAGCGCGCCACCTGCTTGGACTAGGACACCGAAAGATTGCCTATATTTCGGGTCCATCCAACCTCACAATTTCTGCTGAGCGACGGAAGGGGTTTCTGGATTACTGCCAGCGCGCCATTCAGTCTGGCGAGGCAGAGATGCCTATGCCTGAACTACTGGAAGCTGGTTTCGACTATAATTCCGGCGAGGCGCTGGCCGCACAACTCTTTATGCGAAAGCGCGAGGAGCTGCCGACAGCAATCGCGGCCTCGAGCGATCAGCAGGCAATTGGTATTATGCGCGGGGCGTCGGATTACGGCATCTCCATTCCCCGTGATGTTTCCATCATTGGCTTTGACGACATTCCGTTGGCTCGCCTTACCACACCGCGCCTATCAACGATCGTGCAACCTGTTAAGGCAATAGCCGAGAACGCAGTCGTCGCACTTCTGGGAACCGATGTACCGCAACGTTCAATTCTGCTCACACCTACAATCAAGTTGCGCGAAACAACGATCAAATTCTAATGGTCTGATTACTGCATGTACACCCCTCAATTACAAGTGCCGAGCAAATGTCGGGACTACCACTGATGCTTGAACACGCGCCAGGTGCGGAATCTATCGCAGAATTGGAGTAGAAAGTTATCAGTTTTCACATATAGAAAGCTTTAGCTTTTGGCAGCTCAATCTATTTCACTTGATATAGTTCGTCATTATGCCAAGAAAATATCGACGCAAGGCGAATTATACATAGGCGCGAGAATTATCTGACTACTTGCATGCGCAAATTTGCCACCAGACACCTCTCGTCTCAAACGGGTTGCGTTTCAACGCCGATCTATTGATTGAGACGAGCACAGAAGCCGCCGTTTTATTTCAGCGAACTAATGGGAACCTTGGCCCGTTAGTTGTGGCTTCCACTTAATTTATCCGCAAGTACAATCAATTACAAGAACGATGTTCAAACGGACTTTAGTTGTGAGACTCTCTTTTGAAGAGACGCATTCTTCCTTGGTTCTCGGCAGAGCCGTTTGGCTGGTTATTGGTCGGCACAACGATAAGCCGTTTATCGGAGCGATTAATCGGTCTGTTATAATCAGCGCGCCCCTCCGGTCTTGGGCGATTTCTTTCTCGATATGCTCTATCGCGGTATGATCTATCGCGATAGTAACGATTATCTCTATAATACCTTGAATTATACCTCGGTCCGCTGCGGTAAATAACTTCAGGCCCAGAATAGAAACCGCCGTATGCTGGGCCGTAGTCACGATAGCCATCGTAGGAATAGGATTCGCTCACGCATCCAGACAGAGCAAATGACAGCAAGGCGATCACGCCCATAGACGTAAATGCTTTGAAAATGGCCATAGGTTTCCTGCCTTCTTTGCTGAATGTTTGTGAATCACAATCTGCCTTCTGATGAAGGAGAGCAAGTCACGAAATGCGATCTCTATGTTACTGTTCGAGACCACAAAGGGTCCGCTGAAGTTTTCACCCCTGTTACGACGCATGCAACAACACAGCAATTTATCAGCAACGATAAATGCCGAGCAATTCCAACAACGGAAATGTTGCCTCATTTTCCGGGAAGATCAGACCGTCAAAGATCGACCGGCTTCCCAGACTCTTCTTCTTCGAGAGTCACAGCTATATCGGCATTGGCCGATAACCTGACCTTATCATCGCTCTCTATATCAGCAACGAAGCCAAGTTCGATGTAATGATGGTGATTTCGGTGGGCTTCCGAGTTATCAGTTTTCTTCAACTTGATGCGATTTCCATCAAGACGATCTACCGTTCCGACATGGACGCCATCCGCTCCAATAACTTCCATGTTCTCGTGGATTCTGTGCTGCATTGTCATATCCTCCTTGAAACCAATCCAGTGCAAGGAGGTAGATAGCGCGCAGAAGTGCGGAGGCTATCCCCAGATCGAATTAAAGATTGCACCCATCGTGTGCACAGTCTTCTGCTTAAACGCATCATTGATCCGCTCAGTAAGTTTGCAGATATAGCTCCAGCTAAATATTAAGTCTGCAGAACAAAATTCTCATACGTTTAAGGAGACCACAGGACATTCCTGCAATTTATTCCGCTTCTTCTTCGGGGAAAAACAGTCCTCTTTGTTCCAACAAAAAGCGATCATGTATTATATTCGCATATCCAGATCAAAGTATAAAAGTGACCAGTCATGTGACCCTGACGTGAGGACCTCAATGGTCTCAATATATAGCAGTGAGAGGTTGCAGTTCGACAAACTTGCAAAAGGTCCGGCTATTTCCTAGACTTGGGCCGGAACCATACCATCGTGGTGAGCAATTCAGTCTGGGGACATGACGGGTAACTCTCGAAATACGCTGCTTTCACTCGTTATCTCGAATAACCAGTCGGCCTTCCCCCTGATGATGGATGCCAAATCGGACGATGCCATCGGGTTGCTGCGCGTTTAACCCCGTAGCGACCCCCAAATTCCAGTCACACTGAATGCGAAAAGTCCTGCCGGGCAACCGGTAGCTCCAACGTTTGGGATTTATTTATGGCTATCTGGACTGAATTGGCGCGTGCCAGCAATGATGCTGGCGACGAAATCCTCTTGCGTCAAAGAGACAACATTTTCGAGATCCGATATAATGGTCTAGAACTGATGTCTAACATCAACTTCCAATCCGAGACCGTTCTGGCAGAACGCTCATTAAGACTGCTCGGCCGTTCGCCGAAGAGGGTATTGATTGGCGGGCTCGGCATGGGTTTCACGCTCCGGGCCGCTCTAGATTACCTTCCAATTGATACCGAAGTCACCGTCTGTGAACTCGTGCCTGAAATTGTTGAGTGGAATCACTCTCGTATTGGCCACTTGGCGGGTTTCCCACTTCATGACCGCCGCGTGAAAATTCTCATCGGCGATGTAATGGATACGTTAAATCAGAACCCAGCCACATATGATCTGATCTTGATGGATACGGATAATGGTCCGGATTTTCTGGTCCGAAGCACCAATGACGCAATTTACGCGGACCATGGTCTGACTGTGGTTGAAAATGCCCTCACATCCAATGGTATAGCGAGTTTCTGGTCTGCAACGGCATCCTCAGAATTTGAAAAAACACTCGACACCTTGGAATGGGAGTGGAGCCGTCAGGACATCTGCTTGATTGGCGGAAGAGCTGATGCTTTCCATTACATCTACTTCGTCATTCGGAGTCAGATGTCTGATAATTTCGGCTTCAGAATTGGAGGGAACCGGGAGATCAGACAGATGGTTGGTGTTTAAACAGACCAATTTGGGAGACGGTCTTAAAATCGCCTCCCAAATCCGTTTCCAAAAGAAAATATCGTGCGATCACAACGGTCGTATTCTCGCATGCTCATAGACACTGGCGATCCGCATAGAATGCGGATAAATGCACTTTGATAAATATGAGTATGAGGGGTCTATGTCTTACTTCCCGAAATGGCGTCTTACAAATAACAGCGTAGTTTTGCCTGATGAACGGCTTCCAACGGCTGCGGCTGTGCCGATGGGCATCCAGCATCTGTTAGCAATGTCCGGCTCGACGATCGTCGCACCCCTTCTTATGGGGTTTGATCCGAATGTTGCGGTGTTCTTCTCAGGTATCGGAACATTGTTGTTCTTCCTGATGACCGGTGGCCGGGTTCCGAGCTATCTCGGCTCTTCCTTTGCCTTCATTGCGGTCGTTATTGCTGTGACCGGCTATTCTGGCAGCGGTCCCAATCCCAATATTGGCTTGGCACTTGGGGGCATTATTGCCTGTGGCGCGCTTTATGCCGTTATTGGACTGGTGGTTATGACGATCGGCACAGGCTGGGTTGAAAAACTCATGCCCCCTGCCGTCACGGGTGCGATCGGTGTTGCTATTGGCCTAAACCTCGCCCCTGTGGCAGTTGGTCAGCTCAAGGGCACAGGCGCGCATATGAGCATCGCAATGCTGACGGTCCTCTGCATGGCGATGATTTCGGCCTATGGTCCGCTCGCCACCAAGCGTGTCGCTGTGCTGCTGGCACTTTTGTTTGGCTATTGCCTTGTGCTGATTTTCGGCAATGGCTTGGGCATGGTCCCTGGTATCAATTTTGGGGCTGTGAGTGCAGCCCCATGGTTCGGTCTGCCCGCTTTTGCAAAACCTGTTTTCACCTGGCTCGCTATCACACTGATCGCGCCGGTTGCGATTGTTCTTGTTGCTGAAAACCTCGGGCATATCAAAGCGCTTGGTTCGATCACCGGTCAGAACATGGATCGTTATATCGGTCGAGGCTTTCTGGGCGATGGCCTTGCAACCATGATTTCCGGTTCTGGCGGCGGCACAGGTGTAACCACCTATGCCGAAAACATCGGCGTCATGGCCATGACCAAAGTCTATTCGACGCTGATCTTCGTAATCGCAGCTTTCGTTGCCATTGCGTTGGGCATGTCACCAAAGTTTGGTGCAATCCTGCAGACGATCCCGGCTCCAGTTCTCGCAGGTCTTGCAGTCTCTGTTTTCGGGCTTATTGCCTCCGCGATGGCGCGCATCTGGGTGGTGAACAAGGTCAATTTCGCCGATCCGCGTAATCTCTTCACCGTGGGCGTAGCGCTGATTTTTGGTGCCGGTGATTTCACCGTCAATATCGGAGATTTTGCGCTGGGCGGAATTGGTACGTCCACCTTTGCAGCTCTGATCATTTATCAGCTGCTTAGCATTGGTCGTCTAAGCGGCGACGAAAAAAGCTAAATATAGCGTCGCGCAGAACCGTTATGGCTCTGCGCGACACTCCCCCGCCCGACATCCAGCGCCCCGCTCTTATCAAGCGCGACGCGTACCTGACGAAACGATATCGAGATAAACCGCCAACACCAGAATGCTACCCTTGATGATCTGCTGCCAGAAGGTATCGACGCCCAACATCGACATGCCGTTGTCGAGGCTCGACATGATCAGCGCACCCACCAGCGCACCAATGACCGACCCCACACCACCGCGCATGGATGTTCCGCCGATAAAGCAGGATGCGATGGCATCCAATTCGCCGCCGAAACCTGCCGATGGTGTTCCTGCCGCAAGGCGTGCCGTTGTCGTCAACCCGGCGACTGCAGCCATCAAGCCCATCAAAGCAAACACCGCCATTTTGACGAAGTTCACATTCACGCCCGAAAAGCGTGTGGCTTCAAGGTTGGATCCGACCGCATAAATATGCCGCCCGAAAACCGTCTGGCGCGAAATGACTGTGAAAACACCCAGAATGACCAGCAGCACCAGAACCGGCACCGGGACGCCCTGATAGCTGTTGAGGATCAGGATAAAGCCCAGGATCAGGATGCCTGTGCCAAGAAGGCGAGCCGTTTCCATCGCTGGTGACAGCGTTTGCAGACTGTGCTTGCGTTTGCTGGCGCGGGTTCGCAATGTGATCAGAATGAGCACTGTAAAGAGCACCATGGCGCAGACATTGCCGAGCCAGCCGGGAAGATATCCCTGCCCGATATATTTGAAATCCGCCGAAATCGGCGCAATCGTGACGCCGCCCATGATGCCCAGCACAATGCCGCGAAACACCAATTGTCCACCAAGCGTGACAATGAAAGACGGTATACCGAGATAGGCTGTGAGCCAGCCGTTAAAGCCGCCCAATATTACACCGAGAACCAGAACCGTGCTGACTGTAGCCCATAACGGCCAGCCATAGACCACGTCGAGCACCGCGGCGACGCCGCCAAGAAGCCCGAGCAGTGCCCCGACAGACAGGTCGATTTCACCTGCGACGATGACAAACACCATGGCTGACGCCAACATACCGGTAATTGCCATCTGACGCAGAAGATTGGAGAAGTTGCGCGCCGTCAGAAACTGCGACCGCCCCATTTCCGGATCATAGGTCATCACGGCAAAGAATGCCCAGATAAGGGCAACCACAATCAGCAGCGCCACAATCTTGTATTCTGAAAGGAATTTTCTGAGGCTTTTGCCTGTCAACGTCATGTCATGCACCAGTTCAGATTAGCTGCGGATTGAGCATTTCCAGCAAAAGTGCCAAGCGGCTTTTGCGTTGGAGAATGCGTAAAAACAAATAATTAGAGCCGCTCCAGATTCCAGGAAACTAGGCCGCATTGGTTGCCGGCTTGCCGATTGCAGCGGCAAGAACCTTCTCCTGGGTGAGATTTTCATTCGGGAAATCGCCACGCAATTTGCCCTCGCCAATCACCAGAACACGATCGCTGATGCCAAGCACTTCAGGCATTTCCGACGAAACCATCAAAATCGCGACGCCCTGTTTGGCAAGCGCGAAAATCAGTTTGTAGATTTCATATTTTGCGCCGACATCGACACCACGTGTCGGTTCATCGAGAATGAGAACCTTGGGGTCTGGCAACATCATTTTAGAAAGCACAGCTTTCTGTTGATTGCCGCCTGAAAGCGAGGCAATAGCCAACATTGGATCTGCGGTTTTCACTTTAAGCCGCAAAATTTCACGCTGAATCGTTGCGAGCTCCGATTCCTTATCGATCAGACCGCGCAGCGAAAAGCGATCCAGCACAGAGATCGTCATATTATGACCGACCGGCATGATTGGAAGGATGCCGTCACGCTTGCGATCTTCCGGCACCATACAGATGCCCTGTCGCACGGCATCACGCGGCGTGCGGATTTTGATTTCTTTGCCGTCAAGAAAGACCTGGCCTTCATAGGCACCAGGCCACACACCAAACAGGCTCGATACGAGTTCGGTGCGCCCCGCACCTACAAGACCCGCAATGCCCAAAATCTCGCCGCGTCTGAGCGCGAAGGAAACATTATCGACCACCTTGCGGTCGGGATTGGTAACATCCCAGCAACTCACGTTACGGGCTTCAAACATCACCTCGCCAATATCATGCGGCTCGCGCGGGAAGAGGTTCTTCATTTCGCGTCCCACCATCATTGTGATGATGTCAGGTGTGGTCAATTCAGACATTGGCCTCGTTGCGATATGCGCGCCGTCACGAATGACTGTCACTGTGTCGGAAATCTCCGCCACTTCATCGAGCTTGTGCGAGATATATACGCAAGCCATGCCTTGCGCTTTAAAGTCTTTAATCAGATCAAGCAGGACCCGCGTTTCGGATGCAGTCAGCGCCGAGGTTGGCTCGTCAAGGATCAGAAGCTTGGCGTTCTTGTTGATCGCTTTTGCGATCTCGATCAGTTGCTGCTTACCGCCGGAATAATGATAAACGGGGAGCGCAACATTGATGTCATGAATCTTAAGGCGTGCGAGCAACTCGGTCGCCCGCGCATTCATCTGATCGTAATCGATGAAGCCACCATTGGTTGGCTCTGAACCCAGAAAGATGTTCTCAGCCACTGACAGATGCGGAACCATCATCAGTTCCTGATGAATAATGACGATGCCGGCGGCTTCCGTGTCGCGAATTCCAGCAGCCTTCAGCGCCTCGCCTTCCCAGAATATCTCACCGGTCCAGGTGCTATAGGGATATACGCCAGAAAGCACCTTCATCAGCGTCGACTTGCCCGCACCATTTTCACCGCAGAGCCCGACACATTCTCCCGCGCGCACTTTCAGGTAAATGCCATCCAGCGCCTTCACGCCGTTGAACTCTTTACCGATGTTTCGCATTTCCAAAAGATATTCGGACATCAACAATGACCTTGCAGTATTTACATAGGAAATTAGCTTCGGGCTAAGCCCTGAAGCGACTCCTGAAAGCCGCTCATCTGGAGAATTTTAGCCGACAACGCTGTCAGAAGCATGCCTGGCTTGCCTTATGTGAGGCCAGACACTGGAAGCATAAGTTTCCAGTGTCTGGCCCCGCAATTTATTCTCAAGTCTGCATCACCGAAGGGCTTTATTTTCCTTCGATCTGCTCCTTGGTGTAGAAGCCATCAGTTACATAGATATCGATATTGTCCTTGGTCACGGCCGTAGGCGTGAGCAGAAGCGTATCAACTTCCTTGGAACCATTGTCGATCTTGCCGTTGAACTCAGGCTTTTCGCCCTTGACCATTTGCACGGTAAGCTTTGCAGCTTCTTCAGCGATCAGCTTGAGTGGCTTGTAAACCGTAACGGTCTGCGTGCCATCAACCAAACGCTTAACGGCGGCCAGATCGCTATCCTGACCCGAAACAGCAGTCTTGCCCGCAAGGCCCTGCGCTGCAAGTGCCTGAATTGCTCCACCAGCGGTGCCGTCATTGGAAGCAACGACTGCATCGATCTTGTTCTGCGCAGCAGTCAGCGCGTTTTCCATGATCGAAAGCGCTTCAGTCGGGCTCCATTCCTTGACCCACTGCGAGCCAACGATTTTGACCTTACCTGAATCAACAGCTTCTTTCAGCGCCCGTTCCTGACCAGCGCGAAGCAGCTTCGCGTTGTTGTCGGTGGGCGAACCGCCGAGCAGGTAATAATTGCCCTCTGGCTTTGCCTTCAGCACAGCCTCAGCCTGCATGAAACCAACGCGCTCATTATCGAACGAAATGTAAGCGTCGATATCGGCATTGAGGATCAGGCGGTCATAGGAAAGAACTTTGATGCCGGAAGCCTTTGCATCGGCAACCACTGCGTCAAAAACCTTTGAATTCATTGGTACGATCACGATGGCATCAACGCCCTGCGAGATCAGGTTTTCCACCTGCTTGACTTGCTTTTCTTCGTTGCCGTCAGCCGACTGAACGTTGACCTTGGCACCCAGCTTTTCTGCAGCCGCGATGAAATAATCGCGGTCGCGCGCCCAGCGCTCAACGCGCAGATCATCAATGGAAAAACCGATAACCGGATTTTCCGGCGATGCAAACGCTGGTGTTGCGCTCATTGCCCCAATGCCGAGAGCTGCTGCAACCAGCGCGCCAGTTAGAAAATTACGACGTTTCATGCACTGTTCCTCCAATCACCGCCGGCATTATGCCGGTTGATACAAATCCTCGCCCCGAACGAACCCGCCCCCGGAGTCTGGCACGACAAAGCAGCCCCTAACGAAGCTGCTTGATTTCATATCTGGTTGATCCTCCCTGCGGTGCTATGCACCAAGATCACTCCAGTGAGTCTTGCGCATGAAGGTGCAAGATCTCATCCTCGGATGCAATTGATACGTGAACAAAAATGAATAGCAAGCATTTTTTGATTTACGTACCTCATTTTTGATCCTATGTTCCGCTCCGAGGAGTGAAAATGAAACCCACCGTGCATGATATAGCCAGAACTGCGGGCGTCAGCCTCGCCACGGTAGACCGTGTGCTGAACGATCGCCCCGGTGTGAGAGCTAAGACGCGCGACCGTGTGACGGAGGCGATGAACACGCTCGGCTATGTGCGAGATGTCGGTGCCGCCAATCTTGCACGCGGCAGGCTTTATCAGTTCGATTTCATTTTGCCGGATAATGAAAACACCTTCATGCAGAGCCTTCGGGCAGAGTTGGAAGCAGCAACAGAGCGCGGACTTTCCGAGCGTATTCTGATCAATCTCGTGTTGGTTCCGGCATTTGATGAAGCAGCTCTTGTTAGGGCACTGGACGCGAGTGCGGAACGCAAACCCGATGGTGTCGCGTTTGTTGCGGTCGATACCGACCCAGTGCGCGACGCCTGCTTGCAGCTTGCAGAACAAGGTATTCATGCAATTACTCTCGTTTCAGACCTCGGCAATTCATCCCGCGCGCATTATGTAGGCATCGATAACGGCGCTGCCGGACGGACCGCTGCGCGCTTACTGGGCCTTTTTGCAAGCGGCACCAATGGAGCCATTGCGGTTATCGCTGGCTCATTGAAAGTGCACGACCATCACGAGCGCTTCGAAGGTTTCAAAAGCGCCATGGAAACCGATTTTTCCGGACGCGAGATTCTGCCGGTTCTGGAAGGTTTCGATGAGGGTGCACGCGTTGAAAAGCTCGTTCTGGAATTGCTTGAAAAGCGTAAAGACCTCGCAGGAATTTATTGTTTAGGTGCGGGCAACAGTGGGCTTGTACGAGCGCTTGCAGCCTCCCGACATGACAACCAGCCACTTGTCATCGCCCATGAACGTGACGATGTCACATCGCAAGCTCTGAAAGACGGGCTCGTTCACGCAGTCCTTGCACAAGATGCGGGCCATGAAATCCGCAGTGCAATTCGTGTTCTCAAAGCAACGGCGGATCGCCTGGCCATCGTGCCGGGACAGGAACATATCCGCATCGAAATCTTTCTCAAAGACAACCTGCCCCAGCTCGACTGAAGCGCAGGCGAAACGACAACTCCACAGGAGCGATTATGTATCTCGGCCTTGATCTTGGAACATCCGGCGTAAAGGCGCTTCTGATCGACAGCGACCAGAAGTTGGTTGGCTCTGCCCATGGTGAGCTTGATGTTTCCCGCCCTCACCCCGGCTGGAGCGAACAGGACCCGGCACAGTGGATCAAGGCATGCGAAACAGCTATTGACGGTCTGCGCGCGGCGCATCCAAAAGAGTTCGCAACCGTTGCAGGTATTGGCCTTTCCGGCCAGATGCATGGTGCGACATTGCTTGATGAACACGATCAGGTGCTTCGCCCATGCATCCTGTGGAATGACACGCGCAGCTATAAGGAAGCGGCAGAACTTGATGCTGATCCGGCCTTCCGCGCGATTACCGGCAATATCGTTTTTCCGGGTTTCACAGCGCCGAAGCTGGTCTGGGTTGCCCGCAATGAACCGGATATTTTTGCACGCACGCGCAAGGTTCTTTTGCCGAAGGATTATCTGCGGCTCTGGCTTACCGGCGAATATGTGTCCGACATGTCGGATTCGGCAGGCACCAGTTGGCTTGATACCGGCGCGCGCAAATGGTCAAGTGAGCTTCTCGCAAAGACCAGCCTGACTGAAGACCATATGCCGAAGCTCGCTGAAGGCAGCGATGCAACCGGTACTTTGCGTGCTGAATTGACCGCGCGTTGGGGCCTTACAAATGCGCCTGTCGTTGCAGGTGGGGCTGGTGACAATGCCGCGTCTGCCTGTGGCATGGGTACAGTCCAGCCCGGACATGCCTTCGTTTCACTCGGAACGTCGGGAGTTCTGTTTGCAGCCAATGGTGCTTATCAACCAAAGCCTGAAAGTGCCGTACACGCCTTCTGCCATGCGCTTCCCGGCACATGGCACCAGATGGGTGTTATCCTTTCAGCGGCCAGCGCACTCGACTGGTTTTCCCGCATTGTTGGGGCAACTCCGCATGCGCTCGACACGGGACTTGGCGACAAACTCAAAGCACCCGGCAGCGTGACATTCCTGCCTTATCTTTCTGGCGAACGCACGCCATATAATGACGCGAAAATCCGCGGTGTCTTCAGCGGCCTTGAGCATGAAACCAACCGCAACGCGATGACTCAAGCCGTGCTTGAAGGCGTGGCATTTGCCATTCGTGACAATCTCGTGGCGCTGCAATCGGCTGGCACAGAGATCAAATCGCTCATTGCTGTGGGGGGGGGCTCGCGCTCAGCCTATTGGCTGAAATCAATCGCGACCGCATTGAATGTGCCAATCTCGCTGCCTGAAGAAGGCGATTTCGGTGCTGCATTCGGCGCTGCGCGCCTTGGGCTGATCGCCGCCAGCGGCGTTGATCCATTTGCAATCTGCACACCGCCTCGCACAGCCCGCACCGTCGAACCCGAACAAGCGCTGATCTCTTCTTACGACGAGGCCTATCAGCGTTATCACGCACTTTATCCGGCGCTGCACCCACTCGCCTAAAAAGCGAAGCGACAGCGTCACCAGCATCAACATTGGAGGAGCATGATGAGCACCGGATTTTTCGGCGACATCCAGAAAATACGTTACGAAGGCCCCGACAGCGACAATCCGCTGGCGTTCCGTCACTATAACCCGGACGAGATCGTTCTTGGTAAGCGTTTGGAAGATCACCTGCGCTTTGCGGTCGCCTATTGGCATACATTTGCATGGGAAGGCGGCGATCCCTTTGGCGGCCGTACCTTCGACCGTCCGTGGTATAAGGACAGCCTCGAAGCTGCAAAGCTGAAGGCCGATGTGGCATTTGAATTCTTCTCGCTTCTTGGCGCGCCTTACTATTGCTTCCACGACGCCGATGTGCGCCCCGAAGGCAATAACTTTGCTGAAAACACAAAGAACCTTGAAGCCATCGTCGATGTTTTTGAGCAAAAGCAGGCCCAAACCGGCATCAAGCTTCTATGGGGCACAGCCAATCTCTTCTCGCACCGCCGCTATATGTCGGGTGCTGCGACAAATCCTGATCCGGAAGTCTTTGCTTTTGCAGCAGCGACTGTCAAAACCTGTCTCGACGCAACCAAGCGTCTTGGTGGTGACAATTACGTGCTTTGGGGTGGTCGTGAAGGCTATGAAACCCTGCTCAATACTGACCTGAGCCGCGAACTCGACAATATGGGACGTTTCCTCAATCTCGTGGTTGAGTACAAGCACAAGATCGGCTTCAAGGGAACAATCCTGATCGAACCAAAGCCGCAGGAACCAACCAAGCATCAGTATGATTATGATGTCGCAACGGTTTACGGCTTCCTCAAGCGCTATGGTCTGGAAAATGAGGTGAAACTCAACATCGAACAGGGCCATGCAATTCTTGCCGGTCACTCGTTCGAGCATGAGCTGGCGTTGGCCCGCAGCCTTGGCATTCTCGGTTCCATTGACATGAACCGCAATGACTACCAGTCGGGTTGGGATACAGATCAGTTCCCGAACAACGTGCCGGAAATGGCGCTTGCCTATTATCAGGTGCTGCTCGACGGTGGCTTCAAAAATGGCGGCACCAACTTTGATGCCAAATTGCGTCGCCAATCAATCGACCCGCATGACCTGCTGATCGGCCATATCGGCGGCATGGATTGCTGTGCGCGTGGCCTCAAAGCTGCCGCCCGCATGTTGCATGACGGCGCATTGAGCAAACCACTTGATGAGCGCTACGCCGGTTGGTCTGGCGATTTCGGCAAACAAGTCGAGACCGGTCTTTCGCTTGAGCAGATTACGTCTGAAGTCGAAACTAAAGACATCAATCCGCAGCCAAGATCTGGTCGTCAGGAATATCTGGAGAACGTGGTCAATCGCTACGTTTAATTATTATCAAAACACAAAACCCCGCTCAATGAGCGGGGTTCTCATTTTAGTTCAACGCCACACTACGCGGCATCCGACAGGCCGCAAAACGATCCAAACTTTGATCATAGGCCGAAGTCTTTACCGCCATCATGCCAAGCACTGTGTGAAACAGATTGTCGTGGGATGATGGTTCAGCTGTCGTCTTGCGCAGGCAATCGAGATTAAGACCGGTGTCCGCTGCATATTCCGTCCCAAACCAGGTGATGAACGGTATATGGGTCTGCTGCGATGGCGCGATGAAATAAGGTGCTGCGTGAAGATAAAGACCATCCTCACCAAGCGACTCGCCATGGTCAGACATATAGATCATCGCCGATGCAAATTTATTCTCATGTGCTTTGAGAAGATCAATCACCTCAGAGAGAATGTGATCAGTGTAAAGGATCGAGTTGTCATAGGCGTTGACGATTTCTTCCTGTGAACATTTGGCGAAATCATTTGAACGGCAATCCGGTGTGAACCGCGCATATTCAGCCGGATAGCGGCGATAATAGGCCGGGCCATGACTGCCGGTCATATGCAGAACGATGGTTGCATTGCCAGTAACTTCGTTCAGCTCCTTGGACAGGCTGTTGACCAGTATCTGGTCGATGCACTCACCGCCTTCGCAATAGCGTTTGTCCTGAGCACCCTGCAAATCAATCAGCTTGATCCGTTCGGCAACGCCCTTGCTGCCGGTATTGTTCTCGTACCAGCTGACCTCAACGCCTGCATGTTTAAGAACGTCCATGAGATTTTCAGACCCACGGAACTTGGTGTTGGAATAGTCCTCGCGAGTGAAAGGTGAAAACATGCAGGGCACGGATACCGAGGTTTCGGTTCCACAGCTGGTCGTGTCGGTGAAAGCAACAACGTCGCGTTGCTTCAATTCCGGATTGGTTTCCCGCGCATAGCCATTGAGGCTGAAATTCTGGGCACGCGCTGTTTCGCCTACAACCACCACTGTCACCAGCTTTTTGCCTGCTGGCAATTGCGTCAGCGCTTGCTTGGCATCCAGCCCAAGCGGCTCCATCGGAATGTCGCGATTTTTGACGATGTGCGAAACATATTGGACCGTGCTGGTGATCGGAGTGCTTGGCATAAGCTTTTGCATGATATCGGCTCCATGCTCACGGAACATGGATGAATAGGCAGCATAGTTCGTGCCGAGTATGGCGATAGCTGCAATCAGACAGGTGAGAATGACGCCTGTGTTCACCATCAGCTTTCCGAGCAACCGGCGGTGTTTGACGCGCACCCATGCGATCAGCAACGATGGAATAACGCCATAAAGCAGCATGTGCCAAAGGAAGCTCGACGTCAACAATGCACCGGACTCAGCCTGTGTCGTGGTCAACGCTGCCTCAACGACATTCTTGTCGATGATGGTGCCAAATGTGTCGGTGAAATAGGAGCCACCTGCAGCAATGATCACGAAAAATATCAGTATTGGCTTGATGATATATTTTGCCGAGAACAGAATAAACAGAGCCACGTGCAGCAGCAAAAGCGTGGCTACTATGCCCGCGAGTCTCATCGGCGCATCAGCATAATAGGTGCTGATCGCGTGCCAGAAGGACCTGTTTGTGAAAATGAGGATGTAGAGAGTTGTTAAAACGCACAGCGGCCCGCTGGCAATTGTGGGACGAAATTTCTGCATGACACACGCTTTCGAACGCTTTGAATTTGCGCCTTACAGGGCCGACAGATGCGATGGGTCAGCTATATCAGGCACATCTCAGTCAAACATGAAATCATGATGGCTTTTCTACGGCGAACGAATTGGGCCACTTGCAAGCCTTAACGCACAAACAAAACGCCGCCAAAATTGGCGGCGTTTTCGAGTTTGAATTTATTTTAGAGACTAACCCACCCACCATTTTTGTTGGAAGATCTTACGCAAGCATCGATGAACGCGACGCCTTTTACACCGTCGTCCACGGTTGGATAGATGACCGCACCGTCAAGTTTACTGTTATCGCGCTTCGCCTGAATGGCATTAGCGGCTTCCACATAGATAGTCGCGAACGCTTCCAGATAGCCTTCCGGATGACCGCCCGGCACACGTGTAACACGAGTTGCGGCATCTCCAACGCCTGAACCACCACGGGTAATCAACCGCTTCTGTTCTCCAAACGGCGTAAACCAAAGCCGGTTCGGGTCTTCCTGCGCCCATTCGATGCCGCCCTTAGTGCCATAAACGCGAAGACGCAGCGCATTCTCATTGCCCGGTGCGACCTGACTGCACCACAGCATACCCTTGGCACCGCCAGCAAAACGCAGCATCACATGCGCATTGTCATCAAGTCTACGCCCAGAAACAAAGCTATCGAGATCCGCCGCGAGACTGTCGAGCGTCAGACCAGTCACGAACGACGCAAGATTGAAGGCATGGGTGCCAATGTCACCTGTTGCACCACCGATGCCAGACTGGGCCGGATCGGTACGCCAAATGGCGCCCTTGGCACCAGTTTCCTCAACCGCTTCCGTCAGCCAATCCTGCGCATATTCAACCTGAACCACACGCAGATCACCCAGCTCGCCATTCGCGATCATTTCGCGTGCCTGACGAACCATCGGATAGCCAGTATAATTATGGGTCAGCACAAACAGCGCGCCGCTCTCGTCGGCCACTTTCTTGAGCTTCTTTGCGTCAGCGAGTGTCGAAGTCAGTGGCTTGTCGCAAATCACATGAATACCGCGGCGCAAAAATTCCTTCGCTGCATCGTAATGCACATGATTTGGCGTTACGATGGCCACGGCCTCAATGCCATTCTTGAGGCGCGCTTCGCGAATTGCCATTTCCTTATAGCTCGAATAGGTGCGATCCTCCGCAAGGCCAAGCTCGCGACCCGAGGCTTGCGCTTTTTCAGGTGACGAAGACAACGCCCCCGCCACCAATTCAAAGCGATTGTCGAGCCGCGAAGCCATACGATGAACACCACCGATGAATGCCCCCGCACCACCGCCAACCATGCCTAGCCGAATGCGCGGGTTTGCGGTTTCTTTGGTTTTTGCTTCAATGGTCATTGTGTCTGTTTTCCCTCAGAGCCCCAGCATGCGCCGATTGGCTGCATCATCGGTTCCGCCAGCGGCAAAATCATCGAATGCTTTGTCGGTCACGCGAATGATATGGTGTTTAACAAACTCAGCGCCCTCACGCGCTCCATCTTCCGGATGCTTCAGTGCACATTCCCATTCGACCACTGCCCAGCCATCGAAATCATTGGCGGCCATTTTCGAGAACACAGCACCAAAATCAACCTGTCCATCGCCCAGTGAACGGAAGCGACCAGCGCGATTAACCCAGCCCTGATAACCGCCATAGACGCCCTGACGTCCGGTTGGATTGAACTCCGCATCCTTGACGTGGAACATCTTGATGCGGTCTTTATAGATATCAATATTGTCAAGATAATCGAGGCATTGCAGCACATAATGCGACGGATCATAGAGCATGTTTGCGCGCGGATGATTTTTAACCCGCTCCAGGAACATCTCAAATGTCACGCCATCATGAAGATCTTCGCCCGGATGAATTTCATAACAAATATCGACGCCATGCTCGTCAGCATGATCAAGGATCGGCGTCCAGCGGCGAGCGAGTTCATCGAATGCCGTTTCAACCAGACCGGCGGGGCGCTGCGGCCATGGATAGATGAACGGCCATGCCAAAGCGCCCGAGAAGGTCGCATGTGCGCCAATGCCCAAATTGCGCGATGCCTTGATGGCCATCTTCACCTGCTCAACCGCCCATGCCTGACGCGCTTTGGGATTGCCGCGCACTTCTGGCACTGCAAATCCGTCAAAAGCTTCGTCATAAGCCGGATGCACGGCAACAAGCTGGCCTTGCAGATGCGTCGAAAGCTCTGTCACCTCAACGCCATTTTCGCGCGCGACACCGGCAAATTCATCGCAATAATCTTTGGATTCCGAGGCCTTCTTCAGATCGATCAGCTGGCTCGCCCATGTCGGCACCTGAACACCGGCATAACCCTTTTCTGCGGCCCATTTGGTGATGCCGTCCCATGTATTAAACGGCGCTTCATCGCCCGCAAACTGCCCGAGAAATATCCCCGGCCCTTTGATCGTCTTCATCAAAAGTCCTCCAACTGAAAATTCGACCCGATATCGGGAATAAGGGCTTAGAGCGTTTTCAATTTTCTTTGAATCAGGGGAAACGCACTAAGTATCTGTTTTAGAGTCATCTTGTCCGAAAACCGTTTCACACTTTTCGGGATGCGCTCTAAATCAAGCGACAAACTACGCGTCCGCCAAAGCGGACGCGTATATGAATATTAGAACGGAGAATCCGGAAAGTAGAACTGCTCGGCGTTATCCTTGGTCACCAATGTGGCGTCGAGGATATAGTTGCCGCTTACTGGAATCTGGTCGTAGAAGTGACCGGCAGCAAGCTGCATAGCAGTTGAAACCATCGCAGGTGGATAAAGAACATCGACGGGCATTAGCTTGTCGCCATCCATGACCTTCTTGATCATATCCTTGGAACCAGCACCGCCGATAACATACTGGATATCTTCACGGTTAGCCTGTTTGATTGCTTCAAGCACGCCAACGGCCATGTCATCATCCTGACACCAGACAACATCGATCTTAGGATATTTCGTCAGGAAGTCCTGCATCACACGGAATGCATCGTCGCGGTTCCAGTTGCCATACTGGCGATCAAGAATCTTGACATTCGAACCCTCGATACCCTTGTCAAAGCCGTCCTGACGCTGCTGATCGATAGGGATCGGCAGGCCGCGAATGACGACGACCTGTGCGTCTGGCGTGGTCTTCTTGATGTATTCACCAGCAACCTGACCAAGCGCGGGATTGTTACCCGCCACATAAAGATCACGGATGGAGTTGTCGTTGTTGCTTGGTGCGCGATCGACCAATGCCACAAACGTGCCCTTATCCTTGATCTCCTTGATAGCATTTACCAGTGGATCGGGATCGGATGGCAGAACGACCAGACCGTCCAGGCCCTGAACGGCAAGATCCTGCAATGCGTTTGCCTGACTGGCCGCATCCGGCGATGTCTTGACGATCACGTTGAGGCCCGGATGCTCTTGCATCAGAAGCTTGGCCACACGTTCGGCATGATAGACCACACCAGCAGTCCAGCCATGGTCGGCTGCTGGAATAGATACGCCGATCGTGACCTTCTTGTCCTGCGCGCCTGCAATGCCTGTAAAGGCCAGCGCACCGGCCGCCAATGTTGCAAAAGCAACGCCTAAAAGTTTTCCTCGCATTATTTCCTCCCAAATGTTCAGGGGGCTTTATCCCTCTGTGACCGGACCGCCCCTTCAATCCCGTCAAACTCATTGTCCAAGGCGCGATGAAGTTACCTATCACGCCTTGGATTTTATCGTCGCGACAGCGACCGTTGCACCAGCATGGCTATGATGATGATCGCCCCTTGAATGGCCCCGATCAGATATTCGCTGATGAAGTTGGAAAGCAGCATGATATTGCCGACAATTTCCAGAATGAATGCACCGCAGATCGTGCCCCAGACACGCCCCACGCCGCCCCGCAACGCCGTACCGCCGACAACGACTGCCGTGATCGCCTGCAGTTCCCATAACATGCCTGTTGTTGCCGATGTGGACCCCAGTCGCGGTACATAAAGAAGCACTGCAACTGCCACGCAAAGACCCTGCACAATATAGGCAATAGTGCGAACACGCTTGACGGAAATACCGGAATAACGCGCAACATCTTCACTGGAACCCACTGCAATCACATGGCGACCATAGCGGGTGCGGTAGAGTACGAACGCCGCTATCGCTGCCGTTACAAAGATCGCAATAACCGGGATCGGAACACCAAAAACGGAACCGAAATAGACAGGTCTGTAAAGCGCCTGAATGTCAGGATTGCGCAAGGTGATTGCTCCGCCCTGCGACAGCCAAGTCGTCAGACCACGGTAGATACCCATCGTACCCAGCGTAGCGATAAACGGTTCTATGCCACCAAGCGTTGTGATCAATCCATTTGTCAGACCGCAAAGCGCGCCCACTACAACGGCCAGAAGCACAGCTGCGATCAGCATCATCACAGGATCGGCAATAACGCCGCTGTTCATGAACATGATCATGATACTGCCAACAAAGGCCGCCATAGCACCGACCGACAAATCCAGCCCACCCGATGAGATTACATAGGTGGCACCAAGCGCGATGATTGCAATGAAGGCGCTACGCGTCGCAACATTCAACAAGTTGTCGATGCTGATAAAATTTGGATTGGCAATTGTCCCCAGAACAAGCAGCAAAAGCAGCGCAATAAAAGGCGCAACAGCCCTCAGATCCCAATCTTTGGACGTTTTCGGCACTCTACTTTTATCGGTAACTACGTCAGTCATTTACTCCCCTTTTTTATTTAAGCCGCTGCTTCTGTGCTGACGCCAGTTGCTAAGACAACGATGTCATTTTCGGTCATGCGTTCGCCTGTCACTTCGCCTGCAACTCTGCCCTCGCGCATGACGACGATCCGGTCGCATACGCCAATGAGTTCAGGCATTTCAGACGATACGACGATGATCGATTTACCCTCGTCGGCCAAATTGGCAATGAACTGATAGATTTGTTCTTTGGTGCCCACGTCGATGCCTCGGGTCGGCTCGTCAATGATGACGATAGACGGGTTGAGCATCATCATCTTTGCCAACAGAAGCTTTTGCTGATTGCCGCCAGAAAGCTGCCCGGCAAGAATATCCTTGCGGCCAGTGCGGATATCGAACTCTTTGATTGCATCGTCGAGTGCCGTGCGTTCTTTACGCCGATCAATCTGCAAGCCCCGGACGAATTTGCTGATCGAAGCGAGCGTCAGATTGATCCCGAGGTCCTTGGCAAGCAACAGCCCCTTGCCTTTGCGATCTTCGCTCAGATAGGCGATGCCAGCGGAAAGACTTTCTTGAGCATTGCGGAAATTTGCAGGCTTTCCATTATGACGGACCTGACCCTTGCCAGACCGCAGCCCAACAATGCCTTCCATCAATTCCGTTCGACCCGCACCGACCAACCCTGCAAAGCCCAGGATTTCGCCTTTGCTCAACGTAAAACTTGCTGTTTTAACATGGCCAGGAACGCTGAAATCATCGACCTCGAGCACTGGCTCCTGTCCGTGACGTGCAGCGCGATCAGGGTAAAGCTTAGCAACATCGCGCCCAACCATCAGCCGGGCCATGTCGTTTGGCTGCAGCTCAGATGCCATATGCGCAGCCACCAGCGTACCATCGCGCAAGACTGTCACGCGATCCGAAATCTCTTTCACTTCCGGCAGTCTATGCGAAATATAAAGAACCGCGACGCCTTTGGCGCGAATGTCACAAATGACTTTCAGAAGCGCCTCAGTTTCGACCGGAGTAAGCGAAGCCGTTGGCTCGTCAAAGATCACCACACGATGCGGCACGAGCAAAACGCGAGCGATCTGCACAAGCTGGCGCTGTGCGATGGAAAGGCTCCCCACGATGGCATCGGGATTGATATCCGCACCAAGATCATGAATAGCTTTGCGTGCGCCTTCGCGCATGGATTTGTCATCAACAACAAGGCCTTTGGAAAGTTCGCGTCCCAGATAAATATTCTGGGCGACAGTCAGATCAGGCGCCAACAGGATTTCCTGATGCACCAGAACAATGCCCTGCGCTTCTGCTTCCACTGGACCCGAAAACAAGATCGGTTTGCCATCGATGTGGATTTCACCGCTGGTTGGGCGCTCATTACCCGCAAGCAGCTTCATCAGCGTCGATTTACCCGCACCGTTTTCACCGATAATTGAGTGAACTTCGCCGCCATAAATGCTGAGATTTATACTTTTCAGAACCTGAACAGGTCCGAACGATTTCGACAGCGAAACCGCCTCCAGAAGCGGCACGCCATGCTCGTTTCGGCTCGCGTTCATACGCGCGCACCAGCGCAAGCACTAAAGCTTAAGCGCCTGTCGAGACTTCTGATTGTTTGAATTTCCAATTGCATGTGAACTCCTCCCAAAGCTTCACTGTGCAACCTTAACGTCGGCTTTGAGGTACGTAAAGCAAAATTCTGCACAACATAAAAGTCATTGACAATTAATAGCGGTCCGATTCACGTAAAATGCAAGGCGACAGTTGGAGGCATTCAACTAAAGGGTATACTCAAATCATAATTTGGGCTGATATTCAGCGTACCGCTCGTCACTCAAAAATGAAAAGACAAAGCGCAAAGCATTATGTTGAAAGGCCGTAAATTCGATGTACGACGTCCCTTGCCGCGTTACAGGACCAATAGAGCGCATTTGATCTGACGCGAATCTTATCCAAAAAACGGTCGCACACTTTTCGGAGTGCGTTCTTAAACGAGTGGTTAATTACGCCTCGGCGATCACCAAATAATACAATCTTAAATTAGCACATACAGCAAGACACGCGCTTTTTTATATACTATGAAGCGGTAACGTCAAAGGCGTGTTGAATTGCGGATACAGACACATGAGCTCCCATTTAGCGCAGTCAAAATGGCGCATGTTAGACATGCTGCCAGCCATAGCCCTTTTCGTGATTGGCCTCACAGCACTCATCTATGCGATGCTTTCCCCAAGTGGCGAGAACGGTCAGTTTGCCGTCCTCATGCAGCCATGGGCGAATGTCTCACAAGTGGCAACGCTGCTTAGCAAAGCCGATGTACAGATCCTTTCCTTCAATGAGCGAATGAACGTTGTGGTTGTACATGCCGCACGACCTGACGCAATCGACGCACTTTACAATGCAGGCGCGTGGCTCGTCTTTGAACCCACACAGCTGTCCAGCTGTTTTGACCTTGCTGTTACCGGGGCCTAATCCATGATCATTGAGCTTGATGATATTCGCAGACGCTTTGCGCGCTTTCTGGTGATTCTTTTCTGGCTGCATGTTCCGCTGTTCGCGGTCATCGCATATGGAACCGGTGCTTCCATCCTCGGCGGGGCGCTTGCAGGAGCTTTCCTTGCCGCAAGCTATAATCTGATGTGGTGGCGCGCCGATATCGCGCCCGCAACCCGCTTTTTGTCTGCTGTAGCTCTCGTGGCTGAGCCTGCAATTCTGCTCTATCTGCTTCGTGGGCACATCTGGCAGATGGACATGCATATGTATTTCTTTGCCATGCTCGCACTCACCATTGGCTGGTGCGACCGCAGAGCAACCATCATTGCAGCCGTCGCAGTTGCATTGCACCATCTGACCCTCGACTATCTGCTGCCATCCCTCGTCTTCCCAACGGGCAGCGATATTCGCCGAGTGATGATTCACGCTGTGATTGTAGCCTTTCAGGCAGCCGTTCTTGTCTGGTTCTGCGATATGCTTGTCGCTTGCGTCAACAGCATCAGCAAGATGCGCGATGAGATCATGATTAAAAATGCCGAGATTGAAACACGCTCTGCCCAAGTTGAACAGGCTTACAAGGCCAAGGGCATGTTCCTGGCCAATATGAGCCATGAAATCCGCACGCCGCTCAATGCGATTTTGGGCTTTTGCCATCTGATGCTCCGCACCGACATGACCGAGCGCCAGCGCGATTACCTTTCCAAGATCAATGGTGCCAGTGGCTCGCTGCTGCGCCTGATCAATGACATTCTGGATTTTTCCAAGAACGATGCGGGCAAACTCACATTGGAAAACCGGCCGTTCGAATTGCGTGCCCTCTTTGATCGCAAATTGCAGATTACAAGTGCCGATGCCCGCGCCAAGAACGTGGCAGTGAGCCTGCATATTGATCAGGGCGTACCGGAACGCCTTGTCGGCGATGAAATGCGCCTTGGGCAAGTGCTCCTCAACTTGATGAGCAATGCCATCAAGTTCAGCGAGAATGGTTCCGTTACTCTGCGCGTAAGCGGCAAGCCGACGGATAGTGGCGATTACAGCCTGCAGATTGCCGTTGCAGATACCGGCATTGGCATGACACCTGACCAGCAATCCAAGCTGTTCAGCTCTTTCTCGCAGGCCGATAGCTCCACCACACGCCGCTTTGGCGGCACCGGACTTGGACTGGTCATCAGCAAGCAAATTGCCGAGCAGATGGGCGGTGACATCACCGTACTCAGCACCCCCGGCAAGGGCAGCGTCTTCACCGTTACAACCACTCTGAGTAATGTGGATCGCGCGCATTCCATTGTCGAAAAGCCACAAGCGCATATCCAGAAGCTTCGGATACTTGTAGCGGACGACAATCCGGCTTCTCGCGAAATTTTACAGAGCATATTCGCGGACTGGTCGATCCAGGTCGATCTGGTCGCATCAGGTACCGAGGTTATTGGCGCACTGGAAACAGCATTCCAGCGCGGCCAGCCCTATGATCTGTTGCTGCTCGACTGGAAAATGCCCGGTATGGATGGCATGGAAACAGTGGGTAGCCTGTATGCCAATGCAAAGCTCGCCAAACTGCCCGAAATCGTTCTGATAACTGCCTATGGTAGTGATGAGTTCAAGGAAAAAGCTTCGCGCGCCGGTATCGCAGCCTATCTGCCAAAGCCAATCGAAGCTCAGCAGATACTGCAAACGCTGAATATGCTTTTCCCGCTATCGAAAGATGCCAAGGAAGCTGCACGGGATTCAGAATTGATTGCAGAGCCGCTGCGTGGCGCGCATGTTTTGCTCGTTGAAGACAATGCGATCAATCGCGAAATCGCTTATCAGCTCCTTTGTGATGCAGGCCTTGATGTTGATACCGCCGAGAACGGGCGTATTGCCTGCGAAAGCGTTGCGCGATCTGGTTCGCTCTATTCAGCCGTGCTGATGGACGTTCAAATGCCCGAAATGGACGGTCTGGAAGCCACGCGTCATATTCGTCGCGACTGGAGCCCTGATGCCCTGCCAATCATCGCTCTGACCGCACATGCTTATGAAGAAGAGCGCCGCAGATGTGCCGAAGCTGGCATGAACGATCATGTGGCCAAACCAATCGATCCAAGCGTGCTTATCGGAACACTTGAGCGCTGGATGAAGCCACGCCGGGTGGATCTTACCGTCGCCCAACCGCAGGACAGCCAGATCGAGGTCACTCAGACCGATCTTCCTGACCGCCTTCCGCCATTCGACCTCACACGAGCACTCGTGCGGGTGAACGGAAAACGGGCTCTTCTGCGTCGCCTCATCATAAGTTTCCATGATGATTTTGCGAATGTCATCGAATCCCTGATGGATCAGATTGCCAAGGGTGACCTGACTGGAGCACGACGCCTTGCCCATACGCTCAAAGGTGTTGCAGCATCTCTGGAATTACCAGAAATTGCGCGTATTTCTGCTGAGGTGGAACTGGCAATAGCCAATGAACAGCTGGTCGGTCTGGAGCCCACGCTTTCGGCGCTCAACTCCGCCATGAAGCCCGCCTTGAAGGCTGCAGCCAGCCTGAAGGATAAGGTGACCGCGCCGCAACAGCAGACAAATACGAGCGCTCAGACCGCAGATATTGCATCCGCAGTGACGATGCTGCGCGACTACCTCACGCGCCGGAGCATGCGCGCGCGCAGCAGTTTCGATGCGTTGCTCCAAATGCTCGGCTCAAACGCCGAGCAAGGCAACAAAGCGGAAGCTTTACGCACGGCAAAAGCTGCGCTGGACAAGCTCGATTATGAGCAGGCCCTGCGTAGTCTGGACGAAGCCTTTGCCGAAGAACTTCCTCCAGCAAACTGAAACAGTTCCAGCAAAAGTTCGAAGCAGTTTTCGGGCAAGATGAGCGTTAAAATAAAGAGTTAGAACGTCGATCTGATTGAATCGGATCGACGTTCTAGAATTCGCCCCAGATCATAAAAACCAAGCGGCGATCTAAACACTACCGGAGTAAATTAAATGCCTGATCGTGCAACCGTCCTGATCGTCGATGACGAAGTTTCAAACATCGAGATCATGAACGCGGTGCTGGAAGACCATTATGAAATCTGTTTTGCCACATCTGGTGAACAGGCGCTGGAAGTTGCGCGCTCAGTTTTACCCGATCTGATTTTGTTGGATGTCATGATGCCGGGTGTCGATGGCTATGAAGTCTGCATCCGCCTGAAGAATGATCGCCTGCTGGCTGACGTGCCGGTTATCTTCACGACAGGTCTTGATGATCAGGAAGCAGAGGTTCGCGGCCTTTCGCTGGGTGCCATCGATTATGTAACAAAACCGATCAATCCGGTCGTGTTGCGCGCGCGCGTGTCCAATCATATCGAGCTCAAGCGTCTACGCGACCAGCTGGCCCAGATGGCTGTTACCGATGCTTTGACGGGTCTTAGCAACCGCCGTCAGCTGGAAGTCATTCTTGCAGGAGAAATCTCGCGTCTTGCGCCTGCGGGCGCATGGCTTTCGGTCATCATGCTCGATATCGATTTCTTCAAGCTCTTCAATGACACCTATGGTCATCCTGAAGGCGATCGATGCATTGCCATGGTTGCGGCCGCTCTGAACCGTGCTGTGCATAAGGTTTCGGGTATGACGGCGCGCTATGGCGGCGAAGAATTTGCCTGTGTTCTGCCCGGTGCGGACCCCGAAACCGCTTTAGCCACAGCACATGAAATCCAGTTTCAGATCCAGTCGCTAAATATTCCGCATCCCGGCTCGGAAGTCAGCACGAACGTAACCGTCAGCATGGGGATCGCATCTGCACGCACCCATCCTGATATGGGCGGATCACTTTGGCTGCAGCACGCCGACCATCAGCTTTACACGAGCAAAAAGAGTGGTCGCAACCAGATTGCAAAGACCGAATTTTCAACGGCCTGAAACTGATACCAACATCCGATGCGTGCAAGTCATTGGATGTTGGTAAGCCTTTGTAGAGAATGAATATTTGCCAGACATGATGCGTCTATATCTTAGCGCCTTGGTATGCCCGCATCACGTCAAATCGAGATGTGCCTTTAGCGGCATGTCATCATGGATAGACACAGTCTGCCGCTCGATCATGCGATGGACCAGAGGGGGCGTTGTCCCCTTGTGCAGAGCAAGCAGTCTTTCTGACACTTCCGCGTCAGATTGCGTACGTCGCTGATTGTGGCGCACATATTCCACCCATGTCGGAACGTGATAGCTTTCCGTCCATGTTTCCGGATTTTCCAGATCGCGCAGCAAGGCCCATTGTCGTGCGCCATCGCGAATGCGAATGCGTCGCCGCAGCGCCATTGCCCCAAGAAACGCCTGCACATCTTCCTGAGCGATTTTATAATCGACCATGATCATGATCGGGCCACTGCGCGACCGTAGGTCTAAGCGCAACTGCGGTTCGCTGAAGCGATTGAGCGGATCGAGATTAAGCGATTCAAATTCCGGCTGTGGCAGCAAAAAACCGACGAGCGCACCGAAGAGCAAAACGCCGGCTGCCGCCAACAAGGCTCCCGGAACGCCGAATTCATCGGCAACCGAACCCCACAGCCAACTGCCCGCCGCCATGCCACCGAACGTGGCCGTCTGGTAGAGTGCCAACGCACGGCCAACCACCCATCGCGGGGTTGAAAGCTGCACAGTCACGTTAAACAGGGAAAGCGCGAGAACCCATGACAATCCTGCAGGCAGCAGGAAAATACAGCTCATCCAGATGCTGCGGCTCACCGAGAGCAAAAGACAGCTGAGCGCAAAAGCGACAAAAGCGCCCCGCACCAACCACTCATTGCCGAGAAGTTCGCGCAGTCGGGCGCTTGAAAGAGCGCCACCGATCGCACCAATCCCGAAAAAACCGAGCATGATGCCATATGTCAGCGCTGTGCCTTTAACGAGGTCACGTGCCACAAGCGGCAACAGTGCAAGAATGACAATCGCAGACAGACCGAACAGAAAGCCGCGAAACATGACTTTTAGAAGATTTGGCGACATAGCCACATAGCGCAGCCCGGCGACCATTGCAGGCCCTAATGCTTCGCGCGGCAACGTGGATTTCGTCGTCTGAGGTTGCCAGCGCCAAAGCGCTAGAATAAGCGCGCAGTAACTGAAGGCATTGAAGATGAAAGCAAACGCGGCACCCGCTGCCGCAACAATAGCGCCACCAATTGCCGGACCGATGCTGCGCATCAGATTGAAACTCATGGAATTAAGAGCAACTGCTGCAGGCAAATCTGTTCTGGGAACAATGTCGCCCATCGATGCCTGCCACGACGGATTATGCAAAGCACCACCACAACCGATGAGAAAGGTGAAGCCGAGCAACATCCATGGTGTCAGCATGCCCAGATAGGCGAAAGCTGCAAGCGCAACCGAGATGACGAGCAGGAGAATCTGGGCGGTGAGCATGATGCGGCGGCGGTCGAAGTTATCCGCAAGCGCGCCTGCCGCAACCGAGAAGATCATCACCGGCAAAGTAGTGGAGGCCTGAACCAGCGCGACCATATCATCCGAACGCGCAATGGTGGCCATCATCCAGCCCGCACCGACAGTCTGCACAAGACCGCCCAGGTTTGAAAATAGCGTTGCAGACCATAAGGCGCGAAAAGTTCCATACTGAAACGGCGCTAGGGGGGAATTTCTTTGCGGCATTCGGACGACCTCCATCCTCATCCGTTCTTCTAGGCGATACGCGAATCGCACCCAGGGAACAAGCAGCTTCCATCAAGCGCGACCGGACGACACACTTAAACATTTGAATCAGCATGCAGATAATGAAAGCTGTCACTCCCACTTTATGGCGGGATCATGTAAACAGGCTTAATCCTTTGATAAAAATGCGTTCAAGATGACACAGCTTTCCCGCCCTTCTCTGTTTGGACTTGCCCTTGTTTGTTTCACTGTTGGGTCAATAACCGCGTCTTTCGCTGCGGAGGAATTGCCGCGACTGACGCCGGAGGCGGGTGTCGCAGCGCAAATTGCTACAACCGAGAATGGTTACGTCATTGTTCAGCCCGATGGGTCGGAACTCATGATGATTGATGCCGAATGGGCCGCAAATTTCGACGGTGAACCAAGCTTCACAGTTGCAGATTTCAATTTCGATGGATTTCCCGATGTGGCGCTTGGCGCAAGTACAAGCGAGAGTCCCGATATTGGGTTTGGTCTTTTTCTCTATAAGCCAACAACAAAATCTTATGCGGCGCTCAATTTTACGGAAGATTTCAGCGAGCGGCTTAACTGCGGCGCTCTATGGAATATTGAGTTAATCGAAAGCAGGGAAGCGATCAAAAGCAGCTGTAGTTTTGAGGGCGAAGATGCGCGCATCGATGTTG
Source organism: Ochrobactrum sp. AN78 (assembly GCF_029909885.1). Taxonomy (NCBI): domain Bacteria; kingdom Pseudomonadati; phylum Pseudomonadota; class Alphaproteobacteria; order Hyphomicrobiales; family Brucellaceae; genus Ochrobactrum; species Ochrobactrum sp. AN78. The sequence continues at coordinate 137,161 of NZ_JASAMU010000005.1, forward strand.
TGCGGATCGACCCCAACGGCGGTGCAAATTTGCTGGAACAATCGAGCCCGAAGGAAGAAATCTGGCATTGGCCCTATCTCGACCGCCCCGCCCGCATGGTCTCGTATGACCGGCAGGGCAACATCACTCTGGAAACAGTCATTGCCAGCGATGAAGCAGAGAACAGCTGGGAAGTCCCAGTAACTACGCTCGAAATATATAGTGCAGCTGATCTGCAAAGCAGAACGCCTGGCCATCTTGTCAAAGGCGAAAGCGTTCGTATCCTTGCTTTCAGTGGCGACTTCATGAAATTCGCCCGCGAAGGCAGCGACAACCTGCCCGGCGGCTGGGTATCGCTTAAAGAAGCCTATGACCTCGTCGCCCATTATGATGCTGACGGAACCAAACCGCAAACGGCTTCCCTCGGCCTTTCCGACTACAAAGATACAACGGAAAACCCCGATTATTATCGCAACCTCTTCACGCTGACGATGAAGAACACCAGCGATACGGAAATCCAATTGTCGAATGCTGAGCTTTTTCTTCTCTTCAACGGAGATAACGGCACGCGACTAGCTCATAAGCTCTACGATATCTCCGACACGACGCTCACGCCCGGCGAAAGCCATATGCTCGACGACAATCCGATTGAGAAGCGCGACGGACAATTTGTGATTTATCACGATAATGACGGGCAGGACGCCTATCCTTTATTCTTCCCGACGAACCTTATGCCCGGCAAGTATCGTGTCCGCCCAATAATCACAGGCCCCGGCCTCGGCAGTTTCATCTACGGCGAGAATGAAATCGAACTCGAATATCCGCCGAAGCTCGCCGACAGTCTGGTTAAACCTTAAGCTACCTGCCCCGCACACCAACCGGACGACCAAGCCCACTGGAAATTATAGCCGCCAAGCCAGCCAGTGACATCAACCACTTCACCGATGAAATAAAGGCCCGGTACATTTTTGGCTTCCATGGTTTTGGAATCGAGATCGCGCGTATCAACTCCACCCAATGTGACTTCAGCCGTCCGATAACCTTCCGAACCGGCTGGCTTCACGTGCCAGCCGTTGACCGCAGATGCAGCACGCCGCAATACGGCGTCCGACAGATCGGCAAGATTAGTCGCGGGAAAATCTGCAGCGATAAGCTGGGCGAGTTTCTTGGGAATAAAGAACGACAGAGCCGTTTGCAGTGCCTGCTTGCCGTTTTTAGATCGCTGCTCTTTGAGAGCTTCAAACAGATCTGTCTTGGGCAGCATCGAAATGACAATTTCGTCGCCTTCACGCCAGTAAGATGAAATCTGCAGAATAGAGGGACCACTGATGCCTCGATGCGTGAACAGCATCGCCTCGGCAAATTTCGTCTTCTTGCATGAAACGACAGCATCGACGGCAACACCCGCAAGCGGCTTCAAACGCTCGAGCAAATTCGGCTCGAAAGTCAGCGGTACCAACCCGGGGCGTGTTTCGACAATACGCAGGCCGAAACGCGTGGCAACATCATAGCCAAAACCCGTCGCCCCCATCTTCGGAATTGATTTTCCGCCAGTGGCAATGACCAGCGACTTCGCTGAAACCGTACCGCCGGAATGCCGGACAACAAAACCTCTCTCGGTTTTCTCAACGCTTTCGACAGAAGTTTCGAGCAATAAGCGTGCGCCGTAACGGTGCATTTCATCAAGCAGCATATCGATGATCTGCGTGGCCGATCCATCGCAAAACAATTGGCCAAGCGTCTTCTCGTGATAAGCGATACGGTGCTTGTCTACGAGCTTGATGAAATCACGCTGCGTATAACGACTTAATGCCGAGATGCAGAAATGCGGATTTTGCGACAGAAAGTTCTTCGGGCTTGCATAGATATTGGTGAAGTTACAGCGTCCGCCGCCAGAAATGCGGATCTTGTCACCGGGCTTTCTCGCGTGATCCAGCACCACCACCGAACGGCCGCGCTTTGCGGCCTCGATCGCACACATCATGCCAGCAGCGCCAGCGCCTATCACCAAAACATCGACGCTCTGCAACATTCAACTCCGATTTAAAAAGATTGCGGCACCATATTGCCGTAAATTGTGAGCGCAAGGCGTGTTTCGGAGTTTTTAAACATATCCGCGTTATAAAGGGTATAACACAGAGCCATTTCAAAGGAGCGGGGGCAGAATTTGAAAGTTTCAGTCTCGTCAGCGCCTGATATAAAGAACAGAAGAACCCGCTTTGTCGGCGGTCCAGTCTTCTGGATGTTGCTTGTACTTGTCGCGTTGATTGGCCTGTTGAGCATCCCGCTGACAGTCCCAATTGGCCCTATGTATTGGGATACATATCTCTATCTTGATGCGGCACAGCGCATCAACACCGGGCAGATTCCTTCGGTTGATTTTTTCACTCCGGTAGGCCCGCTGGGATATTACCTGTTCTCCTGGGGCATGAAGCTATTTCCACAAGCGCAATCCTTGTTGCTTGTCCAGTGGTCTACGCTTGCCGTGGCGGCTCCACTCATGGCGGCAGTTCTCACCGAGGTCGGAAGCAGAAACCGCGTCATCGCCTTTGCGCTTCTCATTCCTTTTCTGGCCTTCGCCATATTCCCTGCCAATGTGCAAACCTATACGTCCTATCCCGGTCTCGACGGCTTCGGCATCTATAACCGGCAAGTGTCTCTACTGCTTTATGTACTGACATGCGGTCTGATGTTCATTGCCGACGGCCGCAAGCTCGCAGTCTTTTGCGCCGTTGCAATGCTTGCTTTGTTTCTCACAAAGATCACCGGCTTTCTGGTTGGCGGTCTATTCGGACTGACGGCACTGCTTGCAGGACGCTTGTCCATGAAAACAGTTCTGATTGCTGCCGCCATAACACTGATCGGGTTGGCTGCGCTCGAACTAAACGGCCACATGATCTCGGCCTATCTTGCCGATATCGAGCAGCTTCTGGCTTTGAATGAAGGAGCGCTGCTGCCGCGATTTTTGACGGTCGTATCGGGTAAGCTGGACGTCATTCTGCCAACCGCAATTCTTGTTCTGGCGCTTTTCTGGATTGAAATGACACGCGGCGCGGCCTCTGTTCATTTTTTTGACCGCAACTCCGTATGGCTCGCAGTCATTTTGCTCGGCGGCATCATTCTCGAAACCCAAAACACTGGCAGTCAGGAATTCATCTTCATCTGGCCGGTTTTGTTGATGATTTACCACCGTGTCAAAAATGTTGAAGGCAAGGCTAAGATTGCGTTTCTGGTGCTGGCAGCCTTCTGCGTTATCCCGACCTTTAGCAAGGTCACACACAAGACTTTGCGCGCAATTGCGGTGGCACCCACCTATGTCCAGCCACCTGTGACGGAGCTTAAAAACATGCGCCAGGTGGCCGCCAGACCGGACATCATGGATCGTGCGAAATTGCTACCCGTGCATTATGCCGATTATTCCGCGCCTTACGAAGCATTGGCGACGCAAGGACAACTGCCAAGCTGGCGGCTTTATTCAGAGCTCGATTATCAGATGTACTGGATCATCTCCGCCGATGAAGCAGTCAAAGCCTTCAAAGAATTCGAGAGCAAGACCGGCGTTTATATCAAAACGCTGATGACACTCGACTTCACCGATCCATTTCCGTGGCTGTTAAACCGCGATGCCACGCGGAAAATCCAGATCGGCGCTGATCCATTCCGCACGGTTCCCGCGATGACGCCTGAAACCAGAGCGGCGGTCGAAGCAACCGACGGCGTTCTAAAGCCCAAATGTCCGATGACAACAACCCGTCTGGCCCTGCAGGAAATTTACGCTGACGCGCTCAAAGATCGCCAAGTCGTGCCACTTGATGCATGCTGGGACTTATTGTTGCGTCCCGGAATTTTGCAAAAATAGAGCAAGAAAAGCGAAAGGCCGGATGAACCCACCCGGCCTTTCTTTTTACTTGATTTGCGCTTTCACGAAATCCTTGACGATACCGACGATACCGCGCCCTAGAATCTCATCAAGCGCTGCGATGAACTCATCAACATGCGCGCGACCGCAAATAAGTGGCGGCTCAAGGCGGATCACGTTGCGATTATACTCGGTGAAAGCCACCAGCACGCCATGGTCCCGCAAGAGATGGCTACCAATAAAGCCAGGTAGCGAGCCTTTCAACTTGTCGTCAAGCATGGCGAGCACAGGGCGAAGTACCATTGGCATGGCCTTAGAGAAGTCATGGAACTCAAGTCCCACCATCATGCCCTTGCCCCGGACATCCTTGATAAGCGTCGGATATCGTCCGTGCAGCTCTTTCAAACGATCAAGCAGATAGTCGCCGGTTTCTGCCGAGTTATCGATCAGATGCTCATCGTAAAGCACATTGATCGTTTCAATCGAGGTAATGCAGGCTTCACCGATGCCACCGAAGGTCGCCATGGCATGGATCATCGCCGTTTTCGGCGTTCCGTAAGCTTTCATATAGACGTCGCGCTTGGCAATCATCGCGGCCATCGCTGTCTTGCCGCCTCCCAGCGACTTGGCAAGGGCAGTCACATCGGGAATGACGCCGTAATGCTCAAAGGCATAGAACTTGCCTGTACGGCCAAAACCGCACTGCACTTCGTCCGCCACCCAGATCACGCCATGCTGATCGCAAAGCTGACGCAACTTCTGCCAGAAGGCAGCATCGGCCTGAATGATTCCGCCGCCGCCCTGAACGGTTTCTAGCACAATAACGCCAATTTCCGGATCAGAACGGAACGCGTTTTCAATGGCATCAATATCGCCGAACGGTACGCGAACCGTATTATCGACCAGCTTGAACTCACCGCGGTAAAGCCCACCATCGGTGATCGACAGCACGCCCTTAGTCTTTCCGTGGAAAGAGTTTTCAGCATAGACAATCTTCGGCTTCTTAGGGCCTGCGGCACGTTCTGCAACCTTGATCGCAGCTTCCATGGCTTCCGAACCGGACGAGCCTAAGAAGACCATATCAAGATCGCCTGGCGAACAGGCCGCAATGTCATAAGCCAATGCGGCCGCATATTGCGACATGAAGGCGATGGCAATTTCGTGCCGCATTTCTTCCTGAAACTTGCGGCGCGCTTCGAGAATGCGTGGGTGATTATGCCCAAGAGCAAGCGAGCCAAAGCCACCGAAGAAATCAAGTATCTTGCGACCGTTCTGATCAAAGTAATACATGCCTTCGGCACGTTCGATTTTCACCTTGTGAAATCCGAGCAGCTTCATGAAATGCAACTGTCCCGGGTTAAGATGTCCGGTGAAAAGCTCGGTCATGCGCGGCAGATCGAGCGCCTTGGCATCTTCTACAGTCAGAAGCTTGGGCTTGGGCGTGTGGTTGGCAACAGCAACCGTGTCATGTGTCGTAACTGTCTTTGTCATGGTTTGGTCCTCACGCCGCCTTCGATGCATCGGCAAGTTTCTTGCGATATTCGCTATAGGCTGCGATCAGCATGTCCTCATCACGATATTGCGGTATCCAGCCCAATTCCCGTTGGCCTTTTGAAACATCGAGAACGCACATTTCATCGGCAATCAGATATTGCTCCGGGTCCATCAATGGCTTGTTGAGCCAATCGAGGAAGTCCAACGTGCGCTTCACGGCCCATGCGGGGGTCGGCACCAGAATGGATTTTGATCCTGCATGCTTGACCAGATCACCGAGCAGTTTACGCACCGGCGGCGGATTGAGCGAGCCGAGATTATAAACCTCATTTGGAACGCCCGCCTTATAGGCAGCATAAGCCGCCGACGCGCAGTCAAACACCGAAATAAACTGATAAGGGTTCTTGCCCGAGCCGATCATCGGAACCGGCAGATTATTATCGATGAGCATGAACAGCTTTTCGAGAATGCCAAGGCGTCCCGGTCCGATAATGAGACGTGGACGGAACAGCGAAATATTCATGCCGCGCGTGCGCCACTCAGCGGCCAGCTCCTCGGTCTTGAATTTCGACAAACCATATTCACCAAGCGGATTGCAGGGATGATCTTCTTTCTGCGGCCAGACATAGGTGTGGCCATAGACCATATCTGTCGTGAAATGCACGAGGCGTTTTGCGCCCGCTTCGTCCATCGCCTTGATAATGTTTTCCGTACCGTAATAGTTGACCGGGAAGAAGAAATCGTGACGCTTGGCACGCACCTGAAGGGGTGACAGCATCTTGGCAGACAGATTATAGACCATGTCATCGGCGCGAATGCCAAGTTTGCGGATCGCCTCTGGGTCAGTCACATCGGTATGGACAAATGTCACATCGTTATAATGCGCAAGATCGCTTTTCACGATATCCGCGACAATGACTTCATGTCCATCGGCGAAAAGCATTGGAGCTAGATAGCGCCCCACAAAGCCATCGCCACCAAAAATAATATGTCTCATAATCCTGCCCCGACTTTAAAATTAGAGCGCATCCCGAAAAGTGTGAACCGGCTTTCGGATAGGATGCGCGTTAAAGCAAATAGCTAGAACGCCGATCTGATCGTATCAGATCGAAACGCGCTCTAAACTGGTGAGCGGTCGTGAACGGCCGCATTGTGTTCGGCATTCGGCGTCTTACCGCTCTGTGCGATCAGCACTGTTCCGATGCAAATGAAAGCGATGCCCGCGATTTTGTAGGCGCCCAGTTCTTCCTTGAACAAAAGCCACGCGAAAACTGCCACGGCAACATAGGCAAGGCTCAAAAAAGGATAGGCAAAAGACAGATCGACTTTTGAGAGCACATACATATGTGATGCCATGGAAATCACAAACATGGTCAGACCAGCGAAAACCCACGGATTAAAGACAATCTGAAATATCCTATAAATCAGCGTATCCGCGGTATAGCTGGCATTACTAAATGACATCATGCCATATTTGAGCAGCAGCTGTGCTGCCGCGTTGGTCATGACTGTGAAGAGAATGAATGGGATATATTTCATCGTCTGTCCCGTGATTTAATTTTTTAATGCGGTACGCCGCCAGAAATCGGAGCAGAACCGCGCATCGCGCATGTCTTCAAGCTGCTGCCACTCTGGAAAGCCCGCCTTAAGTGTTTCAGAACTCATGCGCTGGTCTTTGTAGGGATTGACGCGCCCACCTGCTTCAATCGTCATGCTGTCGAGCTGCCCAAGCAGTGCGAGCGTCTTCTGCCCTCGATTGGGGAAATCCATCGTCAGAGTATAGCCCGGTTTCGGGAACGACAGGAGTCCCGGCGAACGCAGATCGCCAAACCGTTTCAATACCGTCAAGAAAGACGCCTGACCTGCCGCGCGACTTGCAGCCAGCATGGCTGGAATAACACGTTGAGCATGGTCAAACGGTATCACGCTCTGATGCTGGTAAAGCCCTGCAGGGCCATAAAGCCTATTCCAGTTCCTAACCCCGTCGAGCGGATAAAAGAAACTCGCAAAGCTGACCAGATGTGGCGCCTGTTTGCGGCGTTTGGCATGGTAATAAAGATTATTGAACGCAGTCAGGCTCGGCCCGTTCAGCATTGAAAACGGTAAGTCGAATGGCACGCCAAGTTTGGCCTCACCGCTCTGCCCCGCACGATTACCGTTGATCGCATGATTACCAATCAACAGCACGCCACGCCCTTCAGATCGACCACTCGCCAATTGATCCACCCAGGCAACCGCATATTCATTGTGGCGGTCGCAATCTTCCGCAATCGCGAAATACTCGGACAGGTTTTGGAACGGCGTAATGCGTTCCTCGACATCGAGAGAGCCAACCGGCATCAGACGGATACGGGCGTTGAGGATCAGCCCGGTCAGGCCCATGCCACCAATTGTTGCTGCAAAGAGTTCGGCATTTTCGGCGCTCGAACAGATGTAATGCACACCATCAGAGCGCAGGAGCTCCAGGCTCTCCACATGGCTACCGAAAGTGCCGCGTAAATGATGGTTCTTGCCATGCACATCATTGGCAATCGCGCCGCCCAGTGTCACAAAACGCGTGCCTGGGGTTACGGGCAGAAAATAACCCTGTTTAGCAACTGCCTCGATAATTTCACTCAACAACACACCGGATTCAGCTTCAAGAATGCCGGTATGGACATCGAAGCTTATGATCCTAGCGTGGGTCCGCATCGATACAAGCAATCCTGCGTCATTATGGCAGCTATCGCCATAAGAACGGCCATTGCCAAAAGCGAGCAGACTTTCCGGGCCTTCCAGCTTGGAAAACACATCATCGAACGCAATGGCGTTTCGCCTGTGACGATCTATGCGTCCAAAACTGTCAAACGATTGGTCCATCATCGCATCCCGGATACGAATAGCAAGACTGCACCAATGGCTATCACTACCTGACTGCGCCAGTCATTGGCGAGAAACACGACGGGATCGTCATCCATTTCCTTGCGATGCGCCAAGATCCATACGCGGATGATGATGTAAAGAACGATGGGCACCAGCGGCCAGATCAGCCATGGATAGGTATAGAGCTCCTGAACCGCGGCACTGTTGATGTAAAGCGCCAGAACCACCACAGCCGTAAAGCCGGAAGCGACGCCACTTTGGCCAACAATGTCTCTATCTTCGGGACGATAACCGCGACCAGCGATACGGTCTTTTTCTGTAACTGTCGAATGCTGCAATTCGACATAACGTTTCACCAGCGCCAGCGACAGGAAGAAGAACATTGCAAACGCCGTCAGCCAGAACGACTGTGGAATTTCGGTCGCTGCTGTTCCGCCCAACAGCCGCAAAGTATAAAGTGCTGCAAGACAGATGACGTCAACCAGCAACGCCCGCTTCAGCACCAGTGAATAGGCCGTCGTGGCAACCAGGTAGAGACCGATAACCAGCGCAAAAATCGGCGGCAGGAAAAAGCAGGTTGCAGCTGCGATCAACAAAAGCAGCGCTGACACCTTGAGCCCGAATGGAATGCTTATTGCACCACTTGCGAAGGGGCGCGAACGCTTTCTGGCATGCTGGCGATCAAGCGGCAGATCAATGATATCATTAAGAATATAGATCGCCGAGGCAGCCGCAGAAAACGCAATAAACGCGAGGATAGAAGCCAGAAACACCTCGGGAAAGAAGATGGTGTGAGCGAGGATTGCGGGAACAAAAACCAGAAGGTTTTTGAGCCATTGATGAACTCGCAGCATTTTCAAATACGGCTTGATGCCCGCTGCCCTTTTCTCAAAAAGCCGACTACCATTGGCTTTCTGAAAATGCGCAGCTGCGCGATCCGGGGCAACGACAATCACGTCCCGTGCAGCTTCGAAGACGGCTATATCGGCGCGGTCGTTACCCGCATAGTCAAAACCTTTCGGGCCATAATGTTCTGTAAGAGCCTGCGCTTTGCGATGCGAAGAAAGATTGTTTTTGCCTGTCGTGGCCAAAACAGCCTCAAAAATACCGAGCTCCGAAGCAACCGCTTGCGCCAGTGGCTCTGCTGCTGCGGTCGCCAGAACCAGTCTGCGCCCGTTGGCATGTTCCTGACGAAGATAATCAAGAAACTCCTGACGATACGGCAACAATGAAGCATCAATAACGATGCGGCGCGCAATTTGCTGCTTGAGATAGGCCTTGCCGGACAAGAGCCAGATCGGCATCAGAAAAAGATAAAGCGGGTTCTGCTTCAGAAGAACGAAAGCGCTCTCCCAAAGCAAATCCGTAGCGACGAGCGTCCCGTCGAGATCCACCGCCAAAGGCAATTCCTGGCTCTTTAGCCGCTCATCCATTTTTCGTCATTACCCTCAAACCCGCCCCGGCAACTCTCGTCGACCAAGCCCCCTTGGCAACACAAAAGACGAAAGTACAAATGAACAATGATTAGTCTTCTCTACAATCGATAATTGTTATTGATGGGCTTGTCTCTACCAAACTGCCCTTTAAGCAATCGCTACGAGTTTTGGTTAATAAACGCGCCATCCTACATAATCGCTGGTCTATCTTTTCATCGCGTAATATAAGGCGTTGATTATTTTCCAGCTTGATCTGCGCTTACAGCAGGAACGCCTCAGGTTTAGAGCCGACCATGAATATTGAATCTGCCTTGAATGACGGTTCCAATGTCTTCGAACTGGCACCAATTTCCCTGTGGCTTGAGGACTATAGCGGATTGCGCGCGCAGTTCGAACAATGGCGTGCACTCGGCGTTACGGACCTTAAGTCCTTTCTGAAAGAAGACACTAGCCGCTTGCGCATCTGCACGAGCCTGATCCGTGTCATCAAAGTCAATCGCAAGACCCTGTCTCTGTATGAGGCGCGAGACATCAATCATCTGATTGAAAACCTGGAACGCGTGTTCCGCGATGACATGCTCGATCCGCATATTGATGAAATGGTTCAGCTCTGGAACGGCGGCAACGCGTTCATGAGCGATACGGTAAATTATTCGCTAGGCGGCAAGCGTCTCGACATCCAGCTCAAAGGCGTGGTTTTACCGGGCCATGAGGAAAGCTGGGATCGCGTTCTCTTGTCCATCGAAGACGTGACAGCGCGTGAAGAGGCGCGACGCCAGCAAAACAAGCACAAGCAGCATGCAGAAGGCCTGTTTGAGCATTCGCCTGTCTCGCTTTGGGTGGAAGACTTCAGCCGTATCAAACAGCTGATGAACGATATCCGCGAGCGCGGCATTGTTGATTTCCGTGTTTTCACCGATGTGCATCCGGAATTCGTCCGCCAATGCATGAGCGAAATCCGTGTTTTGGATATAAATCGGGAAACGCTCGAACTGTTTCTTGCACCGGACAAAAAGACACTTCTGCAAAACCTGCCGAATGTTTTCAAAGCCGATATGGAAACCAATTTCCGTGAGCAACTGATTGATCTCTGGAATGGCGTGCTGTTTCAGCGCCGTGAAGTTGTCAATTATGCACTCGACGGAACCGAACGGCATTTGCTTCTACAATTTTCAGTCCTACCGGGCCATGAAGAAGACTGGTCGCTTGTTCAGGTCGCACTTGCTGACATTACGGCACGCAAGAAAGCCGAAGCCTATCTTGAATATCTTGGCAAGCATGATGTGCTGACCAAGCTGCATAATCGTGCCTTCTATGTTGATGAATTGAACCGTCTTGAGCGCAAGGGACACGCACTTGTCTCAATCATCATCATCGATCTCAATGGCTTGAAAGCGGCCAATGACCAACTTGGACATGCGAGTGGCGACGGCTTGTTGCGCCGCATCGGTGAAGTGCTGAATGAGGCCGTCAAGCTGCCAGGCCACGCGGCCCGTATTGGCGGCGACGAGTTTGCAGTCGTGCTGCCCTATGTCGATGAACGCGGTGCAGAGGCCGTCATGGAAGATATTCGTCGGCTGGTCGATATCAACAATCAGTATTATTCACAGCTGAAAATCGAACTCTCGATGGGATCTGCCACCAGCATGCCCGGCGAAAAACTGGAAACAGTCGCCAAGCGCGCCGATCTTCTGATGTATGAGGACAAGCGCAAGCATTACTCGGCGGAAGCTCTGCGAAAGTCGCAGCTGCCGCTGTAGAGCAGTTCACTCTTTTGGCTCAAATGCTCTCATCATCAAACTTGATGACCGTCTTGCCACGCGTGAGATCGGTGACGAGCTGGGCCAGTTCCCCGTGAACAACGAGCGGCATGGCGCCCATCATTTCCACACCGGTTCCTGTGAAATTTTCGTTCGCAATCGTGACGTGCTCGACTGCGGTCAGGCGAGCCTTGAGGAGTGCGTGATCTGAAAAATCGCAAGCCAGCGCGAAGCCGATCACCGGGATCACTTCAGTTTTCTCGGCTTGCCGCAGGCACATCGCAGCCGTACCGCCATAAGCCCGCATCAAACCGCCGCTGCCCAGCAGTATGCCCCCGAACCAACGCGTTACGACCACAGCAATATTATCAAGCTGTTGCCCATCAATCGCTTGCAGAATGGGTTTACCCGCCGTACCACTCGGCTCTCCATCATCGCTGAAGCGATAATTCTGCCCGATGCGCCAGGCCCAGCAATTATGGTTCGCGGCAAGATCGGAATGCTCAGTCAGAAAATCCTTCGCAGCCTGCTCATTCGCCACGGGTGCAGCAATGGCCAGAAACCGGCTCTTCTTGATCTCCTGCGTGACAGTTTCAATGCGGCTGATGGTGAACATGGCTTTCCTGCAAAAGGTATTTCGGGGGCCTAGCATTTTACGTTGCGGATGACGACCCCTTATGCCCGCGTTAGCATTGCACACATGCAAACTTGGGTATAAGGCAATGAAAAATGAGCCGCACTTCCTGCCTGCCGCTCACCCCTGCCGATAATATGAAAGGTCCGCCGATGTTCGAATTGATTGTGAGAAACGCCAATCTTCCCGACGGACGTGAAAAGCAAGACATTCTCGTCAAGGACGGCAAGATTGCCGATATCGTACGATCAAAAGGCGAGCATCAGGCAGCCAAGGAAATTGATGCTTCCAACCGTCTGGTGACGCCACCTTTCGTCGATCCGCATTTCCATATGGACGCGACCTTGTCGCTCGGTCTGCCACGCCTCAATCGTTCTGGCACGCTACTGGAAGGCATCGCGCTTTGGGGCGAATTGAAGCCCATGCTAACCGTTGAAGCCATGGTCGAGCGCGCTTTGCGCTATTGCGATCTGGCGGTCAGCCAAGGTTTGCTCGCCATCCGCAGCCATGTCGATGTTAGCGATCCGCGTCTGCTCACTGCCGCCGCGATGATCGAAGTGCGCGAAAAGGTGAAGCCTTATATCGACCTCCAGCTCGTGGCTTTCCCGCAGGACGGCTATTACCGCTCGCCGGGTGCGGTTGATCTGGTCAATCGTTCACTCGATATGGGCCTTGATGTTGTGGGTGGTATTCCGCATTTTGAACGTACCATGGCCGATGGCGCAGCATCACTTGAAGAACTCTGCCGCATTGCTGCCGAACGTGGCCTGCCCGTTGATATCCACTGCGATGAGACCGACGATCCAATGTCACGCCATGTCGAGACGCTGGCGGCGCAGACAATGCGTTTCGGTCTTCAGGGCCGCGTATCCGGCTCGCACCTCACTTCCATGCATTCCATGGACAATTATTACGTCTCCAAGCTCATTCCGCTGATTGCGGAAGCTCAGATGAACGCTATTCCGAACCCGCTGATCAACATCACGTTGCAGGGTCGCGCCGACACTTATCCGAAGCGTCGTGGCATGACCCGTGTACCGGAACTGATCGCGGCAGGCGTGAATGTCGCCTTCGGCCACGACTGCGTTATGGACCCTTGGTATTCAATGGGTTCTGGTGACATGCTCGAAGTCGGACACATGGCCGTTCATGTGGCGCAGATGACATCAATTGAAGGCAAGAAGCAGGTCTTCAATTCTCTCACTGTCAATTCAGCGAAGGCGCTTGGCCTCGAAGGCTACGGCCTTGAAAAAGGCTGCAATGCAGATTTCGTGGTGCTTCAGGCACGCGACCCGCTGGAAGCGCTGCGCCTTAAGGCCAACCGCCTGACGGTGGTCAAGCGCGGCAAGATCATCGCCGAGACCCCACAACGGATCAGCACTCTCAACCTCGAAGGCCGTCCGTCTTCGGTTGACGGTGCGGAATACGCGCCCATCGGCTAACAATATCAAGAGTTTCGACCTATCCGACATGTCGCTGGATAAAAGAACCGGAACAGTCGCGGCGGAAAACCCATGCCTAATTTTCAGGCCGCAAGCTAATTCGCTTGAATTCGAGGCAGATTGAGCAAAGATATGAACCGTTGCTCAGTCAATCTACTCACACAAAACGAAGCAACCGGCTGCACTTTCCGGCGCGCTGAAAACACTCAAGAGGGGTTCTCATGAACAGAACATCAAAATTCACTCGCCGCGACATTCTTGCGATGTCTGCGGCTCTCGGTGCGACCGCAATTTCGACGCGCGTTTTTGCTGCAGACGAGAAGCTCAAAGTAGCTGGCATTCACGCTTCGCCGGTCGAAAACGCGTGGAACTCGCGTCTTCACGAAGCGCTCAAGCAGGCTCATGACGAAGGCGTCATCGAGTATGTTTTCTCGGAAGGCGTTTCGGCCAGCGATTATCCCCGCGCGATGCGCGAATATGCCGAACAAGGCATCAAGCTGATCGTCGGTGAATCCTATGCCGTTGAACGCGAGGCGCGTCAGGTTGCAGGCGATTATCCGCAGACCACCTTTATCATGGGTTCGTCCGGAAAGGCACAGGGCGATAATTTCGGCGTGTTTGGCACGTGGAATTTTGAAGCAGCCTACCTCGCTGGCATGCTGGCAGGCGGCATGAGCAAGTCGGGCACATTCGGTTCAGTTGGCGCTGTGCCTATCCCGGAAGTCAACATGCTCATCAACGCATTCCAGGATGGCGTCAAAGAAACACGCCCGGATGCGAAGTTCAATGCCTCGTTCATCGGCACATTCTTCGACCCGCCGAAGGCACGCGAAGCTGGTCTCGCCCAGATCGACGCGGGTGCAGACATTCTGTTTGGCGAACGTATCGGTACAGCAGACGCAGCCAAGGAACGTGGCATCAAGGCAATTGGCTCGCTGATCGACTACACGCCCCGTTATCCAGACACCGTTTTCGCCAATGCGATGTGGTATTTCCGCCCGATCCTCAACGCGGCCATTGCTGATGTGAAGGCAGGAACGCCAACCGGCAAGGATTACACCCCGTTTAGCCTCATGAAAGAAGGCGGCAACGATATCGTTTACGTCAAGGGCGCAGCTCCTGCAGAAGTCGAAGCCAAGATGGAAGCGCGCCGCGCCGAGATCAAAGCTGGCACTTTCAAGATCGAGCCAAATCCGGCTGAGCCTAAGTAATAAACATTCAGGGCAGCAGAAGTGGCACTCGACATGAAGCAACAGGATGCAACGGCGCTCGCCAATGCGATCGCGAAAGGCGTTTTGACTGCGCAAGAGGCCATGAATGCTGCCATTGAAGCCGCAGAAATATGGCGCCCTCTGGGCGCCATTACATATCTCGATGCAGAACTTGGGCGTCGCAATGCGACCGCCGTCGATATCAATCCGGAGAAAGCCTCCTTCGCTGGTGTGCCATCACTGTTCAAAGATTTGGGCGGACCTTGCGCCGGTTTGCCGATCCGTCTCGGCTCACGTGCCTGTATGAATGTATCGCCGGAGCTTGATTCAGAACTGGCAGTACGACTGCGCAAAGCCGGGCTCAATTTCTTCGGAACGACCACAGTGCCCGAGTTTGGCATGGCGCTTTCAAGCGAGCCAATAGACGGGCCTGTCGCACGTCATCCTTTCGATGAGGCACTGTCCCCTGCCGGTTCCTCCGGTGGTGCAGCAGCAGCCGTTGCTGCAGGCATCGTTTCGATAGCCCATGCAACAGATGCAGCTGGCTCGATTCGCGTTCCGGCCGCCACATGCGGACTTATCGGGCTCAAGCCAAGTCGTGGTGCCATGCCTGCGGGTCCGCATTTCGGCAATTATCTTGCAGGTATAGCAAGCGAGTTCGCCCTTTGCCGCTCGATTCGCGATGCAAAAACGCTGTTCCCATTCGTGGCCGGAAATTGCGAAAGCTTCATTCCCGATGTGGCACTCACATCAGGAGCCATGCCTCAAAAATTGCGTATCGGCATCATTTCAGGAGATCTTGCCAAATATCCGGTGACGACTGAACGCAGACAAGTGGTTGCTGACGCCGCACGTTTCATCGAAGCTCAAGGCCATGTGATCCGTAACATCGACGCGGAAACGCTCGCACCATTTATTGATGCCAGCGCCATCGCCTTCGACAGGATCATTTCTGCCAATCTGGCAGCGGCAATTGATGCATTTTCGATTGATGAAGACAAGCTAGAACGGCTGACGCGTGCGGTGGCTTCACGCGGTCGCAAGATGAGCGCTGTCGCACTCTACGACGCCATGAATGGTGGCGTGATGACCGCCTATCAACTTTGGCAGATTTTCCACGATATCGATGTGCTCATCACACCCATGCTGGCGCGTGCGCCGCAGCCAATCGGCTCATATCCAATGGATCACGACGATGTGGATGCGCATTGGCATAAGATGAACGCCTTTGCGCCTTATGCGGCACTGGCCAATATTTCCGGCTTCCCGGCGCTTTCGATGCCTTTTGGAACGGATGCGGATGGTATGCCACTTGCAATTCAGTTGATTGGACGAATGGGAGCGGACAATCTTCTCTTGAACCTTGGCGAGGTGATGGAAGAGGACCATCGCTGGCAGCACAAATTTCCCGTTGCGGGGTTAAACACATGACCACAACAGTTCTTGAATTGCAAAACATAACCAAGCGCTTTGGCGCATTAACCGCCAATGACGATATTTCACTAAAGCTTGAACGCGGCGAAATCCTCGCTTTCCTCGGCGAAAATGGCGCTGGCAAGACCACGCTGATGAACATTCTCTTCGGTCATTATGTGCCCGATGAAGGCCGCGTTTTCGTCAAAGGTATCGAAATCCCACAGGGCAAGCCACGCGCTGCAATCGATGCGGGCGTTGGCATGGTACACCAGCATTTCACACTTGCACCGAACCTCACAGTGCTTGAAAACATCATCACCGGCACCGAAAGCCTCTGGAAGCTGAAATCGTCGCAAGGCGCGGCTCATGCCAAGATCGCCCAAATTGCAAAGCGCTTTGGCTTGCAGGTCGATCCCGATGCGCGGCTTGGCGACCTATCGGTTGGCGAACAGCAGCGGGTGGAAATTCTCAAGGCGCTTTATAACGACGCCGACATTCTCATCCTCGATGAGCCGACCGCCGTTCTGACCACGCAGGAAGCGGAGGGTCTGTTTGCGACGCTTAAAGAGATGGCGCGTCAGGGCCTGTCACTGATTTTCATTTCGCACAAGCTGCATGAAGTCATGTCGGCCGCTGACCGCGTCGTGGTGCTGCGCGGTGGCAAGCTCGTGGCTGAACGCAAGGCCACGGAAACATCCAAGGAAGAACTGGCCGAACTGATGGTCGGTCGCCGTGTTTCCCGCCCTTTGCGCGCCGCTGCAACACCAGGCGAAACATTGCTTGAAGCTAAAACTGTTACCGTCTTGGAAGACGGCGCAACGCGCCTGACCGACCTCGATTTTCACCTGCGCGCTGGCGAAACACTTGGCATCATCGGCGTTTCCGGTAATGGACAGGCAGCGCTTGGGCGTCTGGTTTCGGGGCTCAGTCAACCTTCCAAGGGCACCCTCGTGATGTTTGGGCAACCGGTCGAAAAGTTCGATCCACGGCAGTTTGTGGCGGACGGTGTGGGCCGCATCCCGGAAGATCGCAATGCGGAAGGCGCAATCGGCGATCTCACACTTTGGGAAAATGCCGTGCTTGAACGCGTGCGTGATCCACAGTTCTCCAGTGGGCTTCTGGTCAACCGAACGGCTGCGCGTGAATTTACCGACCGCATTATCAAGGATTTCGATGTGCGCGGCGGAACACCTGACAGTCGCATTCGCCTGCTTTCCGGCGGCAATATGCAGAAGCTCATTTTGGGCCGCAATCTTGAAACTGCGCCGCGCATCCTCATTGCCGCACAGCCGACACGCGGGCTCGATGAGGGCGCCGTCGCAGCCATCCATGCCCGCATTCTGGAAGCCCGCGCCAAGGGTGCTGCCGTGCTGCTGATCTCGGAAGATCTCGACGAAATTATCGGACTTGCCGATCGCGTACAGGCTATCGTCAAAGGCCGACTCTCACCACCGATTGATGCGGAAGAAGCCAATGCGCAAAGACTGGGCCTGATGATGGCCGGTGAGTGGAGCAAAGCATGATCCCGAAAAGTGTGAAGCGGTTTTCGGATAAGATTATGCTCAATCAAGCAAAGGGGCTCAACTGATGCGTATTGAACGACGCGAGACACGGCCCGTGGCTTTGGTGGCAACCGCTCCGGTTATCGCGGTTCTGGTTGCTTTCGTGCTTGCTGGCCTGTTGATTGCCTGTGCTGGCGCACCAGTGTTCGAATCTTTTCGCCAGATCGCCATTGGAGCATTCGGCAACAAGCTCTCGATCACTGAAACATTGACGCGCGCCACGCCTTTGATGCTGACCGGCCTCGCTGCAGCTGTCGCTTTCCGATCCAAGCTCTGGAATATCGGTGCGGAAGGCCAATTTTATATGGGCGCTCTTGCAGTGGTCGCGTTCGGTACGCAATTGCAGCTTCCAGCCCCCTTGCTCATTCCGCTTTTGCTGATCGTTGGCGCGATTGCGGGCATGATCTTTCTGCTGATCCCGCTTGGGTTTCGCCTGCGTTTCGGTGTCGATGAAGTCGTGACTACGCTGCTGCTGAACTTCATCGCCGTATTGTTCGTCTCGATGATGATCGAAGGACCGATGAAAGACCCGCTTGCCTTTGGCTGGCCGCAGTCAGAACCAGTTCCCGATGCAGCCGTGCTGCCGAAAATCATGACAGGCATGCGCCTACATATCGGCATCGTGATCGCCATCGCGCTCGCACTCATCATTGCCTATGTGCAGAAGCGTACTGTCTTTGGCCTTGAAACCAAGGCCGCCGGTCTTAATCCACGCGCGGCGCGGTTTGCTGGTGTGCCACTTGGAAAAACACTGGTGAAAGTCGCCTGCATTTCTGGTGGTCTTGCAGGGCTTGCAGGCGCAATTCAGGTGATGGGCGTGAAGGGCTATGTGACGACCGATCTGTCGCCAGGCTTTGGCTATTCAGGTATCATTGTCGCCATGCTTGCTAATCTCAACCCTATCGGCGCGATCTTTTCGGCACTCTTTGCTGCCGCCATGTTCGTCGGTGCTGATGGGATGAGCCGTGCTATCGGCATTCCTAGCTTCATTGCCGACGTCACCGTCGCCCTTTCGCTGCTCGCCATGCTGGTCGCATTGTTCTTCACCCAATACAGGATCGCCCGATGAACGAGTTGATGGATATCCTGCTTTCCGCTGGCCTTTGGGTTTCAGTGCTGCGCATCGCAACGCCACTGATTTTCGGCACGCTCGGTGCGCTTTATTGCGAACGCGCTGGCGTTCTCAATCTCGGCATCGAAGGTATCATGACCTTTGGCGCGATGATCGGCTGGCTGACTGTCTATAATGGTGCGGACCTTTGGGTGGGTGTGCTTGCCGCTGCGGCTTCCGGCGCGTTGTTCGGCCTTCTTCATGCAGCGCTCACCGTCCCGCTTGGTCTGTCGCAGCATGTGGTAGGCTTGGGCATCACGCTTTTTGCATCGAGCCTCAGCTATTTTCTGTTCCGTCTTCTGGTGCCCCTTTCTTCGACCCCACCGACGATTACACCATTCCAGCCGGTTAATCCGTCCTGGCTTGCAGATATTCCGTTTATCGGACAGGTTTTTGGCACACAGACCGCGCTCACCTGGCTTGCTATTCCGCTGGCGCTCCTGCTTGGCTATGTGCTGTTTCGCACGCCGCTCGGCCTTGCTATCCGCATGACCGGCGAAAATCCACATGCTGCCGAAGCGCAAGGCATCAATCCGATCCGGGTTCGTATTTTCACGATCATGTTCGGTAGTGCCCTGATGGCCGTGGGTGGCGCGTTCCTCACACTCTCTGCATTCAACTCGTTCTTCCCAACCATGATGCAGGGTCGCGGCTGGGTATGCATTGCACTCGTCGTATTTGCCTCGTGGAAGCCAGCGCGCGCACTTCTGGGTGCATTGCTCTTCGCGCTCTTCGATGCGTTCCAGCTGCGCTTACAAACGGTTTATGGCAAGGCCGTGCCATATCAGCTCTTCCTGATGATCCCATATATCATGTCAATCGTGGCGCTTATCGTCATGGCACGCCGTGCACGCGTACCACAGGCGCTGATGCAGCCTTATCGCCGCGGCGAAAGATAATAAAATGGGCGGCTGCAAATTGCAGCCGCCCATTTTATTTGCGACGTCGATATTATGCGCTAAAGCGCTTCTGACCATCCATCCAGGTTTCACTGACTTTAATCTTGCTGATCTTTGTCGGGTCAACCGTTGTCGGATCTTCCTCAAGAATTGCAAAATCGGCACATTTGCCTTCTTCGAGACTTCCGACGATATCATCCATTCTGCAGTGATAGGCTGCATCAATGGTTACACCGCGCAGCGCCTGCTCGACCGGGATACGTTCATCCGGAAAGAACACTTCACCACCGTCATTCATGACACGTGCAACAGCGTCCTCGACATAGCGCAGCGGTTCAATCGGCGTCACGTTCCAATCGGAGTGGAAAGAGATACGCAAGCCTTCGGCCAGTGCGGTTGCGCAAGGATCGTAGAATTTTGCGCGATCAGGCCCTAGAATTTCATCGCGGAACGCCTTGCCCCACCAACGCACATGTCCGATGAGAAATGACGGCTGCAGCCCCAGCTCCTTTGCCTTTTGCATCTGCTCCTGATGGAAGATGCTGCAATGCTCAATACGATGACGATGATCGTCGCGTGGCGTTTCCTTCAACACAGTTTCGTAGGCCGCAATCGTCGCATCGATCGCGGCATCGCCATTGGCGTGAACACCGACCTGCCAGCCGCCCTGATGCGCCCGGCGGATCGTAGCGGTCAGCTGTTCAGGCGTGTAATTCATCGCGCCACGATCATCGGTTCCGAGATAGTTTTCGCGCTGATAGCCGGTGCGTGCCTGATTGGAACCGTCCGCCCAGGCCTTGATACCGTCATAACGATAGAGATCGCTGCCACGTCCCGGCTTGATGTTCATTTTCTCCCACTGGTCCATCGCGGTTGAGACCAGCATGCCGCGATATCGGATCGGCGGGTTCTGTGACATTACCTGATCCAGCAATGCCAGATGCTCAGCCGGTGCCATCATTCCTACGCCGCAGTCATGCAGTGATGTGCAGCCAACCGATGCGGCCTTATCGAGCATACGTCGGATGCTGGTCGAAACGTCAGCAGCCGTTGGCAGAGGCATCTTCTCAATGAAGGCATTGAATGCAGGCGGCTCTTCAAGGCGACCGCTCAACTGGCCAGCAGGTGTTCTGACGTAGCGCGCCTCAGCAGGATTCGGTGTCGAATCGGAGATACCTATAAGTGCAAAGGCCTTGCTATTGGCATAAGCGATGTGACCATTGCTCTCCATCATGAAAAATGGATTGTTCGGTGCCAGCTCATCCAACTCCGCCAATGTCGGAACATGCGCCCCCTTGGTGATGCTTGGATCGAATTGCTTGGCCCGCACCCATTCGCCTTCACTGGCCTTGCTGACGCCACTGCGTAGCGTGCTCCAGACCTGTTCGAATGTTGGCGTGGTGATAGGGCTGACATCGATCCAGTCGTCCATGACGACAAAGACCGAATGCATATGCGGATCGATTAGACCCGGCATCAGCGTTCTGCCATCCAGTTCTACGATACGGGTGGTTTTATCGCGAAACTTATCGACATGATCTGTCGTGCCGACTGCAAGGATACGGTTTCCACGTACAGCGATTGCCTCGGCCTTCGGTGTTTCACCATTGAGCGTGAGAATGGTTCCACGACGAAAGATCACATCAGCCGGGGCATTGGCGCTCGACAGGTTGCCCTTGGCCATAGCTGGTTCCACGGCGGTTGCAGCAAAGGCTGAAACAGCAGCACCGCCCATGTACTTAAGGAAGTCGCGTCGTGAAGTGGTATGCTTAAATACAGCTATCAGTCCAGGATTGCAGGCTAAACACATGGGTCGCATTTCCTATAAATGGGGAATACTTTGCCTTACCCATCAAAAGGAACAACAAAAAACACAAATACGCAAATAAAATTAGAAAACTAATTTATATTATATTTACCTAATATATTGCCCACTCATTCCATCCTCGAATTTACTTAAAATTAGAAACAAAAACGGCGCCTAAAGGCGCCGTTCTTTTGCAGAATTAAAGCGGATCAAGCAACGCTCGACTTACCGCTCTTTTCAAAGCGCTTGCGCTCATTTGGATCGAGATAGAGCTTACGAAGACGGATCGACTTCGGTGTCACTTCGACGAGTTCGTCATCCTGAATCCAAGACAGAGCGCGTTCCAGCGTCATACGGATCGGCGGCGTCAGCTTCACGGCTTCGTCCTTGCCCGAGGCACGAACGTTCGTAAGCTTCTTGCCCTTCAATACGTTGACTTCAAGATCGTTATCGCGGCTGTGGATGCCGATCAGCATGCCCTGATAAACCTTGACGCCAGCGTCAATGATCATCGGACCACGATCTTCAAGGTTGAAGAGCGCGTAAGCAACGGCTTCACCCTGATCGTTGGAAATCAGAACGCCATTGTTACGGCCCGAGATTTCACCCTTGTATGGCTGATAATCATGGAACAGGCGGTTCATGATCGCCGTACCGCGTGTATCGGTCAGAAGTTCCGACTGATAGCCGATAAGACCACGGGTCGGTGCGTAGAAGACCATACGAACGCGATTGCCGCCCGAAGGACGCAGCTCGACCATTTCGGCCTTGCGCTCGGACATCTTCTGAACAACGGTACCAGAATATTCTTCATCAACGTCGATGACGACTTCTTCTACCGGCTCTAGCATTTCGCCGTTTTCGCCTTCTTTCATGACGACGCGCGGACGCGAAACGCCAAGTTCGAAGCCTTCACGGCGCATGTTTTCGATCAGAACAGCAAGCTGCAATTCGCCACGACCGGAAACGAAGAAGGAATCCTTCTCGCTTGATTCTTCGATCTTGAGCGCAACATTGCCTTCGGCTTCTTTCAGCAGACGATCGCGGATAACGCGGCTCGTTACCTTGTCGCCTTCGGTGCCAGCATAAGGGCTGTCATTGACGATAAAGGACATGGTCACTGTTGGCGGATCGATTGGCTGTGCTTCAAGCGGCACGCTTACGGATGGATCGCAGAACGTGTCAGCAACCGTACCCTTGGAAAGACCGGCAATTGCAACGATGTCGCCTGCATGGGCTTCATCAATCGCCTGACGCTCGATACCACGGAACGCGAGGATCTTGGAAATACGACCGGTTTCCAGAAGCGAGCCGTCCTGACCGAGAACCTTGACGGCCTGGTTGGACTTGATTGAGCCCGAATGAATACGACCGGTGATGATGCGTCCGAGGAACGGATCAGCTTCGAGGATCGTACCGATCATGCTGAACGGGCCTTCGGCGACCTTAGGCTGCGGAACGTGCTTAAGAACCAGATCGAACAAAGGAGCAAGACCTTCGTCCTGCGGACCTTCCGGGTTCAGCGCCATCCAGCCATTGCGGCCTGAACCGTAAAGAACCGGGAAGTCGAGCTGTTCGTCAGTCGCATCAAGATTTGCGAAGAGGTCGAACACTTCGTTGATGACTTCTTCATGACGACCATCCGGACGGTCGATCTTGTTGATCGCAACGATCGGACGCAAGCCAACCTTGAGCGCCTTACCAACAACGAACTTCGTCTGTGGCATTGGGCCTTCAGCAGCGTCAACGAGAACGATAGCGCCATCCACCATCGAAAGGATACGCTCAACTTCACCGCCAAAGTCGGCGTGGCCTGGCGTGTCGACGATGTTGATACGGGTGTTCTTCCAAACAACAGAGGTCGCCTTTGCAAGAATCGTGATCCCGCGCTCACGCTCGATATCGTTGGAGTCCATCATGCGTTCGGCAACGCGCTGATTGTCACGGAAAGAGCCGGACTGCTTCAGCAGTTCGTCGACCAGTGTGGTTTTGCCATGATCGACGTGTGCGATAATAGCGATATTACGCAATTCCATATGGAGATCACTTCTATATGAGTTGGGAGCCGCGCCAAGATAGATGCACGGAAAATCAATGGGGCGCTCTTACAGGTTTTTTTGCGTTTTAGAAAGGGGCAGCGCGAAACTGCCCCTCAATTAACCCGAAAAGGCCGGATTTATTTGCTTTTTTACACTGCAATTCTGACAGTTTTTTGAATTTCTTTGGCGTGTCGTTATCGAAAAACCGGTTGCCACTTTTTCGCCACATGCCTGAAACTCATAAAAGCGTTCCGGAAAGAATGACCAGCGCGACACTGAAATAGATCACCAGGCCCGTCACATCGACCAAAGTGGCAACAAAGGGTGCCGATGCGCTAGCTGGATCAAAGCCAAGTCGTTTGAGAATGAATGGCAGCATTGACCCCGTTACAGAGCCGAATGTCACGATGCAGACCAGCGCCATACCGACAGTTGCGCCCACCAGAATCCAGTGTTCGCCGTAATCGTAAATGCCGAGCTTTTGCCATAGCGCAATACGCACCATACCAATCAAGCCCAGAAAACTGCCCAGCGCCAGACCAGTCGGCACTTCGCGGATTGCTACCCGCCACCAGTCCTTCAGCCTGACTTCCTGAAGTGCAAGCGCGCGGATGATCAGTGAAGTTGCCTGCGAGCCGGAATTACCGCCTGAAGACATGATCAATGGAATAAACAGTGTCAGAACGAGTGCTTTTTCCAGCTCCAGTTCAAAATGCTGCATGGCACTTGCGGTTAGCATTTCTCCCAGGAACAGAATGCCGAGCCAGCCGGCGCGCTTCTTCAGCATCTCGCCAAAGCCGATACGCATATAAGGCTTGTCGAGCGCTTCCATACCGCCGAAACGATAAGCGTCTTCGCTTGCTTCTTCTGTCATGGCATCCAGCACATCATCGACAGTGACAATGCCGATGATGTGGCGGCTGTCATCGACAACAGGAACAGCAAGCAGATCGTGTTTACGGAACAGGCGCGCCACATCCTCGCGATCCGCATGCGGCGAGATCGTGATTGGATCATCATCGCGAGCGAGCGACAGGATAGGCTCGTCCAGCTCGCGAATGATAAGACGACGCAAACTGACGACACCCATCAGAACCCGGCTTTGCGGATCAACCACATAGATCGCGTAAACCGTCTCACGCGTGCGCTCGACCTTACGGATATGATCGAGCGTCTGCCCGACATTCCAATTCGAAGGCACAGTGATGAATTCGATGGTCATCAAGCTACCAGCCGTGTTTGGCGGATAGCCCATCAGCTTTTTCAGCGCGGCCTTGGTTTCTGGCGCGAGAATAGGAAACAAGCTTGCGCGGTCGGCATCTTCGAGTTCTTGAAAGACGTCAGTAGCGCGGTCAGCCGACATTCCATCCAGCAACTGGCTAGCAATGTTGGGTGGAAGGGTGGCCAGAATTTCGGTTGCACGTTCCAGTTCCGGCTGATCAAGCAGTCGGATGGCATCTTCGTGCGAAAGCTGGGCGATAACTGCGACCGCATCATCGGCATCCAGTTCATTGACGATCTCGACCGCGTCGCCTGTACGAATATCGGCGATGCGGCTGGCAATTGCTGCAGCAGGGAGGTCGGCAACATTGAGCACTTCAGAGACGAAGTTGTTGTCGGTCATAAGGGCTTGCCTTTCTGTCGATCCGCCGTCAAAGACAGACCGTGCAAGCCGACCTCAAGCGATCAGATCACGAACTGCCTTGACGGCTGAAACAATCGACTGTGACTGTCGCTTGGCATAAGAGAATAAAGCTCCGGTTGAAATGCGGCCAGATAAATGCGGCTGCGAGTGTGATGTGCCCCCGACAGCCCTCAAAGTCAAGCCCCCGGCAAGCAATGATGAAAGCTTTTTCATGCTCGTTTCAGCTTGCCTGCTGCAAACGTAACCACAACACGAAAGCAATCGCAGCGATGAAACCAAGAGCTGGGATCAGCGTTGCAAAAGCAATCACCGGATCACCCATAAGAGCTGCGATTGCACCACCCGCGAGCCCGCCGCCCATTTGAAAGAAGCCCATCATTGCTGACGCGGCACCCGCCATTTTGGGAAACGGTGCCATGCCCGCTGATGTCATTACAGGCATCACCAGTGCAACGCCAAAAGCAAAGAGCGCCATCGGCAGCATGACAAGCAAATAGGACGGCTCGAAAATGCGCAGCAACGTTGCGATAAGAATACTGGCAATGACCATAGCCACATATCCTGCTGCTGTAAGCTGGCGCGGCTGATAGACCCGCATCAACCGCCGAAACAGCAGGCTGCCCGCAAAGTAGCAACTCGTTTGCAGAAGAAGTCCCATGCCAAATTGCGTAGCCGTCATGCCCACGCGCCCCATCAGAATGAAGGGCAGAATGGTCGCCGCCGTATAAAGCCCGCCTGTCGTGCCGCCCACCCCAAGGCTCGCATAAATGAACTGGCGGCTGGTCAGCAATGTGCGGTAAGAGCGCAGCAATTCCTTCGGTCTAATGCGGCTAAGATCGCGAATGACCGTTTCCTTGATGATAAAGATCGCCATCAGGACAACCAGGATGCCCAGACAGACCATCACGATGAAAATCGCCTGCCAGCCGAAAAATTCCATCGTAAAACCACCCAGTGTCGGCGCGACAGCGGGCCCCACAGCAATCACAATGCCGATGAGATTCATCACGCGAGCCGATGCGTCATGGGTGAAAATATCGCGCACGATTGCGCGTGAAATCGTGACCCCGACAGCCGCTCCCACGCCTTGCAGGAACCGTGCCACCAACAGCATATCGATGGTGGTCGAGAACAAGGCCATGATGCTTGCGGCCAGATAAATCATCATAAAAGCGATGGTGATGGGCCTGCGTCCAAAACCATCGGATAGCGGCCCGCAGACAAGCTGCGAAAAGCAGAAGCCCGCGAGATAGACCGATATGGTGAGCTTGACCAGCGCTTCGGTTGTGCCGAATGCATGGACGATTTCAGTCATGGCGGGCGTATAAAGCGCCATCGACATCAGACCCAATGCAGCCAGAAGACCGCCGATAACGCCGACCCTCAATTCGCTCATCACGGGTTGTGCGTTTTGAGCACTGCGAGGATCAGGCGCCACATTCATGGATTGCAACAATCGCTCTCGGCCCGACAGCGCGAAAAACCGCAACCAGAAAGCCTAATCTTCGAGGAATTTATAAGCGCTCGCGTTTTCATTGGAGCAGGATGTCTTTCATCCCTATTATCTGTATGGGGTACGGTCAAGCAAAGGCTCATCTGCAGACCGAAAGCTTGGGACATACCCTTGCCCCAACGACACTGAACTCCTAAGTCTGGTGCATATCGAATTCATTTGATCCGGAGTTTTCTCATGTCCGCCAAGCCCACCTACAATCACGCACTGACCGAATGGAATGGACCTCTGGGGCTGCCGGATTTCGCCGCATTCAAGGATGATGATTTCGCACCGGCTTTTGATGTAGCACTTGCGGAAGATCTTGCCGAAGTCGAGGCTATTGCCAACGCAACTGTCGATGCAACCATTGAAAATACCCTCAAGGCTCTGCAACTGACCGGCAAATCGCTTGACCGTGTATCTTCGATTTTCTGGATGCGTGCTGGCGCGCATAGCAACGACGATATCCAGACGCTGGAACGCGAAATCGCACCAAAAATGTCGCGTCATTACTCGCGCATCATGATGGACCCGGCGCTGTTTGCCCGCATCGATACGCTCTATGACAATCGCGACCATCTTGATCTTGATGTCGAAACCAAGCGCGTGCTGGAAAAGACGTGGAAAGGTTTTGTCCGTTCTGGTGCCAAGCTTGACGAAGTTGGCAAGAAGGAACTGGCAGGCATCAATGAAAAGCTTGCCGGGCTTGGTGCGCGCTTTGGCCAGAACGTGCTGAAGGATGAATCCAGTTGGGCGCTCTTCATCACCGATGAAGCCGACCTTGCAGGGCTTCCGGATTTTCTGAAGAACGCGATGCAGAGTGCTGCCGCTGAACGTGGTCAGCCCGACGCATGGGCGGTTACGCTGTCACGCTCGATTGTTGAGCCATTCCTTTCCTTCTCGGAAAACCGCGAACTACGCGAACAGGCCTTCAATGCGTGGGGCAAGCGCGGCGAAAACGGCGGCGATACCGACAATCGCGAGATCGTGCGCGAGATGGTGGAATTGCGCGAGCGCAAGGCGCATCTGCTCGGCTACGCCAACTTCGCAGCCTATAAGCTCGACGACACCATGGCCAAGACACCGAAAGCCGTTATGGACCTGCTGGAGCCCGTCTGGGACAAGGCGCGCGCCAAAGCGCACGAAGAAGAAATCGAGCTAGAGCGGCTGATTGTGACCAATGGCGGCAACCACAAGGTTGCGCCATGGGACTGGCGTTTTTATGCCGAAAAGCTCCGCGCCGAGCGTTTTGCTTTCGATGAAGCAGAATTAAAGCCATATTTGCAGCTCGAAAAAATCATCGAAGCAAGCTTTGATGTTGCCACCCGTCTTTTCGGCATTCGTTTTGAAGAGAAGAAAGGCATTACCACCTGGCACCCCGATGTGCGGGTGTTTCAGGTGCTGAATGCCGATGGCAGCGAACGTGGCCTTTTCCTTGGCGATTATTTTGCCCGTACCTCCAAGCGTTCTGGTGCCTGGATGAGCGCATTGCAATCGAGCCATAAACTTGATGCCGGACAGAAGCCGTTCATCTACAATGTGATGAACTTTGCAAAGCCAAAGGCTGGTGAACCTGCCCTGCTTTCACTGGATGATGCGCGAACACTGTTTCATGAGTTCGGCCATGCGCTGCACGGGCTTCTGTCTGATGTGACCTGGCCTGCAGTATCCGGCACTGCCGTTTCGCGCGACTTTGTCGAACTGCCGTCGCAGCTTTATGAGCATTGGCTGACGGTGCCAGCCGTATTGGAAAAATATGCCGTGCATTATCGCACCGGTGAGGCCATGCCAAAGGCCTTGCTCGACAAGGTACTTGCAGCGCGGTCCTTCAATGCGGGCTTCAACACGGTTGAGTTCACCTCGTCAGCGCTTGTTGATATGGCTTTCCATACGGGCAATGAAAAGATCGCAGATCCGCTGGCTTTTGAGGCGGCAACGCTGAAAAAGCTGTCGATGCCCGATGCCATCATCATGCGCCACCGCACGCCGCACTTCACCCACGTCTTCTCCGGTGATGGCTATTCAGCCGGTTACTATTCCTACATGTGGTCAGAAGTGCTGGATGCTGATGCATTCGCGGCATTTGAGGAAACCGGAGACGCTTTCAACCCTGAACTGGCGGCAAAGCTCAAACAGTATATCTATTCGGCTGGTGGCAGCCGCGATCCAGAAGAGCTGTACAAAGCATTCCGCGGCAAGATGCCGACACCCGATGCGATGATTGAAAAACGTGGATTGAATTAGGAACATGTCTCCAAAAAGTGAGCACCGGTTCTGGGATAAAGACATGCATTTTCAATGGAAACGCCGGGAAACTGGCCGTTTCAGTTCTTATGGCTGAGAATGTTCACAAGGCGCCCGTAAGGATCACGCACAAAGAAACGGCGCACGTCCCATTCTTCATCACTCGGTCCATATTCGACAGCAAACCCAGCAGCAGTCATCCGCTCAAGCACTGCATCAACATCATCGACTTCGATGGAAAGATCGGGCACTGGCGTGCCCGATCCGCCTTCAGTGGCAAAGCTGATCTGCACCCGCGCTTCCGCATCGGCGGCATAGGTCACGATCCAGCCGTGGTCCATCACCACATCGAGTTCCAGCACGTCTCCATAGAAACGCTTCGCGGCCGACAGATTATCAGCGGCTATATTGGAAACGATGCGGCGGACGGCCATCAATATTCGCCGAGCTTGATGTCTGGCGTGTAATCGACGCCGTCGACTTCTTTCACCACTGGCTGACCGCAATGCAGAACCCCCGTTGCCGCGTTGAATGCATAGGTCGGGGAGCCGTAAAGCTGCCAACCCTTGTTCAGCGCTGCGGTAACGCGGTGGCAGAATGCAGAATCGTCCGGGCCAGTGATGAAACGATAGAGCTTCATAGTCTTTCTTCCTTTGTCATGATTATGAATTGGATTTCGCGAGCAGACGCTCAGCCATTTCGAGATGCAGGCGCTCGACCATCTGTCCGTCCAGCGACACCACGCCCTTATCCGCATTTTCTGGCTGCGCGAAGGCGGCAATCACTGCGCGGGCATGCGCAACATCTTCGTCTGATGGTGAAAAGGCCCGGTTGGCCGCTTCAATTTGCGAAGGATGAATGAGCGTCTTGCCGTCGAAGCCCATTGAAGCCGCCTGTATGCACTCGGCTTCATAGCCAATGCTGTCGCGAAAGTCGTTATAAACGCCATCAAGCACATCAATACCGCCAGCGCGTGCCGCGAGAATGATCTGCATGAGCCATGGGATAAGATACGGCCGCCCGGCCTGCGGGCGTACACCAGTCGCCCGCGCAATATCGTTCGGCCCAACCACAAAGCAGCCGAGCCTTGCTGCGGAACGATGTCCGAGAACTGCAATTTCATCTGCATTGAGAATGCCACGGGGCGTCTCGATCATTGCCCATACACGCACATCGAGATCCGCATCGTTGCGATCAAGCCGGTTCGCCGCATCGATAACATCCTGCGGTCGTTCCACCTTCGGCAGAAGCACAGCATCAGCCCCGATTTTAGCCGCAGCAGCCACGTCAGCCTTGCCCCATTCAGTATCGGCTGCATTGACCCGCACAACCCGTTCGAAACCAGCCCTCGGATGCTCTGCAAAATGCGCAGCAAGCGCGTCGCGTGCAGTCGTTTTAGCTTCGGGCGCGACGGAATCTTCCAGATCGTAAATCACACAATCAGCTGCAAGCGTCAGTGACTTTTCAAGCGCACGGCTATTGGAAGCAGGCACGAACAATACAGAACGACGCGGACGAGCAATTGTTTTCATACACAATTTGTGCACTGAACGGCGTCAAGGTGCAAGCGCCATCCCCACACATTCATGGGGCTTGAATTCCGCCTCATGGCCGCCTATTTTCAAGCCATCGGTTGGAATGCACCTGCCGTCCGCAGCCCTAGGCCATGGTAAAGCATTCTGGATTTCGTTTTTGTTCCGGTGACGGCAGAAACGGCAATGCGGGCACCCGTTCATGAAAACGCCGCTCACAATCAGGAGCGAAAACAATGACCACAGCAACTGCTGGGCAAATGACGACTGACTTCAAGCATCAGGCCCGTAGATTACGTCAGGCTTTAGGCGAAGAAGGTATCACCATCAGCCACGGAAAGGCGCTCGACCTCGTCGCCCGCCAATCGGGTACGCGTGACTGGAATACGCTTGCTGCCACAAGCCACGAAAACGAAGCAGCGACGCCTGCTCAGGACGACACAGCGCCTTATCGCGTTGGACAACGTGTCTCTGGCATGTTCCACACTACGCCTTTCGATGCGCGCATCGTTGGTGTGGAAGAAACGATCAAACGTGACTTGTGGCGCATTACACTGCAGTTTGAACCTGCGATCAATGTCGCAGTTTCACCGAACCTGTCGATGCTGCGCAGACGCTTTACCGTTGTGGTGGGTGCTGACGGTAAGTCGCGCCGCCTCACAGGTGTCGAGGCTGGTGGTATTGCGCTCAAGCTTTAAACACATGGCGGCCCGTTCCAAGAACAGGCCGCCAAAGCATGTTGCAGTTAAATGGCTCATTTAGCGTTCGCGAGCATGCGCCAATTAAATGAATCTAGAGCGATGGGGGCGATAAAACGCGACATGCTCTAGGTTGCGACCTATTGGGCACTTGTGGCCAGAAACATTGACTCTGTGTCATGCTGATGTAAACCAGTCTTCAAATTTGCAAATACCAAACTGACAGGCTCCAGATATGGATAAGTTCACCAAGCTCACGGGCGTTGCCGCCCCCCTGCCGATCGTCAATATCGATACGGACATGATTATCCCTAAGGATTATCTGAAGACGATCAAGCGCACGGGTCTGAGCAAGGGTCTGTTTGCTGAAATGCGCTTCAACGAAGACGGAACCGAAAACCCGGATTTCGTGCTGAACAAGCCTGGCTATCGCAATGCGCAGATTCTGGTAGCAGGCGATAATTTTGGTTGTGGCTCTTCGCGTGAACATGCGCCATGGGCACTGCTTGATTTCGGCATTCGTTGCGTAATATCGACTTCTTTCGCCGACATCTTCTACAACAACTGCTTCAAGAACGGCATTCTGCCGATCAAGGTGAGCCAGGAAGATCTCGACAAGCTGATGGACGATGCATCGCGCGGTGCCAACGCAACGCTGACGATCGACCTTGACGCCAAGGAAATTCACGGCCCCGATGGTGGCACGATTTCCTTCGACCTCGACGACTTCAAGCGTCACTGCCTGCTCAATGGCCTCGATGACATCGGTCTGACCATGGAAAAGGCAACCAGCATCGACACGTTTGAGGCACAGAACGCCCAACAGCGTCCCTGGGCATAATGGCTTTTAGTATTACAAGCTCATTGCCAGAGAGCCCGGCGGCCTGAATCATTGAATAGGACCCGGTTGGCTGAAATGGCCCGAGAAGATCAAAGCGGCGACTGGGCGGGACGTCTCTCGCCCTCGCTTGATGAAGTCGAATCCATTGCGATCGAAGCGTTAGCGCATCTTCCGCAGGAATTCCGCGCGCTTTGCGGTGACATCATCATTCAGATCGCTGATTTCCCTGAAGAACAGATCATCGAAGACCTTGGGCTGGAAACGCCTTTCGATCTCCTTGGCCTGTTTGAAGGTGTGGGCATTGGTGAGCGTTTCAGCCTGCAAACGGGTGATAGCCCTAACCGCATCACACTTTTCCGTCGCGCCATTCTCGACTACTGGTCTGAGCACGAAGAAACGCTCGGCGATATCATCACCCACGTGCTCATTCACGAAATTGGCCACCATTTCGGCCTTTCAGATGACGATATGGAAGCGCTCGAAGCGCATGCTGATTAGAGCAACGCGGACGTGATGAATGGCTGCGTTTTGTCACATCGGACCAAAATGGTGACAATTTCGGCGTTTTTTCCGTAGATTTCGATACAATCGCGTACAGATATTGCTTGGCGGGAATGATATAGCTTCTCGCAAAGCAATAAGAGTAGCGATCATGAGCGTGTCCCCGGCCATCTACCAGCTTCTCCTCGTTTACACGACCTATGTCATTGCCGCCGGCAGTCCCGGCCCAAGCAATATGCGCATTATGGGAGTCGCCATGAATCAGGGTCGAAAGGCGGGACTTATGTTCGCCGCAGGTGTTGTGACCGGCTCGATCTTCTGGGGCTTGATGGCTGCGACTGGCGTTTCGGCCATCCTCACACGCTTCGCGGAAGCACTGATTATTCTTAAAATCTTCGGCGGTCTTTATCTGCTCTATCTAGCCTTCAACGCCGGACGCGCCGCCATGACATCGGATGCGAAAATCGCGACCCGGGCGCCCAATGGTGAGGCATTTCTCTCAGGCGGCGAACTGTACCGGCGTGGATTGCTGCTGCATCTCTCCAATCCCAAATCCATTTTGTCCTGGATTGCCTTAGTGACACTCGGTCTTGGTACTAATTCGTCATGGTCACATTTGGTTGCTTTTCTTGGCGGTTGTATTGTGCTTAGCATCACAATTTTCTGCGGCTACGCCATTGTGTTTTCAACGGCACCCATGGTGCGTTTGTATCGCAGCGCTCGTCGCTGGATCGAAGGTATATTGGCAGCAGTCTTTGGTCTGGCCGGTATCCGTCTGCTTCTGTCACGCTGAAACTGTTTGAGAAACGAGACGCTATATGGAATTTTTCAAGGGCCTTTCCGCTTTCCCGCTCACACCCATTGATGCAGCAGGCAACCTCATGGAGGAGACGCTGTGCCGTTTCCTTGAGCGCATTCACGCGGCAGGCGCAGATTCAATCGGCCTTCTCGGAAGCACTGGCGGATATGCCTTTCTCACACGCGAACAGCGGCAACACGCGGTTCAGACAGCCGTTAAATGCATCGGTGGCAAGACGCCGATTATCGTTGGCGTGGGTGCACTGCGCACTGACGATGCGCAGGCCTTAGCACGTGATGCCGAAAATGCTGGCGCAGACGGGCTTTTGCTTGCTCCGGTATCCTATACGCCACTGACCCCGGAAGAAGTCTTCCAACACTTCCAAGCGGTGGCTGAGACAACCGCGCTGCCGCTTTGCATCTATAACAATCCCGGCACCACCAAATTCGTGTTCAGTGATGAACTGATCGTGCGACTGGCGCATGTCAAAAATATCAAGGCGATTAAAATGCCGTTGCCCGCCAATGATGATTACGCTGCAGAAATCGCGAAGTTGCGGGCAGCAACGCCCGATGATTTCGCCATCGGTTACAGCGGCGATTGGGGCGCAAAGGCTGCCCTGCTCGCAGGGGCCGACGCTTTCTACAGCGTCGCAGCCGGGCTATTGCCGGTTCAATCGTTGGCGGTGGCACGCGCTTCACAAAGCGGCAATCACAAAGAAGCAGAGCGTCTCAATGCCGCTTTTGAGCCGCTATGGGAACTGTTCAAAATCTTCGGCAGCTTCCGCGTCATGTATGTGATTGCTGACCTTCTTGGCCTTGCAAAGATCGAACCGCCGCGTCCCATTCGGCCACTGGCAGCAGAGCCACGTGGGCAAGTGGAAGCTGCACTCAATAAAATCAACGCATTAAACTTTTGACTTTATAACGCCTTCTTCGATCAAAAATTTGATGGCCATAAGGGCTGCGCATCGACTGCTTGATTCAAAAGATATCGTCGCTCCATTCTCGCACAGGTAGCACGCAACTTATCAATCTCCGGCAGAGTACCCATCGAAATAACTTCCTGCTAAAAATATGCAGGATATCACAAAACAAAAGGCGCCCCGACGGGCGCCTTTATTTCTTCAGATCAGGCTATGCTCAACCGAACATCAATGTTGCCGCGGGTTGCGTGCGAATACGGGCAGACGATGTGTGCAGCATTGACCAGCTCTTCGGCCTTGGCCTTGTCAACACCCGGCAGGTCAACCTCAAGAGCAACATCAAGGCCAAAGCCCGTGCCATCTTCACGCGGGCCGATGCCAACAGTTGCGGTCACGGTGCTGTCAGCTGAAATCGAAACCTTCTCCTTGGAAGCCACAAATTTCAGTGCGCCAAGAAAGCAGGCCGCATAACCGGAAGCAAAAAGCTGTTCCGGATTGGTACCCTCACCGCCTGAACCGCCCAGTTCCTTTGGTGTATCAAGAACGACACTAAGACGTCCGTCAGCGGTCTTTGCACTGCCGGTCCGTCCGCCGGTTGCGGTCGACTGTGTGGTATAGAGAATGGACATATGACTTCTCCTGTTTGTGAACTTATCTCCGCCGACAGAGTTGCAAATAATTAAATTGTTCGCAATCTAATTTTGCAAAATATATTTTCACGATTATGTGACGCGCAATTCAATTGTGCATAGCCTATAGTCGAGATAAGGAAGGTGGATCATGAACAGCGACCGCAAAGATTCCCACTTGCACCTATCAGATATGGTCTGCTTCGCGATCTATTCGACCGCGAACGCACTGACGCGCGCCTATCAGCCAATCCTGAGCAAGCTCGACCTCACCTATCCACAATTTCTGGTCATGCTGGTCCTCTGGGAAAAGGACGATCAGACGGTCTCGGAAATTGGCGGTAAGCTTAATCTTGATTCCGGCACATTGACGCCGCTCCTCAAGCGCCTTGAAACGGCGGGCCGCATCAAGCGCCGCCGCGATCCGCAGGATGAGCGTCAGGTGCGCATCACATTGACAGATGAAGGCCGAGCATTGCGTGAAGCTGCGGAAAGTATCCCTGAACAGATTTTCTGCGCGCTGGGCCAACCATTGGAAGAACTGAAAGATATGCGTGCGCGATTGCTCGATATTCGCGGCAATCTTACGGATAGTGTGCCGCGCTAACAAAAAAGCGCCGGCTTCCCGGCGCTTTTGTTTTCAAATCATAATGACTGATTACAGCGGTTCCAGTTCATATTGAATCGTTGGAACCGCTGTAACTATTTCTTTTTACGCTTTTCCGAACGCAAAACCGGTTCCCACTTTTGCTGGAAATGCTTTAAGCAGCCAGCGCCTTTGGTGTGATCAAGCCGCGAGCGACCAGAAGTTCTGCAATCTGGATCGTATTGAGAGCAGCACCCTTGCGCAGATTGTCAGAAACAATCCACATGGCGAGACCGTTTTCGACGGTGATATCTTCGCGGATACGGCTGATATAGGTGGCGTCTTCGCCTGCCGATTCATAAGGCGTGATGTAACCACCGTCCTCGTGCTTATCAATGACCTGACAACCCGGTGCATCACGCAGAATTTCGCGAGCTTCTTCAGCGCTGATTGGGTTCTCAAACTCGATATTGACCGCTTCAGAGTGCCCAATAAACACCGGAACGCGTACAGCTGTCGCGGTGAGCTTGATCTTCGGATCAAGCATCTTCTTGGTTTCGGCCACCATCTTCCATTCTTCTTTGGTGTAGCCGTCTTCCATGAAGACGTCGATATGCGGGATCACGTTAAACGCGATGCGCTTGGTGAACTTCTGTGCCGTCACAGGATCAGCAACGAACACAGCGCGCGATTGCTGGAACAGCTCATCCATGCCTTCCTTGCCAGCACCCGAGACGGACTGGTAGGTCGAAACGACAACGCGCTTGATCGTGGCTGCATCGTGCAAAGGCTTGAGTGCCACAACGAGCTGCGCTGTGGAGCAGTTCGGATTGGCAATGATGTTCTTCTTGCGGAAGCCTTCAATAGCGTCAGGGTTCACTTCCGGAACAATGAGCGGCACATTGGAGTCATAACGCCATGCGGACGAGTTATCGATAACGACGCAACCCTGCGCACCAATCTTTGGCGACCATTCCTTGGAAATATTTCCACCAGCGGACATGAGGCAAATGTCAGTATCGGAGAAGTCGTACTGGTCGAGCGCCTTTACCTTCAGCGTCTTGTCGCCATAGGACACTTCCGTACCCTGGCTGCGGCGCGAAGCGAGAGCTACGACTTCATCAGCCGGAAAGCCACGTTCTTCGAGGATATTGAGCATTTCGCGACCGACATTTCCGGTGGCGCCGACGACTGCAATCTTAAAACCCATTTACCTTCTCCTGTCCTCTCCGCTTCCATAAAAACCCGCGACCAGCGGGCCTTTTCCCTGGGCCGGACCCGGGGAGAGAGGGCGAGCAGGCCAAGGGGTCAGACCGTTTTGGTGGTCGTTTTAATGCAAGTGGCCGTGGTAGTTTTGGAAACGGACGCCATGAGGGCACCGATGGCGATGAGGCCATTCAGTCCACACAGGCTATGTGATGCGCAAGAAGCGTTCACGGGATTGTCTCCTTTTCCGATTGCGCTTTTAAGCCCTTTGAAGAAAGAGTCAATGATTTCTCGAAGTGAAGCGCAACAAAACTGCTCGAAAATACAGGAACAATCCCGCTTATTACGTTGCGATATTGAAACGCAAAGGCCCGCGCGGTGAATGCTGCGCGGGCCTTTGATTAAAGCTGATTAAAATCAATAAAGGAGACGCGTCCGCACGGTGCCCGGAATTTCACGCATCGCCTGAAGTACATCTTCGGCATGATCTTCCATCGCGTCGCCTTCGATCACAACGTAACCAACTTCGCCATCGGTTTGCAAAAACTGGCTGACGATATTGATGTTATGCGAGGAGAAAATATTCACGAGGCTGTTGAGAATACCCGGGCGGTTTTCGTGCACATGCATGAAACGCGTGCCGCTTGGGCGTGCAGGCAGCTGCACCTGTGGGAAATTGACTGCACCAAGCGTCGAGCCCACATCGGAATATTCCACCAGCTTGCGGGTGACTTCAAGACCGATACGTTCCTGCGCTTCCTCGGTTGAGCCGCCAATATGCGGGGTGAGAATGACATTCTCCAGGCCCTGCAATGGTGAAACGAAAGGGTCCTTATTGGAAGCGGGCTCGACCGGAAACACGTCAATCGCGGCACCGGCCAGATGGCCTTCTTTCAGAACCTTCGCTAAGGCTTCCAGATCAACCACGGAACCGCGCGCGTTGTTGATAAGGAAGGCGCCCTTCTTCATCTTGCGCAGCTTCGCTTCGGTAATCATCTTGGCAGTCGACTTGGTCGATGGCACATGCAGGCTGATCACGTCCGAAATTTCGAGCAATTCGTCGAGTGTCTCGGTCGGAATTACGTTGCCGTATTGCAGCTTGTCGGTCATGTCGAAATAACGAACCGTCATGCCGAGGCTTTCGGCGAGGTTACCGACCTGCGAACCGATATTGCCGTAGCCAACGATGCCCAGCGTCTTGCCGCGCACTTCCCGGCTGCCGGTTGCACTCTTGTCCCAGCCACCTGTGTGAGCCGCATTGGAACGCGGCAAAATCCGGCGCATCAGCATGATGATTTCACCAATCACCAGCTCAGCCACAGAGCGCGTGTTGGAGAAAGGTGCATTGAAAACCGGAATGCCGCGCTTGCGTGCAGCCTTGAGATCAACCTGATTGGTGCCAACCGAGTAACAACCGACCGCGATCAGGCGCTGCGCTGCTTCAAACACTTCATCGGTGAGCTGTGTGCGCGAGCGAATGCCGACGATATGCGCCGATGAGATCGCTTCGATCAGATCGGCCTTGTCGAGCGCCTTCGGCATATGAACGACGTTGGTGTAGCCAGTCGATTTGAAATAATCGACAGCAGACTGGTTGATGCCTTCGAGAAGAAGAACATTGATACGCTCACGCGCGAATGAAAGACGTGCAGTCATAGTTGGGGCTTCCAGGCCTAGAACGCAGTGTGTGCTACCGGGCGCACAAAGGACGCTCTAATAATTTAAATTTGCCGCGTAATTCTACCTTAAACCGATCCGGATCTAAGGATTATGCGGCAGGGGCACAGTGCTCTCTCAGCGACATAGATCATTTCTGGATTAATTGGTCCGAAAACCGGCTCCCACTTTTCGGGATGTGCTCCAGATCAATCCACAAATGTCGTCGCCGCGAGATTTTGGGGCATGTTGATGATTTCGCCATATAAGTTTGTCGGCATTTGTCGCGAGAGCGACTTAGCACCCAAAGCCCGAGGAAAAAAGCCAATTCGACGAAAACAGGCTGATTTGCGTCGTATTTGGATAATCATTCCAATTTGTCCGCTAACGAGTAGTGCGGAGTGCCCAGAATGCACCTTAACCCCGGTTCAACAGCCTAGTCTTCGGAGCGACTCATTGTTGTACGGTCGCGATCATATCGGTTCTGGAGGGGAAACGGTGGCAACCAGGACTCACGGCGAATAGTCCAGAGCTCATAGGTCGGGGTAAACTGATCAATGTCATCCAGCGAGCCGAGGTTAATCTCAACCTCATCCCCTGAACGAGAAAAAACAGACGAGCCACAGCGCGGGCAGAAAAACCGCCCTTCATAATCGCGCGTCTCTCCATCCACTGTAACCCCAGCTTCAGGAAAAATCGCTGAGGCATGAAACAGTGCTCCATGTTGCTTGCGGCAATCGAGGCAGTGACAAATGCCTACGCGATAAGGTTCCCCGAAAGCGACGAACCGAACATCGCCACACAGACAACCACCTGTAAAACGGTCCATTTCTTTCTCTCCCAGAATAATGCCCAAGTGAAATGCTACTGCGAACAGCCGTGCCCGTCCAATTTGTCTTGGAGCCGCTGCACATGACCTTTCGGCTTTCAGTTAAGGCCGCGCCTTTCTCATACTAAAAGATAATAAACGGATTAAACGATTCAGTTCATCATGCTCTCGTGGAAAAAGTGCGCGGAAGTTGGAGGAGAACGTCCACGCACGTCAGCAAAAATGCTGTTGGGAGGAACCTTATGTCAGTTCAATCGAGCGCCAAGGTCGGCGCGCAAAAAATGACGCGTGAAGAAAAGAAGGTCATTTTCGCTTCTTCACTCGGCACAGTATTTGAATGGTACGACTTTTATCTCTACGGAACACTGGCTGCCTTTATTGGCGCGGCGTTCTTTAATGAATATCCTGAAACAACCCGTAATATCTTCGTCTTGCTCGCATTCGCAGCAGGCTTTCTCGTGCGCCCGTTCGGCGCGCTCGTCTTCGGACGCATCGGCGATCTCGTCGGTCGTAAATATACCTTCCTTGTGACCATCGTCATCATGGGCGCATCGACCTTTCTCGTCGGTATTTTGCCCGGATCGGCAACTCTTGGTATCGTCGCACCCGCAATCCTGATCATTCTGCGCATGTTGCAGGGTCTGGCGCTCGGCGGTGAATATGGTGGCGCTGCAACTTATGTTGCCGAACACGCACCAAATGGCCGTCGCGGCTTCTATACGTCTTGGATTCAGACAACAGCGACACTGGGCCTGTTCCTTTCGCTGATGGTCATCCTTAGCATTCAGAATGTCATGACCACTGAGTCCTTTGCGGCTTGGGGTTGGCGTATTCCTTTCTTGGTTTCGATTGTTCTTTTGGGTATTTCGGTCTGGATCCGCTTGCAGATGAGCGAATCCCCGGCATTCAAAAAAATGAAGGAAGAAGGAAAAACATCCAAGGCACCACTTACGGAAGCATTCGGTCAGTGGAAAAATGCTAAAATTGCCCTTATCGCTCTGTTCGGTCTTACAATGGGTCAGGCCGTTGTCTGGTATTGCGGTCAGTTTTATGCACTGTTTTTCCTCCAGAACGTGTTGAAAGTCGAAAACCAATCGGCAAACATCATGGTCGCGGCGGCGCTTATTCTCGGCACCGGCTTCTTCGTCGTCTTCGGCTGGCTCTCGGATAAGATTGGCCGCAAGCCTATCATCATGGCGGGCCTGCTTCTTGCAGCAGTCACCTACTTCCCGCTGTTCAAGGCACTGACACAGGCTGCCAATCCTGCACTTGCTCAAGCTGAACAAACAATCCGCGCCACGGTTACTGCGGCACCGGGCGACTGTAACTTCCAGTTCAACGCAACCGGCACATCGAAGTTTACCAGTTCCTGCGATATCGCAACGAGCTTCCTGTCGCGCAGTGCTGTTCCCTATGATGTCGTAACCGGTCCTGCAGGACAGCCCGCAACCATCAAAATCGGCGACTCAACAGTGACGTCCTTCGATGCGATCCAGGCTGGTGCAGAAGCAACTGCCAAGCAGGCTGGCTTGACCCACGACATCAATCTAGCTTTGCAGAAGGCAGGTTGGCCGTTGGTTCGTAGCCCGGCAAAAGTTGCAGATTCCAAGCTCGATGCATTCATCGCAGCCAATCCGGAACTGGCACTGAATGCGGAAGCCATTCGTGCGGGCGAAAAAGCAAGCATGTCGAGTGCAGATCTCGTCAAGAACAAGATCATCACGCAGGCAGAAGCCGATGCGGCAGCTCAGCCTGAGCAGGCTGTCTACACCATCCCGAATGCCGGTGCTTTCAAGATGGTTGCGGACCCATCGCAGATCAATTGGGTCATGACGATCGCAATTCTTACTGTCCTCGTGATCTATGTCACGATGGTCTATGGTCCGATCGCAGCTATCCTTGTTGAGATGTTCCCGACCCGTATCCGCTATACAGGCATGTCTTTGCCATATCATATCGGCAACGGTTGGTTCGGTGGTCTTCTGCCAGCAACCGTCTTTGCGATGAGTGCCGCCAAGGGCGATATCTATTACGGTCTTTGGTATCCGATCATCATTGCAACGATCACACTGGTTATTGGCATCCTGTTCGTTAAGGAAACCAAAGATGTCGATCTCAACAAGATCGCTTAATCTGTAAGGTGTTCAAAACACGGAAACGCCGCCTCATGGGCGGCGTTTTCTTTTGTGAAGACGACTGTATAATTTAGCCTGATGGAGCGACCTTGTGTAGCGCCCAATAGAGCGCACGGCGCTCTATCAGCGATATTGCGCTTCGATCTCGATCAGCTTTTGCTTGCGCCAAAGCCCGCCACCATAGCCCGTCAATGATCCGTCTGCGCCAATCACGCGATGACAAGGAATGATGATCGCAATCTGATTGGCACCGTTCGCGCGGGCCACGGCGCGCACTGCAAGCGGTTTGTCTACCGCCCTTGCGATCTCGCTATAGCTTCGGGTCTCGCCTGCTCCGATGTTCTGCAATTCGCGCCAGACATCGCGCGTAAACTCGCTACCGTGATAGACCAGCGGAATATCGAATTTAGCAGATCGACCTGCGAAAAATGCTTCAAGCTGCTGCTCAAGCTGATCATGAACGGGATAGCGCCCGATACCGATTGCGCCATGACAAGCCTTGTGCAGCTTTTTAAGCTCTTGCGGCAGAGCTTTGCGGTCGGCAAATTCCAGTAGATGTAGGGACGATTGATCACATACCGCGATCATCGTTCCGAGCGGCGTTCTGATCCAGTCGGCACGCAGCAACCCACCTTTTTGCAACTGCGCAGGCGGCAGTCCCAAAATCCGGGCGAAGGCATTGCGGAAAGCATCGGGCGATTCAAAACCGGCATCCACCTGCGCATCAATGACACGATCACCTTGAGCCAAAGCCTGAAATCCTTGCCGCAATCGCTCCTGTCGCGCCATCTCCAGAAACGTAATACCGAAATGTCTTCTGAAACTGCGGCGCACCGTGGATGGGTCAAGCCCCATGCCCGCCACATCATCTTCACTCCAACGGCGTTGAGGCTGCGCCTCCAGTGCCTTCAACAAACGTTCCACAGATGCGTCTGCTTCCGCCGCTGGCTGCAACGGATGACATCTTTTGCACGGCCTGAAA
The DNA here is from genome assembly GCF_029909885.1 of Ochrobactrum sp. AN78. NCBI lineage: Bacteria > Pseudomonadati > Pseudomonadota > Alphaproteobacteria > Hyphomicrobiales > Brucellaceae > Ochrobactrum > Ochrobactrum sp. AN78. The sequence continues at coordinate 179,375 of NZ_JASAMU010000005.1, forward strand.
CCGTCGGCTATGCATTCGGGAATAGAAGCAAAGAACCTGCAATTTTCTTTGAGCGGCTTTCTTGCCGGACAGGTCAACCGGCAGAAAATGCCAGTTGAAAGGACACCAACATACGCTTTGCCCTCATAAGCAGCGTCACGGGCAAGCAATGCGTCATACAAGACGCTCGGATTTGGAAGCGTGTTTAACATACTTACCATTCTTAGTGTCTACGCTGGAAATTGCAGCCGGAAATCGGGCGTTTATTTTCCACTACACAATCAACTGTCATGTACTGACAACCGCTTTACCACAACAGAACAATTCGTTTCATTTTCAATAAACAACGCGCTATTCATCAAGAAACGGTAGTTATTGATCATCGTCGTGAAGCTATAGATACAGGTGGAAATTGCCTTCTGGAGTTGAAACCACCATCAGCGCCGCTGATGCTTTTTCTCATATGAGAATTATCAATGGCATGGGCATCAGCCTGTGCCTGTCACGACTGCTCATCTTCGCGTCCAAATTCGTCCAGCATCCCAACAAGCATAAGATATCCTATATGCATATTGGGTGGGTCGTCGTTGTATTTCTCTGGATCATCCAGTTCTGGTGGGAGTATTTATTCCAAAGCGGAACAAAGAGTTACAATGTCTACACCTATGTGCTTGACCTGCTCTATGTCTTCAGCCTCTTCTTCGTCTGCGTTACACTAACTCCCGACGAAATTAAAGAATATGGCGACTACGAGAGCTATTTTCTATCGAGAAAGATATGGCTCTTTTCGCTTTTCATCTTTCTCAACCTGATACAATTCTTGAATGGCACAGGTCCGCAATTCTCAATTGACCACAAAGAGTCCTATCTGGGCGAATTCATCCTGTTTGCGGTTGAAACTGCGGCCATACTCTTTGCCATGCGCTTAAAACGCAAAGGATTTCAGTATTTCTTTATCTCGCTGCTGATCGCTGGCGTCTTTGCAGATTTTACGTTGCAGTTGGATTAGAGCGCAAAACAAAAAAGCCGCCGTGTGGTGTTCACACGACGGCTCGTCAATAATTATTCAACCAGTAATTAAGCGGAAAGCGCCTTGAACTTTGCGAGGATCGCATCGCCCATTTCGACGGTGCCGATCTTGGTCTTGCCTTCCGACCAGATGTCGGCCGTGCGCAGACCATCATCGAGAACACCGGCGATTGCTGCTTCCAGACGATCAGCTTCATCGATCAGATTGAACGAATAGCGCAGGCACATGGCAAGCGAGGCAATCATTGCAATCGGATTGGCACTGCCCTGACCTGCAATGTCAGGTGCGGAACCATGTACCGGCTCATAGAGCGCCTTGCGCTTGCCGGTCTTGGCATCGGCAGCGCCAAGCGAAGCCGATGGCAACATGCCGAGCGAACCGGTCAGCATTGCTGCAACGTCAGAAAGCATATCGCCGAACAGATTGTCGGTGACAATCACGTCGAACTGCTTTGGCCAGCGGACGAGCTGCATACCGCCAGCATCGGCCAGCATGTGCTCAAGTTCAACATCGGAATGCTTCTCCTTGTGGCGCGCCGTAACGACCTGATTCCACAAGACGCCCGACTTCATCACATTGCGCTTTTCCATCGACGTGACTTTGTTGCGGCGGGTGCGCGCAAGTTCAAAAGCCACATCGGCAATGCGTTCGATTTCGTAAGTGTCGTAAACCTGTGTGTCGATACCGCGCTTCTGGCCATTGCCCAGATCGATGATTTCCTTCGGCTCACCGAAATAAACACCGCCGGTCAGTTCGCGCAGGATCAGAATGTCGAGACCTTCGATCACTTCCGGCTTCAGCGACGATGAGTGAGCAAGCGCTGGATAGCAGATTGCCGGGCGCAAATTGGCATAGAGTGCCAAATCCTTGCGCAGACGCAGGAGGCCTGCTTCCGGGCGCACTTCATAAGGCACGCTGTCCCACTTCGGACCACCAACGGCACCGAAAAGCACAGCATCCGCAGCAAGCGCCTTTTCCATATCGGCATCAGAAATAGCTTGTCCATGCGCATCATATGCCGATCCGCCAACCAGACCTTCATCGGTTTCAAAACCGAGATTAAGACCGGAGTTGAGGAAAGCGATAATTTTGCGGACCTCAGCCATTGCTTCAGGACCGATGCCATCACCGGGCAGGAGAAGGAGTTTTCTGGATGCCATAATGCCAAGCCTCTGTTTTTTCTCGCACAATAACGGCAGGGAAATCAGATTCCGAAATCGTGCTTTCAAGTTCCGCGAGGGTTATAGAGCCCCCTCGCGTGGCAAGCAACAACCAGCAACGTGAAATTTATGAAAAAGAACAGAGGATATGTAGAAATTATATAACAGCAATTGTGAGTCGAGATCAGAGACCGACTAGACCCTATTCCAGCGCACGCGCTTCCGACGGCAACATGATCGGGATGCCACCCCGAACCGGATAGGCAAGCTTGGCTTTCTCGGAAATCAGCTCACTGTTTTCTGCATCATATTTCAGTGATCCTTTGGTCAAAGGGCACACAAGCAATTCAAGCAGCTTGACGTCGATATTGCCGGTGTTTTCATTTTCAGTCATTGGCTTTTCCTGGAGAATTTCCTGTTTAAGCAGAATCGTTAGAAATGCGTCTCACTGTTTGTTTTTACGCACGTCTTTATCCCATCGTAGCGGGGCCAGAAATCAGTCCGGTGGACTGACTTCCCCGCGAAGGCGGTTCCCACTTTTGGGAGACATGCTCTAAGCACTCATGCATTCATTGCAGGCGCGAACCGTAATCATCCTTGACCTTGGCAAGGACCATTTCTGTAATGGCGATTAGCGTCGCTGCGCGTGTTTTCAAATCAGGCGCTTCCAGCAATGCCTGCTTTTCGGCGGGTCCGAAAGGCGACATCATCGACAAAGCATTGACCAATGTGTCGTTGCCCGCACGCGAAATGCTGTCCCAATCAGCTTCCAGACTATGCACTTCAAGATAATCTCGGAAAGCTCGGAGCAGCGCATCACGGTCGATTTCACCCAGATCAGGTGCGTTTTCCAAGTCCGCCAAAAACGGTGCAATCCGGCATTGACGATAAGGCTTGCGGCAGTTGATTTCATCCAGCACCCTGAACCGGCATATGCCCTGTAGCGTAATGAGGACACGCCCATCTCCGGTTTCTGCGTATGTAGTGATACGCCCGAGGCATCCGACCTGGCTCAACTGCGGTCGCGCAGTCTCGTCAAATCTGACACTGTCGTCCTCGTCATCCTGACCCTCTTCAATACGCGGTTGGATCATGGCGATAATCCGCTTTCCGGCCAGCGCATCTTCCACCATTTCCAGATAGCGAGGCTCGAAAATATTCAGCGGCAGCTGTCCACCAGGCAAAAGCAGCGCGCCTCTCAATGGGAAGATCGACACCAGCTCCGGTATATCAGCGCCCGTCCGGTAACGGGCATTGCCCACTTGCATTACACTCTCCCTTAGAGCGCATTCCGAAGAGGTAGAACTGTTTCGGAGCGTCTCGATAAATGATTGCACCGCGCCTGTTCAGGAGAACAGGAGCGACGAAAGCTTGCGCCGTGCGCCCAGAGTTGCCGGGTCAGTATTGCCCCAAGCCTCAAAGAACTGCAAAAGCTGCTTGCGCGCTCCATCGTCCTCCCAGGTGCGATCGGCTTTCATAATTGCCAGCAATTCATCAGCCGCATCTTCACGTCGCCCTTGCGCATTGCGCACCTGCGCAAGATCAAACCGTGCCTGATAGTCTTTTGGATCGGCCTGCACGCGGCGTTCCAGTTCAATTGGATCGCCGATGAGCTTCACCTGATCTGCAAGCGCAAGGCGGGCCTCGAGCGCGCGTACAGGCGCTGCATCATGTTTGTCTTCGGGCAAGCTTGTCAGAATTTCCCGCGCCTTGTCTGCATCACCTGATTCAAGCAAGCACGTCGCAAGGCCGACTACTGCATCCAAATTATCCGGTGCAACTTGCAGGATCGACGAGAATATCTGCGAAGCCTGAACAAAATCGCCTGCCTCAACCAATTCCTTGGCCGCATTCACCGCTTCGGCAATCGCTGCTTCCTGATCGCTTGGGCCGCCAATCTTGGCGATGAATTCCTTGACCTTGGATTCCGGCAGAGCGCCCATAAAGCCATCTGCTGGCTGGCCATTGACGAAGGCAATGACCGCTGGAATGGACTGAATGCCGAGCTGGCCCGCGATTGACGGATGATCGTCAATATTCATCTTCACCAGCTTGACCGCCCCGCCCGCTTCACGCACGGCTTTTTCGATAATCGGCGTCAACTGCTTGCAAGGGCCGCACCATGGCGCCCAAAAATCAACAAGCACAGGCTGATTGCGCGATTCCGCCAGAACATCCGCCTGAAAGCCCGCAGTCGTGGTGTCCTTGATAAGATCGCCACCACCAACGGCTGTCGTTGCGGTGCCGAACGACACATTGCCGGTCATTTGTCCGCTTGCACTCGAATAAGGATTGTTCTGGCTCGTCATCTGATATTCCTTATGTCTTCCAGCATGCATATAGGACAGCACCAAGCTGGTTTCGATATTTCAGTTCGTATTTACAGCGGCCAATTTCAAGTCGCTTTCACAATCGAGACGTCAAAGCGCAGTCTATACCGATGATGCCGCTTTCGCATCCTCTGATACAGCCAATATGCGCACCTCATGCCCCGTGGCGGCAAGAAATCGGATCAGATCATCGCGTTTGATTGATGTCGTCGCTTCATTGGTCAAAGGATGGCCATTGATGATGCCGTTTTCCATCAACCCAGCATCCAGAATGATCTGAACATTATGGTCGGTATCATTCACCGCACCAAACACCGTCACACCGCCGGGCACGACACCGAGATATTCCATCAGCTTTTCAGGCTTGCCGAACGAAACACGGCTGCTGGCACCAATGATTTGGTGGATCGACTTGAGATCGACAACCGCTTCCTCGTCTACCGTCACCAGAAAGAAATTGTCTTTCTTGTCTTTCAGAAACAGGTTCTTGGTGTGCCCACCGGCGATTTCCCCACGCAGATGCTGTGAATCAGCAACCGTGAACAATGGCGGATGCTCGACTGTTGTAACCTCGATATCGAGGCTTTTCAGATAGTCGTGAAGTTCATGCGATGTCAGAGGCATGCTTAACCCTACTCCCCAAGTAGTCAGACTGTCTCACGCTGTTTCGTGATTTTATACACTCATAATGCACCCAGCTGAACACGCAATATCGTAGACATTTTCAAAGGCCGAAAGGGCGGGTTTCGCTTCGCATGAGTGAATCACTCAGAATCTAGAATCTCTTGCGCTCCAGTGTGGATGTCGCCCAATAGAAAGCGCATAAGCTGCACTCCGTCTACCCGTCGGCACTTGATCAACAACTCCTCAAAGGAAAATAAATATAATAATTTCAATTAATTAGATCGAATTCGGTAGTTTCTTCGCAACAAACAGCATTTTCCGCTAATTTCCCTGTTGCAATCTCAAAGTCGTTAGTCCATATAGCGCCTGCCTGACGGAAATGACTGGCGCGAGCGGGTGTAGCTCAGGGGTAGAGCACAACCTTGCCAAGGTTGGGGTCGAGGGTTCGAATCCCTTCGCCCGCTCCAGTTTTCCGATCAGATCTTTCCAAAAATCATAAAGATAAGCATGATCGAGCAGTTCAGCCTGCACGTGAAGTGCATTTCTATTGATTCCTGATCAGTGGCAATTCAGCTGCAAGATATGTTCTCAGGAAATCCGGCGATTACGCGCGAGCACCCAGAGAAGATACACGCCGCCCAACAAACCTGTTGTCAGTCCGATCGGCATTTTTACATTGAACGGAAAGTGCTGGCTGACGAGATCGGCTCCCACAAGCAGAACCGCGCCCATCAAAGCGCCGGCAAGCAAAGGCACTGCCGATGAGCGGGTCAAGCGTCGCACAAGTTGCGGAGCAGCAAGTGCGATAAAGGCAATTGGTCCGGCGGCGGCCGTCGCAACCGATGTCAGTCCAACCGCCGCCAGAACCATAATCAGACGGGTGGTTTCGACCCGAACGCCGAGCTGGCTCGCAGCGTCGTCACCCATTTCCAGCAGGTTAATGCGCTGCGCATGATAGATCGCAATCGGTACAACGACGACAAAGCCCAGAATAGCCGGGATCGCATGCGACCACGTTCTCGTATTCAGCGATCCGGCCAGCCAGAGCTGTGCGGAAGCCGCCTGATCCAAATCACCCACCACCAACAAAACCGTATTGATGCCCGAGAGCACCGCTCCGATTCCAATGCCCACCAGAATAAGCCTGTAGCCGCCCGTCGTGCGCCCCTTCATTGACATCAGAAACACAATAAGCGCTGTGCCTATGCCCGACAAAACTGCGGCCAAGGCCGTCTCAAAAGGGCCTGCATTGAACAGGATGATCTGAACGATTGCGCCTGTCGCAGCCCCAGTCGTGAAACCGATAATATCCGGTGATCCGAGTGCATTACGCGATATCGACTGAAAAATCGATCCGGCCATTCCCAACGATGCACCTACAAAAAGTGCGGTCACAAGACGCGGAAGACGCACACGCATGATGATACGGTCGACTGTCGGACTGGCACCTTCACCCACAAGACTTTTGACGATCTCGGCTGGCGTGAAAGACATTGTGCCTGTGCCAATATGCAGGATGCCAAGTACCAGAGCGGTAAGCAGTAGCAGGCCGCAGACAATAAGTGCCCTCTTCCGCCACTGAATAGAGAAGCTGCCAATGCGCAAAACAGATTTCTTCACGTCCCTCATAGCTTGGACAACCTGAATCTACGAACGACGAAAATAAAGAACGGTCCACCGATCAGCATTGAAACGATGCCCGCCGCCACTTCTGAAGGGGCTGCAATTACTCGTCCGATGATATCCGCACCAAGCAAAAGAATGGCTGCAAACAACGCCGCGTAAGGCAAAATCCAACGATAGTTCGGTCCAACGATTGCACGTGCGAGATGCGGCGCGACAAGACCGACAAAACCTATCGGCCCGGCTCCAGCAGTGGCAGCACCTGCCAGAAGCATCACAGTCAGGCAGGATAGCAGCCACGTTGAATAGACATTGACACCAAGTGCGGCTCCCAGCTCCTTGCCCAAAGCGATCGCATTCAGTTTGCCTGCTATGGAAAAGGCAATGATCAATCCAAGCACAACGGAAATGGCCAGGACTGCAATCACATCATAGCCTCTGCCCTCGACCGAACCGGCAGACCAGTGGCGAAACTGATCAAAAACGGCCAATGGCGCATTGATAATGATGATCCCAGTAACGGATGCGAGGACTACGGATACGCCAGCACCCGCAAGAACCAGCCTCACCGGATTGGTGCCGGTTCCGTTGCTTCGCCCCAGAATAAACACGGCACCCCCTGCAAGACCTGCGCCAAGAAACGCAAACCAGACATATTGCACCATCGATGTCAGATTGAAGGCAACAATACCAAGGATGACGGCGACCGCCGCACCCGCATTAATGCCAAGCAGTCCCGGTTCTGCCAAAGGATTGCGCGTGACCGCCTGCATCACCGCGCCAGCGACACCCAAGGCAAGGCCCGCGAGGATAGCAACAATTGTGCGCGGGATACGCAACTCGCGAATAATCAGGTGCTGGTCGTTTTGGATATCCGGCGACCACAAAGCCTGCAATGTATCGCCAAGAGGTATTGACCTGGAGCCAAGCGCAAGGCTGGCGAGAACCGCTATGCCAAGCACAAGCAGACCGGCACAAAGACCCCACGTTCGCCGCTGGCGTAACGAGACGCGCAAAGCCCGGCTTCGATCAGAAAGTGAAGTCGGATCAGACGTCATTTACGAAAATGCGCGGCGACAATATCAATCAGCTGAATCCCTGAATAATAGTCAATCCGAAAAGACGTGGCACCCAATGGGTAAACCTGTTTCTCTTTGACAGCAGGTAGATTTGCCAGAACCGGATCATTCAAAAAGGCTGTTACATCAGCATCGACGCCGCGCAGCAAAAACACGGTTTTGCCGGTGATAGCTGCGGACAGGTTCTCGTGAGAAATGAAATCAAAATCGGAACTGCGCGTCACCTGCTTTGCCAGCGCTTCAGGCAACCCATCGACCTTGAAACCAAGCGCTTCAAGCAATTGCCCCTGCGCACTTGTTGCCTTACCAATCGAATAGCTGTTGCCGATATTATAACCGACAATGCTGACGGGTGCATCGGAGCGCGTTATGGTGGCGGCCGCTTTGGCTGCATAATCATCAAAGCGCGCAACCGCTGCCACAACCTCGTCTTCCAGGCCGGTAGCCTTGCCAAACTCGGCTGCAATATCCTGCCAGCTTTGATTGGAATAATTCACGACCATCGTTGGAATGCCCTGCGCTTTCAGCTCAGGATAATGCTGAAGAACACTGTCGGCGCCCGTCGCTGATGCCACGACAAGATCTGGCTCCAGTGCAATAATTGCTTCAATATCGAAATCGAGGTTGGAATAGAGCACCTCAACACCGCGTTCATCCGCGACCTTTGCCCATTGCGAGAAAAAGCCCTTGTCGTCGGTCAACATGCTGGGTGTGGTCGCTGTGCTTGCGATAACCGGCGCATTGATCGCAAGCAGAATTCCGGTGAGGCTTGGAGCGGTCGAGACAATCCGCACAGGCTTTGACTTTAGCATCAGCTCGCCAGAATAGTGCCTGATCGTGCGGGGCCATTGATCATCTTGTGCCTGTGCGACCTTAAAAGGCAACGCGAAGGCTGCAAGCATAATCAGGAATGAAAAGAGGATTTTCCAGGATTTCACGGTCGACCCTTACCTGAGATCGTTTTTCTGCGGTTCTGGCAAAGTGAAAGCACTCTGCTAAAATATGATTATTCCACTCCATATTGCAGAACGCATTCTGCAATGCAATACAGATCACTTGCCGCACACCGACGATTTCCACTGACTTGCCACTGGACCCAAAGCAAATGATGCATCGCCTTCACGCTGATACCGTGACGTTGAAATATGATGAGAGAACAGTCGCGACCGACTTGTCCGTGGCTATTCCTGATGCATCCTTCACGGTTATTGTCGGGCCGAATGCGTGTGGAAAATCAACACTACTCCGGGCTTTATCGCGGCTGTTAAAACCAACGTCCGGGAAGATCATTCTGGATGGTGGTGACATTTCAAGCCTACCCGCGAAGGAAACAGCGCGCCGGCTCGGCCTGCTGCCACAAAGCTCGATTGCACCGGAAGGGATTACGGTTGCCGATCTCGTTGCGCGTGGCCGTTACCCACATCAATCCTTCTTGCGGCAATGGTCCGAAGCTGATGAAGTGGCCGTGGCGCAGGCCATGGAAGCGACCAAGATCACCGAACTTGCAGACCGGCCTGTAGATGAACTTTCAGGCGGACAGCGCCAGCGCGTCTGGATCGCTTTGGCGCTGGCGCAAAACACGCCGATCCTGCTTCTCGATGAACCAACGACCTATCTCGATATCGCGCATCAGATCGAATTGCTTGATCTTCTAGCACAGCTTAACAAGCAGGGACGAATAGTCGTCGCTGTTTTGCATGAACTCAATCATGCCTGCCGCTATGCCTCGCATCTGATCGCAATGCGCGATGGCGCCTTGATTGCCCAGGGCAGACCTGCCGATATCGTCACGGAAAAACTGGTCGAAGACGTATTTGGCCTTACCTCCATCATCATCCCAGACCCGGTTTCCGGTACGCCACTCATCGTTCCGAAGAGCAGCGCGGCCTAGTGCGCATCCCGAAAAGTGGGAACCGGTTTTCGGGAGAAAATGCGCGTAAAAGCAAAGAGCTAGAGCCTTTCTAATGATTCAGTTTAAACAGGAAATGCTCTAGCTTTCCGGCATTTCAAGCTGTGTATCGACAATCAGGCCGCCTGTGGATTGATTGACTATGCAGGCTTCATGAAAAAGCGCTCTGCGTTCTTCATCAGTGCGAAGCTGGCCAAGATCAGCGACCGTCGTCATGACGCAGACGATTTCGCCCTGAGCATCCAGCACAGGCGATGCCTGCCCGGTAACATTCGACAAAAGATGGCTCGTCATCTCCGACCAGCGGTCGCCACGCACCTTATCGAGAAGCGCTTTGGTCGGCGGCGTGCCACGAAAATTGGCAGGCTGAACCTTGCGAACTGCATCAATGCTGCTTTTCGGCAGGAAAGACTGAAAAACCAGACCACAGGCCGTATTATCGACCGGCAGCGTATCGCCAAGCGCCAGTGGGTTTACCGAAAAATAGGCGCTGCGATACCATCGCACCAAAGTTGGACCTCTATCCGTCCAGATCGCCACGCCGCCGCTCATGGCATGACGCTGCGCCAGAGCTTTCATATGCTGCGCTGCGATTTCCACCGCATCGACACGCTTCAGCGCGCCTATGCCGATGCTAAGTGCGGTTGGTCCGAGATCGTAAAATCCGCTGACGGGGTCCTGCTTCGCAAGCCCTTCCTTCACGAGACTTTGCATATAGCGATGCGCTGTCGATCCGCCTGTTCCTGCCCGCTTCGCAACTTCACCCAATGGAAGCTCGTTTTCGGCATTGGCCAGAATTTTCAGAAACCGTGCTGCAATTGATACCGACTGAATCGTGCCGGAACGTTTATCTCCCGCAGCCTCAGCCTCATCAGCCGGAAACCCATCCTGTTCTTTCAAATGCTCCGCCTCCCGTCAGAATGGTTCCAGATTATAAAAACCATTCGATCATTCTGTTCCGCTTTGAGCGATGTTTAGCGTCAAGCTCACACAAAGTCATGTCTGGCATGAAACCTATTTCCATGAACGGGCGTCACAACTCTGTGCTTCGCGCGCGCCATGTGGCCCATGCGTTGCTAATGTGCAACATCGATAATCAGCTTGCACTCATACTGTATTGCGGTACGCATTCCTTATTGCGGAATCCAAATCATAGCGATAACAGAACATGACTTACACACTCATGTTTGGGGCGACCTATGAATATCCGTTCTACCCGTGGCTTTTTCTATAGTGTCAGCGCGTTGACGCTTGCGGCACTTGCTGGATCTCCTGCCCTTGCGCAGGATGCGCAGCCTTCAGGCGAATCCAAAACATTGGTGCTCGATACGTTGGTCATTACCGGTGAAAAAGTCGCGCGTGATATCAAAAACACCGCATCGTCTGTCACCGTGATTACCGCCAAGGAAATTGCTCGGGAAAAAACCGGTGATTCTTCGGTAGCGGAAGTGGTACGCGGAACCCCCAACGTCGTTTACTCCGATACAGTCGGTGCACCCGTTATTCGAGGTCAGGACAGCCAAGGCCCAAACAATGGTGCAACGGCCTTCTTTTCGGGCACCGTCCCCCGCGCGACGATCAATCTCGACGGCCATTATCTGAACTATAATGAGTTCATTTTTGGCTCTGCCCCCATCTGGGACGTCGACAGCATCGAAGTCTTCCGTGGCCCGCAAACCACATCGCAGGGTGCGAATGCAATCGCCGGTGCGATTGTCGTCAACACCAAGGACCCGACATTCGAGCAGGAGGGCGCTTATCAGGTCGAGATTGGCAATTACAATGCCAAGCGCACATCGATCATGCTCAATACCCCGCTTTATAAAGACGAGATTGCTGGCCGTCTCGCGATTGATTATTCCGGTCGCGATACTTTCATCGACTATATCAATCCAGGCTTCTACTCGTCGGGCACTGATCACGATTTCCAGTCGCTGAACATCCGTTCAAAGCTTCTGTGGCAACCTGCCGAAATCCCCGGCCTTGAAGCAAAGCTCACCTACTCTTTCAACAAGAGCAATCGCCCGACCTACGAGGCAGCCACGCCTCTTTATTATGAGCTGGATTATAACGGCCAGAGTATGCCGACATGGGATCAGCGTACCAATACCGGCATTCTGGACGTCAGCTATGATTTCGATAATGGATTTAAGTTCTTTAACCAGACGCAATTTTCCGACTCCAGCGTCGAACGCTCGACAGGTATTGTAAACGGTGGCGATGCCAATATCGATCAGACCAATATTTCCAATGAAGCTCGCATTACCTATGGCGACCAGGAAGATGTCATCAGCGGCGTAGCAGGCATCTATTACGCTCACACCAAAACGGACGAAGCGCTTTATCTGCTGAACGCGAGCAATAAAACCGCCAATAATTATCTCTCGACATTCGACGACAAGAAGACAAATCTCGGCCTGTTCGGTGAGTTAAGCTGGCGCATGAATGATCAATGGACCCTGACCGGGGGTATGCGCTACCAGCAGGATAACATTCAGCGTGATGGTGTTTCCGTCTATTCGTATGTGCCAGTCAACTTCGACGAAACCTTCTCGGCGTTCCTACCAAAAGTCTCGCTGGCCTACGCTATCACGCCCGATCTGACAGTTGGCGGACTGGTGAGCCGCGGATATAATCCCGGCGGCGTGTCGCTCTATATGAACACGACCAACCCTGCATCGAGCAAGTGGAACAAATTCGACGAAGAAACTTTGTGGAACTATGAGTTGTTCACGCGTGCTGAAGTGCTGGATAACAAGCTCGTTCTGAACGCCAACGTGTTCTACATGGACATGAAAAATGCGCAGTATAACATTCCAGTTGTCCTGCCGAATAACATCGTCCAGTCCTACACCATCAATGCCGAAAAAGCGCACGCCTATGGCCTTGAAATTGGTGCAGACTATCGAGTGCTCGACAATCTGACGCTCAAATCGAGTGCGGGCATTTTGCGCACCAAGATCGATGAGATTTCCAGCAATGCTTCGTATGAAGACAATGAATTCGCAAAGTCTCCCGGCTATATGCTGAGCTTCGGCGCGAGCTGGGATGTGACCGAAAAATTCAATGTTTCTGGCAATGTCCGCCATACAGACGGTTATTATTCAGATGTTGCGAACACGAAGGCTTACTGGGTCGGGGCCTATACGATTGCCGATGCCCGCATGAGCTATGATTTCACTGAGAAGTTCCAGCTCTATGGCTTTGTGAAGAACATCTTCAACGAACGTGCGCCAACGTCTCTGCAAGCAACGCGCGGCATCAGCGGAGCAACGACGCAAGCCAGCATGACAATGCCACGCACTTTCGGCATAGGCATCAAGGGCAGCTTCTGAGCTCTTGCTTTAGAGCGGCTCCAGTGAAGATTGAATCGTTGGAACCGCTTCGCACGTTTGGCGCAAATACTTCAATCAATCAAACCGTGGGCTTTTTGCTCGCGGTTTTTGGCTTAAAAACTGACGGAAATTGATCATGGCTTCTCGCAAGACGCTCCATATCGGCATGTCACTCGCTCCCACCTGGCTAAGTGGTGACGGCTGGCGACATACAAACAGCGATATTGAAGGTGTCTTCGGATCAGACTTTTATCTCGATATTGCCAAACGTGCGGAAGCTGCCAAACTCGACTTCGTGTTTCGACCTGACAGTCTGTTTCTCAACAGTCCGATCATGGAGACAACGCCCGGCTTTGCCAGTCTGGACGCGACTTTGCTGATGGGAACACTTGCCCGCGAAACGTCAAAGATCGGGTTGCTTACGACCATTTCGACCACCTTCATGCCGCCATATGCGGTGGCACGGCAGGTTTCATCGTTGCATCATCTGAGCAATGGGCGCGCAGGCTGGAACATCGTCACAGCACTTGATGGCAATGTAAATTTCGGCCTTGATGAGATGCCGACATCCAACGAGCGCTATGCGAAAGCGGCAGAATTTACCGAAGTCGTACGCGCCTTGTGGGAAAGCTTTCCCGGTTCGGCCCTCAAGCGCGACCGGGCTAGCGGAAACTATGCAGACACGGCGCGTATTCAGCCGATCAATCACGAGGGCGATTTCTTCAAAGTCAAAGGACCGCTCAACATTCCTTCTATTGAGAATGTGCCAATCCCGCTTGTTCAGGCTGGCGCCTCACCTGCCGGTCGCAGCTTCGCGGCCTCGGTGGCCGATGCAATCTTTTCCGCAACGCCTGACATCGACGTGGCCATCAATCTGCGCAAAGATTTGCGTTCCCTTGCACAATCCCATGGCCGCAATGCAGATGATGTGCGCCTGCTACCCGGCCTCAGCCTCTATCTCGCGCCTACACGCAAGGAAGCTGAAGAGCTGTTTTCCTATACCCATGCGCGTGGCGACCGCACCCGCAAGATTGCCTATATTCGAGATATGACTGGTCTTGATCTCACAGACTGGCCGGAAGATCGATTGATCCGCCCGTCCGACTTACCGCCGCCACCGGAAAAAGTGCGCAGCAAAACCCACGCCGGATTGCTCCAACGCCTTCTGCAAAAAGAGACGCTCCACCTTGATGATTTGCTCCGCCGACCGGAAGTTATCAGTGCCGCGCACTGGCAGATCATCGGAACGGTCGATGATGCGGTTGCGCAAATCCGCCAATGGTCTGAAGCTGGAGCGATTGACGGCTTCATCACCGCACCCGGCGGCTCGACATCGTCAATGCATATGGCACTTGACGAGTTGATGCCGAGGTTGAGCGAAGCGGGGCTTTTGCGATCTGACTATACCGGCAACACGTTCGCTCACCACCTGAGCGAATAGCTATCAGGCGAAGCTGAAGTCGAGGCCGATATCGAGGTTGGGCGCACTGTGTGTCGTCCAGCCAACCGAAATAAGATCGACGCCACTTGCGGCCACAGTTGCAACCGTATCCGGGGTAATACCACCTGAGGCTTCAGCAATCGCACGACCGCCGATGATTTTCACCGCTTCGCGCAATTGCGCGGGCGACATATTATCGAGCAGGACTGCATCGACGCCAATTGCCATTGCTTCATACAGTTGTTCGAGTGTATCGACCTCAATTTCAATTTTGACCATATGCCCGGCATTCGCTTTGGCGCGCTGGATGGCTTCACCAACGCCGCCTGCAACTGCGATATGATTGTCTTTGATAAGCACCGCATCATAAAGCGCGAAGCGATGGTTCATGCCACCGCCTGCCCGAACAGCATATTTCTGCAAGGCTCGCAGGCCCGGCATAGTTTTGCGCGTACATACGATTGCAGCTTTCGTGCCCTGAGCGGCTTTGACCAGATTGGCCGTTGCAGTGGCAACACCCGACATATGGCCGAGGAAATTCAGCGCGGTTCGTTCGGCTGCAAGAATGCTGCGCGACGAGCCAGACACGCGAGCGAGCGTCGTGCCTGCTGCCAGAAAATCGCCGTCATTGACCATTCGCTTAAAGGCAACCGAAGGATCAACAAGCCGAAACGCCATTTCGGCAACGTCCAGGCCGGCAATGGCACCGGGCTGACGCAGGCTGAACACCATGGTCGAGTGATGACCTGATGGCACAACCGCATTGCTGGTGATGTCGCCCGCAAGTCCGAGGTCTTCAAGAAGTGTGGCCCGCACCAGCGGTTCGATGAGCAAAGGTGAAAGGCGTGGTAGATCCATCATGCGATCCTCGATAAAGGCTCAGCCAGAGCGATTTTGCGTGCAAGCAAAAAAGCCTGCTCGAATGTGTAATAGCTGCGCTCCGGTTGCGCGCTTTTCTCAGGATAATCTGTTCGGGCATGACTGCCGCGCGACTCGCGCCGCTCAAATGCTGCGACACTCATAATGAGTGCTACAGCAGCCGCGTCATCCGTCTGTGCGAGTGGCAGAAGTGCTGTAATCGCCGAACGTAAGCCGTCGTCATCGCGCAACAAACCCAAATGCCGGGAAGCAATCGATCGCACATAAGGCAGACTGGAAGATGGGCACTTGGCTTTCGAAACAAGCGGCAGCGTGGCAGCATGCAGCATAGTTGCAATAGCGCGGCCTGCTCGAAGGCCCATGACGGCAGCTTCTAAAAGCGAATTGCTCGCCAGACGATTTGCCCCATGCAGTCCGGTGCAGGCGGCTTCACCCACAGCCCAAAGCCCCGCAAGGCTGGTGCGGCCATCGCTATCAGTTGCCACACCGCCCATATGGTAATGGGTGGCAGGCCGAACCGGCATCACGTCGCAAGACGGATTGATGCCGTATTGTTTGCACAGCGCATCAATGCCGGGAAACCGCGTTGCAAAGCCTTTGTCCAATGATGCGCGTGCATCGAGAAACACTTTGCAACCTTGCGCTAGTTGCTGCCCAATTGCCCGCGCAACCACATCACGCGCAGCCAGCTCCTGTCCCGGAATATCCTGCATGAAGCGCTCGCCGCGATCATTGACAAGTATCGCCCCTTCACCACGCACAGCCTCGCTGATCAGTGGCAAGCGCGATGCGGACACCGCCAATGCGGTCGGATGAAACTGCACAAACTCCATATCGGCAAGCACTGCACCAGCACGCCCGGCTAGTGCTGCCCCTTGACCGAGATTGCCAAGCGGCGTGGTGGTCGCTTCATAAAGCCCACCGGCACCGCCTGTTGCGAGCACTACAGCACAGCCCGCAACGGGCCCAAAGCCTTCGAGATCAACACCCGCGATGCGCCCATCTTGCTTGATAAGCCGCAGCGCGCGGGTATTTTCTTTAATTGTTATCGATGGGGTGGCGCCCACTTTAGCGGCAAGCACGCGCATAATGCCTGCGCCCGTCGCATCGCCATCAACATGGACGATGCGTTGTCGGCTGTGTGCTGCCTCAAGGCCAAGCGCATAAGATCCATCCGATTTTCGATCAAAGCGAACGCCATAATGTTCAAGCGCTGCAATCGCTTCGGGAGCAGCGTCAATTATGTCTTTTACAACTGCGGCGTCGCAAAGACCAGCACCCGCTGCCAGCGTATCCGCCAGATGCAGAGCTGCGCTATCATCGTCACCAAGGCTTGCTGCGATACCGCCTTGCGCCAGAGGGCTTGAGCCATCGAACGCAAAGGTTCCCGCGGTCACCAGCATCACAGGTTGCGGCGCAAGGGTCAGCGCCGTCATCAATCCTGCGAGACCACTGCCGATAACAATCACAGGAGTGGCGCTCATACTGCAAGCATCCGTTCGACCGCGCAGCGTGCAGGCTCGGCAATAGCAGGATCAACTGTCACTTCATGGCGATTTTCTTCAAGCGCCTGCCGAATATTGGCAAGCGTGATCCGCTTCATGTGTGGGCAGAGATTGCAAGGCCGGATGAATTCGACCTCGGGATGATCGACGGCAACATTGTCGCTCATCGAACATTCAGTAAGCAGAACCACACGTTGCGGCTTCTTCTCACCGACAAAGTCAGACATGACAGCCGTTGACCCAGCAAAATCCGCAGCTTCTACCACTTCCGGCGGGCATTCAGGATGCGCCAAAACCATCACGCCGGGATGGTTTTCACGCAACTGTCGGATATCATCAGGGGTGAAGCGCTCATGCACCTCGCAATGGCCGTGCCAAGCGAGAATTTCAACATGGGTTTCACGCGCAATGTTCTGCGCGAGATATTCGTCGGGGATCATCAGCACACGCGGTACGCCAAGCGACTCGACCACTTTTTTCGCATTGCCCGATGTGCAGCAAATATCAGACGCTGCCTTAACCGCAGCCGAGGTATTGACATAGGTGATGATTGGCACGCCCGGATGCGCCTCGCGCAGAAGTGCTACATCTTGCGGTGTGATCGAATCCGCAAGCGAGCAACCCGCGGCCATATCGGGGATCAGCACAGTCTTTTTGGGGTTTAGCAGCTTGGCCGTCTCGGCCATAAAATGGACGCCGGCTAGCACAATCACATCAGCTTCAACATCAATCGCCTTGCGAGCGAGTGCGAGACTGTCTCCAACAATATCCGCGACGCAGTGAAAGATTTCAGGAGTCTGGTAATTGTGCGCGAGAATAACCGCGTTGCGCTTGCGCTTCAGCTCCAGGATTGCCGCGACATCGTCTTCGAAACCCATCCATTCGGCTTTGGGCAGCACCGACGCCACACGATCATAAAGCTTTGATACGGAAACGAATTCATTCATGGCGGCCTCCCGAGCAGCGCATAAAATTCCGCTGTTGCGGAATATCCGATTATACTCAATATGAGTATTTCATAGATGCGCAGTTATACTCGATTCGAGTATATTGTCAATCACGAGAGATGGGGAGCTTTGTTCCTGCGAGATGGCGCTCAGAAAGCGCGCGTTCCTCAACAATCGAATAGCGGAAACGGAACAGTTTCGCCGGGCGACCGCCGGTTTCGCTGTCGCTTTCACCGGTTTCTTCAACGAGGTCCTGCTGTTCGATCAGACGGCGGAAATTCTGTTTATGCAGCCGCAATCCTGCCAATGCCTCAACGGTGCGCTGCAACTGCAGAAGCGTGAAACTGTCGGGCATCAATTCAAAAACAACGGGGCGATATTTGATCTTGGCCCGCAACCGCGCGATGGCTGTCGCAAGAATGCGGCGATGATCGGCAAACATATGACGACCGTTTTCTTCGTCGCCCTTTCCGGCTTCGCTCACCAGACCGGCTTCATAGAGCAGTTCATAGCGCTGAAGCACAAGATCTTCATTCCAGCGCTCGCCATTCAGTCCAAACGAAAATGCAATGCGCCGCAAGCGCTGCGCCGTCAGATCAGCAGATGCCGCCTGATGTGACCAGACCCGCAGACCATTGCTCAAATGGCCGACAACCTCCGGCACACCCTGTCGATGGTCCTCCCATGGCAGATAGTCATACCAGCCGCGCCAGCTGGCCTGCTGACCAGCCACATCGTCCTCGCGCACGAGGCCAAGATAACTGATCGAAATTGTGCGTTCTCCCTGCCTGTGACGGTCGCGATCGGCAAATGTATAAAGCTGCTCCAGATAACCGACGGGATGTGCGGTTTCCGTCTGCACCCAGGCTCGCAACCCAGCCTGCAATGAACGGTGTTCCGTCTCAAATGGACCGGACGGCAAAGCCTGCCCTTGACGCACAGTCATGACACGCGGCTGCTCACCTGTGACAGCGGTCAAAACAGCGATCAGCTCGGTATGGGCAATATCGTCAGTCAATGCGGCAGCTTCTTTCTTTGCTCAACGCCCAGAGGCATACAGAACCCTTTGAATGGTTGTGCGTTGGATAACAGATAAAATCAATTCAAAAGCTTGGCGTCGTTATAAGCTATCCGCCATAAAAAAACGCCGCCCAATGGGCGGCGTTTCAATCGGACTAAAACTGTCGCGATTACGGCGTTACGTCGAAGCCGAACCACTTTTCGGAAAGCTTCTTGATCGTGCCGTCAGCCTTGGCTGCTTCGATGGCTTCGTTGAACATTTTCTGAAGTTCAGGTTCGTTCTTACGGATGCCAACAGCAACACCACGTCCGAGAATGCCGCCCTTGAAGTAAGGACCGGTCATGACGATGTCTTCATTGCCTGGCTTCTTGGCTGCATCGCTAAGATAGGCCAACGAAGCAACGATCAGATCGACGCGACCAGACTTGAGGTCAAGGTCATGCTGGTCTGTGGTCTTATATTCGCGGATATCGGTTGAATCCTTGAAATACTTGTCGAGAAGCGAAAGGCCGAGCGAAGCGGTCTGAACACCAACCGTGCGGCCCTTGATTTCGGCAGCGATCTCGTCGATTGCCTTCTGGCTCGCTTCTTCATCCTTGGCAAGATAAAGCGTCTCGCCGGTGTGTGGCAGCTTGGCGAACGGGCTATCCTTCAGCGTTGCGAAGGTCTGTGGCGTCAAGCCGTAGGAAACCGTGAAATCGATGGTTTCTTCACGCTTTGGCGTTGCGGTCAGGCCAGCCATGATCGCATCGAACTTGCCAGCATTGAGTGCCGGAATGATGCCGTCGAATGGCTGTGCAACCATGGTGCACTCGACCTTCATGCGGGTGCAGAGATCCTTGTAGAGATCAACTTCATAACCATCCAGCGTGCCATCTGGCTTGGTGAAGTTATACGGACGGAAAGCACCTTCCGTTGCGATAGTGATCTTGGTCCACTTCTTTTCTTCTGCGTGGGCAGAAGCGGTCGTGAGAACCAGCGCAGAAACGAACAGGGCTTTGAACAATCCCAGGGTCTTCATTTGAATTACCTTACGCAGTTATTTGCTGACGCGCCTTGTGGCACAAATCAGCGGTGTTTGAAATAATCAGGCTGCATTTTCGTGGCTGATAAACTTGCGGAAACGCTCGGATTTCGAATTTCCGAACACTTCTTCAGGCGCGCCGTCTTCTTCGACCAATCCCTGATGCACAAACACCACACGATTGGACACATCACGTGCAAAACCCATTTCATGGGTTACGACCAACATGGTGCGACCTTCTTCAGCCAGACCGCGCATAACGCGCAACACTTCGCCGACCAGTTCCGGGTCGAGCGCCGATGTTGGTTCATCAAAAAGCATGACTTTCGGCTTCATGGCGAGCGCACGCGCAATTGCCGCGCGCTGCTGCTGACCGCCGGAAAGATGTGCAGGGTAGAAGTCACGCTTGTCTGCGATGCCGACCTTGGCCAAAAGTGCTTCCGCTTCTTCCACGCATTCAGCGCGCGAACGGCCCTGAACATAGATCGGCGCTTCGATGATGTTTTCGAGAATGGTCTTGTGGGACCAGAGATTGAAGCTCTGGAACACCATGCCAAGCTCGGATCGAATGCGCGAGACTTGCTTCTTGTCTGTCGGATAGGCTTCGCCCTTTGAATTCTTCGCCATGCGAATAGTCTCGCCTGAGACGGTAACAGTGCCCGAAGTCGGGATTTCCAACAGATTGATGCAGCGCAGGAAGGTTGACTTGCCGGAACCGGAAGAGCCGAGGATCGAGATCACTTCGCCTTCACGTGCTTCAAGTGAAATACCCTTGAGCACCTCATTCGCGCCGAAGCTCTTGCGCAGGTTTTCGACTTTCAGAGCCACCGGGGCATTTGGAGATACGACTTTACTCACGATGTTTTTCCTTCGGTGGTGATCTTGACGACGGGCTGACGCAGATATGGCGTCAGCTTGTATTCCGCGAACATCAGTGCGCGCGTCAGAACGAAGTTGATGGCGAGATAGATGGCACCCGCAATGACGAATACCTCAATCGCACGATAGGTTTCCGCGATCAGTTTGGCGGCGATGCCGGTCACTTCCATCAGTGTAATGATGGAGGCCAGCGAGGTTGCCTTGACCATGGAAATCATTTCATTGCCATAACCGGGCAGTGCCTGACGGATCGCCAGTGGCATAACGATACGGCGGAAGCAGGTGAAACGCGACATGCCGCAGGCTTTAGCAGCTTCGATCTGACCGCTTGGTACTGACAGAAGGCCGCCACGAATAATTTCGCTGGCGTAAGCCGCGTTATTCAAAGTCAGCGCAATGATCGCACACCAGTAAGGTTCACGCAGGATCGGCCACAGGAACGAGTAGCGGATGACCGGGAACTGGCTCAGGCCGTAATAGATGATGAAGATTTGTACCAGAAGCGGCGTACCGCGAAACACGAACACGTAGAGACGGGCGATCCAGTCGAGGACAGTGATGCCCGACAGACGCATCATGGCAAAAAGCAGTGCCAGAATTGCGCCAAACACGATCGAACTTGCAGCGAGCTGTAACGTGAGTGGCACGCCACTCAACATCTGCATGAAGGCTTCAGAATAAAATTCGAGGTTCATTTTGCCCTCCTGACGCCACGCGAGAAGTGGCGTTCAGCTCTTTGCAGGATGGTGCCTGAGACCGATGAAATCAGCAGGTACAACGCACCGGCAATGAGATAGAAGTTGAACGGCAGGCCGGTCGAGCCGGCACCGATCTGTGACTGACGCAGAATATCAACCACGCCGACAACAGAGATCAGTGCAGATTCCTTGAGTGCCACCTGCCAGACATTGCCGAGGCCCGGCAAAGCGTGACGCAGTGCCAGGGGTGCAATGATACGGCGAAACTTGAGTGCTTGTCCCATGCCGCAAGCGGAAGCTGCTTCAAGCTCGCCTTTGGAAACCGCTCTGAATGCACCGCGAAACACTTCCGTATGATGCGCGCCACAGGAAATGCCGATTGCCAGCACACCCGCAAGAAATGCCGGAAAGCCGACAAAGCCTTGCGCGCCGAACATCCGGCCTATCGCGGTAACAGCAGCACTGCCACCGAAATAAAACAGATAGATCACCAGCAGATCAGGAATACCGCGGATGATTGTCGTGTAACCATCGGCAATACCGCGCAGCGCGAGACCACCCGAAATCTTCGCCCAAGCTGCAAACACGCCGATGATTGCGCCAAGAAGAAAGCCCAAAACAGCAAGCGACACGCTCACCATTGCGGCCATCATCAGCACATGGCCCCAGCCGTCCGGCCCGAAGCTTAAGATATCGAGAAAGGCCTTCATGATACATCAGGCCTTGTGGGGCATAAGGAAATGAACGTCATATTGTTTTCCGGAAATCTCTTTTAGGCTGGTGCTTCACTTCGGGCGCATCTCTATATTTTGATCCAAATCACATCTTATCCGAGAGCCGATTCACTTTTCGGGATGCGTTTTAGCAGAAACAGGCAAGGCAGGCTGAACGCTATCGGGGATAGGATTCACAAAAACAGCACCGCCAAGCTTTTTCTCAAGGTCTTTTTTGGCCTCGATAATCTGCTCCGGGTTCAGGAACAGCTCGATAGCCGTACTTCCCATAATCTTTGCCGCATGTGCCATGCCTTTATGCGCCGCAGGCAGTTTACCCTGCGCCACCATCTGCCATGAATGAAGCGGCGTACCGATTGCACAAGTTGCGCCTCGCATCTGCACAGTCGGAACAACCCAGCTTACACTTCCCACATCCGTCGAACCGACGAGCGAGTTATCGCCCTTATAAAGCTCGTATACGCCTTCGCAAAGTGCAAGTTCTGCCTTGGGTTCAACACCGAACCGGCGGAATGCGTCGGAAATATCTTCTTTTGACAGTGTCGACTGAAACCGTTGCGCAGTTTCGCGGTCCTGCTCATCGAAAACTGGCGGTCCAAGGCGATCAAGCTCACGCTGCATCAGCTGCTCCAGCGGCGCATTTCCAACGAGATTGGCATCACCGCTGACGATCTCGCTCTTGACCGAAGTTTCCGTCATCAAGGCAGCGCCTTCGGCGATCTTTTTAACTCGCTCAAGCAGAACCTGCATCTCCGGCAGGTTTCGCGCGCGGATCAGATAACGCACACTGGCTTTGGCTTGCACGACATTGGGCGCAAAACCACCCGTATCAGTGACAGCATAATGAATACGCGCCGAGGACGGCATATGCTCCCGCATATAATTGACGCCGACATTCATCAGCTCGACCGCATCAAGCGCACTGCGTCCAAGATGGGGTGCAGCGGCAGCATGGGCGGCCCGTCCGGTAAAGTGGAAATTGATTTCATTGCAGGCCAGTGAAACCGGATCGTTTACGCCTGCAAAAGGTGCCGGGTGCCAGCAGAAAGCAATATCGACATCGTCGAACAGGCCTTCGCGCACCATGAAGCCCTTGGCCGATCCGCCTTCTTCGGCAGGACAACCATAATAGCGCACGCGGCCCTTGATGCCGTTGGCAGCAAGGTAATCCTTGACCGCTGCAGCGGCCAGCAAAGACCCCGAACCGAGCAGGTTATGACCACATCCGTGACCATTACCACCGGCTTCAATCGCCCGTTCTTCAGCAACACCGGCAATCTGGCTCAACCCTGGAAGCGCATCGAACTCACCCAGAATAGCGATGACCGGCCCCTCGTCGCCCGCCTCGCCCATTACAGCGGTTGGCAGGCCAGCAATGCCGCGCTCTACGCAAAAACCTTCCGACTGCAACATGGCTGCATGTGCGTCGCTGGATTTATATTCTTCGTAGTTCGTTTCCGGGTTGTCCCAAACCGTATCGCTCAGTTCGAAATAGGCGGCGCTTTTCGCGTCGACGATATCCCAGATGTCGTGGTGGTTTTTCAACTTGGGGTTCACGCTCTCGGCTCAGGTTTTAACATTTTGGACGGGAGAAGCAGATCAAGGACAATAGAGAAGACCTGCATTCTGGCTTCTGCTTTATCGGCTTTTATGGCTGAAACAATCCAAGCTGACTGCTGCCACAGAAGAGAGCGCTCCTCCCGAGCTGTACCTAGAGGTACTCTAAACTTGTGGCAACAGATATAAGTGAAATTGCACAAAAGCCTCATTATAATCGACATTATGGCCAGCAAGAGTTGCCGGATTGATAAGCATTTGCGCAAACACGCGTTCGAAACCTCTTGTAAGGGAAGATCGATAAGTCCTCGACTGGAGGCCGCGCCGGTGAGAACCAGCACAGCCTCCGATGGGTAAGGCGAGCGCTTTCGAGCTCAGCTTCATCCATGTCTCGTGCGCAAAAATTCAAACATTGAACTGAAAGCCATCAACCGTGAATGCTTGTCCCGTGATGAAACAAGGCTCGGAGGTCGCCAGAAAAGTTACAAGGCGGGCAACATCGTCAGCACAGCCGAGCCGTCCCAACGCAATACCCCTGATAACCTCATCTGCACGTTCAGTGACATTCGTATCAATCTCGGTACGAATGACGCCGGGGCAAATAGCATTTACAGCAATGTTTGGTCCCAGCTCCTTGGCAAGGGAACGAGTCATGCCAAGGATACCGGCCTTTGCCGCCGCATAAGCGAATTTGCTGACTGCAGCCGTCACGCCGCCCGAATAGGCATTCAGTGACGACATCGAAACAATCCGGCCACCGCCCTGCTTCAGCATATGTGGTGCGCTATGCTGAATGTAATTGAAACAGCTTTTCAGATTGATCGCGATGGCGCGGTCGAACTCGTCTTCCGAAATATCAAGAATGCCAACAGGCGCGGAACGCCCGGCATTGTTGAGAAGGAAATCGACGCGACCAAACGCAGCCACCGTTTCGGCGACAACTTCGCCAGCCCGCTTATGGCTTGAGACATCCGCAACACATTGCAGCGCACGCACGCCAAGGCTTTCGATTTCGGCGGCCGTATCCGCCAGTTCCGCCTCCAGCAAATCGACCAGTGTGACGTGATATCCGGCACGCGCCAGATCAAGAGCACAAGCCTTTCCGATGCCTCGTGCGCCTCCGGTGACGATGGCAACCTTGTTTTCAGTGTTCATTTCAAAACGTGCTCCTTTTGTGTTGCCATGTGATGGTATGTCTGTCACATTATTCCACAACAGGAATTTGGTTCACATATATGAACATTGAAAATAGTGGCGAAGTGAAATCCGCGGTTCGGGTTCTCGAAATCCTCGAGTTCCTTGCCCGCGCCCATAAACCGGTGACGCTGAAGGCAATCGTTGCGGAGCTGGGTTATCCCAAGAGCAGCACCTTCAATCTGCTCGCAACTCTAGTGGCACGCGCCTATGTCGTTCGCGACGACACTGAATCCTATAAAATTCACGATACTTTCCGAAACGGCCCCGGCTGGTGCAGCGGCAGCGACGCCTATCTGATAGCCACCGCACAGCCGATCATGGACGCCATGCGCGACAGCGAAGGAGAAACGGTGTTTCTCGGTACGCGCCGCAAGGATGGCCGGGTCAAGCTTCTGGCAAAGAGTGCCAGCCATCAGGTGGTACGCTTCGATTCCGACCTTACTGGCTCTGATCCTGCCTACTGCACGGCAATGGGACGCGTTCTTCTCGCACATTGGCAGCCGGAAAAGACTGCAAGCTATCTCGCCAAAGAGCGCATTATCCCGTTGACCGACAAGACGGTTATCGACCGCGTGCAGATCCGCCGCATCATCGACGCTGCGCGTGAAGCTGGTTACGCAATCTGCGATGAAGAGGCAGTCATTGGCGGCTCGGGCGTTGCTGCGCCGGTCTTTGATGCCAGCGGCGAAGTTATCGCCACACTCAATATGGCAACGATCTCATCGCGCTTTACCGCCTGCCGACAGCGCATGATCGACGCGGTGGTCAAACATGCCGCCGAATTGAGCGCGCGCCTCGGACACAAACCATCCACAACAGACAAGCAGTAAAATGGATATTCATTTCAAAGAAAAAAGAGTCCTGGTCACTGGGGCCGCAAGGGGAATTGGCCGTGCAATATGCGAGGCGTTTGCCGCCGATGGCGCATTTGTAACGGCAACCGATGTTCTTGACGACGAACTTGCAAGCCTTGTGAGCGAAGCGCTTCCTGCACGCGGCGGATCGATCCGGGCAGTTCATCTTGATGTCACCGATGAGGCCGCAATTGCCAAACTGGCAACTGACGCCGAAGCCGAAGGCGGTTTTGACGTTTTCGTGCATGTTGCAGGCGGCGTTCTGGGTCAGAAAAAACGCCCGCTGGAAGACGTTCCGGCAGCAGACTGGGATCGTATTTATGACATCAATGTGCGCGGAGCGTTTCTCGTTGCGCGCGCCATTGTTCCAGCGATGAAAAGCCGTGGCGCAGGCAAAATGGTCTTCATTTCAAGTGGTGCCGGCCTGGGCGTAAGCCTGACCGGAATTCAGGCCTATGCCAGCGCCAAGGCGGCTCTCATCAGCCTCGCACGCCAGCTCGGCCATGAACTTGGCCCTTTCGGCATCAATGTGAATGCCGTCGCACCCGGCTTCCTGCGCACAAGCCCAGATTATGAGCGCCAATGGGCGTCTTATGGAGAAGATGGTCAGGCCGCCATGCTCAATGAAATTCCGCTGCGCCGGATCGGGTTGCCGGAAGATATCTCAAATGCCGTGCTGTTCCTCGCTTCCCCCTATGCGAGCTGGATCACCGGCCAGACTTTGTCGGTCAGTGGAGGACCTACATCATGACAACCGAAGCACTCGTTCCAACGTGGACATGGCCAGAAGAACGGCTGCAAACCATCATGAATCGCGCCCGCGCTGGTCGCAGCCTGAAGCCATCCGCGTGGCCAGAAGGTGGCAAATGCGCGGTGGGCCTGTCGTTTGATTCTGATCACGATACGTTTGAATTACGCGATGGTGGCAAATCCATTTCAGCGCTTTCGCAAGGCCAGTTTGGACCAAGACAAGGCATTCCACGCATTCGCGAGCTTCTGCGCAACAATAGCATTCCTGCGACATTCTTTGTACCGGCGGTTTCGGCGATACATTATCCCGAAGAACAGCGCGCGCTGATCGATGAAGGACATGAAATTGCGCTTCACGGCTGGATTCATGAGCGCAATGCTCTGCTTGATGGCGATACAGAACGCGATCTTCAGCACCGTTCTGCAGATGCGCTGGAAAAGATTACCGGCGTTCGTCCTGTTGGCATCCGGACACCATCCTGGGATTTCAGCGATAACACGCTGCAAATCACAGCCGACATGGGCTTGATTTATGACTCGTCCCTGATGGCCGATGTCGATTGCTACGAGCTATTGCTAAACGGCGAGCCGTGTGGCGTGACCGAACTACCTGTCGAATGGATTCGCGACGATGCCGCCTATCTGGTTATGGATCGTTGGGGTGGCTTGCGTCCGCAAATTGCGCCGCATGATATTCTGCAGATATTCATTCGTGAGTTCGATGCGGCCTATGAAGAAGGCGGGATTTTCCAGCTGACCATGCATCCCGACATCATCGGTCATCGTTCCCGCATATGGATACTCAAAGAGTTGATTGGCCACATTCGCCAGCACAAGGATATCTGGTTCGCAAACCATGCCGACATTGCGCGTTATGCGACGCTAAATAGCTGATAAGAATAGTATTTTCTTGTCACAGTTTTGCACCTGGTTCGGGATTCGGACCGGGTGTTTCTGTGTTGCCCGACAGCATGAATTCGCGAATAAAATCAGAATGCAATTCATATATGTGAACCAAATTCCGCTTTTCATCACCAGATTGCAGGTCCACACTGATTGGTGAGACGGGTGCAAAAATTAGTTCTCAGAAGAAGAGCGCATCCCAAAATGGGTAAGGCATTTCCAGCAAAAGTGCGGAGCGCTTTTGCGTCGGATGATGCGTAAAAACAAATATTGAGACGCGGTTTCCAAGGATTCAATCTCAACAAGAACCGCGCCAAGAACGAGGGAACTATGTTCAAAAAAATCGCAGCTATCAGCCTGTGCACACTGTCCGTTCTTTACAGCGGCAGCGTACTTGCTAAGGAATGGAAATCCGTGACCGTTGGCGTCGAAGGTGCCTTTCCGCCCTTCAACCTCACCACACCCAGTGGCGAACTTCAGGGACTTGATCTTGATGTTGTCAAGGAAGTCTGCAAGCGCGCCGAACTCGATTGCACGATCGTGGCACAAGACTGGGACGGCCAAATCCCGTCGCTTCTTGCTGGCAAATTCGATGTGGTCCTGACAATGGGCCCTAATCCAGAGCGCCGTAAGGTTATCGACTTCTCCGACCCTTATGTGATCACGCCCAATACATTCCTCGTGCCCGCTGAAGGTCCACTTGCCAATCTCCCGCATTCCGGCGAGAGCCTTAACACCGATACCGAAGAAGGCAAAAAAGCCCTCGCGGACCTTAAGGAAGCGGTAAAAGGCACGACACTCGGCGCGTCGCTTTCAACCAGCCAGCTGCAATTTGTCGAGCAGAATTTCGGCGATGTCGCTCAGGTCCGCTCATACAAAGGCTCCGAACAGGTCAAGCTTGATCTGCAATCCGGTCGCCTCGACGGTCAATATGACAACGTCGTCTTTGCGCGGGATCGTGCGGAGAAAAGCAATGGCGCGCTCAAGATCACCGGTCCGCTGCTTGTCGGTGGCATTCAGGCGACAAATGTTTGCATTGGGCTGCGTAAGGATGAACCGGAACTTAAAGCCAAGCTCAATAAGGCACTTGGCGAGATGCAAGCCGACGGCACGCTCTCGAAAATGTCTGAAAAATGGTTCTCTATGGATCTAAGCCCAAAGGGCTGATCTCTTAATAAAATCGCAAATATTAAAGCGCGCTGTTTTCACAGCGCGCTTTTTTATAAATTAGAAATTCCAGTCGTCGTCTTCGGTCGCGACAGCTTTGCCGATGACGTAAGACGAACCAGAGCCTGAGAAGAAGTCATGGTTTTCGTCAGCGTTTGGTGACAGTGCTGAGAGGATCGCCGGATTGACCTTGCAGGCCTCTGCCGGAAACAGCGCTTCGTAGCCCAGATTCATCAATGCCTTGTTCGCATTATAATGCAGGAACTTTTTCACGTCCTCGGTCAGGCCAACGCCATCATAAAGTGCCTCGGTGTAACGCACTTCATTGTCGTAGAGCTCCAGCAAAAGATCGAAGGAAAAATCCTTGATTTCCTGCTTCTTTTCTTCGCTGAGTGTCTCAATGGCGCGCTGGAACTTATAGCCGATATAATAACCATGCACGGCCTCATCACGGATGATGAGACGGATGAGATCGGCCGTATTGGTAAGCTTGGCACGGCTCGACCAATACATCGGCAGATAAAAGCCCGAATAAAACAGGAAGCTTTCCAGAAACACGCTGGCGATCTTCTTCTTCAGCGGATCGTCAGAGCGATAATTATCGAGAATGAGCTGCGACTTCTTCTGCAGGAACTCGTTTTCTTCCGACCAGCGATAAGCGTCATCAACGTCTGGCGTCAGACACAGTGTCGAGAAGATCGACGAATAGGAACGCGCATGAACCGCTTCCATGAAAGAGATGTTCGACAGAACGGCCTCTTCATGTGGCGTCGCGGCATCATCCATAAGCTTCACCGAGCCGACGGCATTCTGGATCGTGTCAAGAAGGGTTAGGCCGGTGAAAACGCGGATAGTGAGCTGCTGCTCTTCCGGCTTCAACGTTTCCCACGACTGGATGTCGTTCGACAGCGGCACTTTTTCCGGCAACCAGAAATTGCCGGTCAGACGGTTCCAGACCTCAAGGTCCTTATCGTCATCGATGCGGTTCCAGTTGATAGCGCGCACGAGACCAGGCTTTTTGGAAGGGTTGGATTTGAATTGCATATTCATTGGTTTCACCTTGGTCATAGGGCGCAGGATACGCAGCCTTCAACCTGCGTCCCTTCTAGCGCCATCTGGCGCAAGCGGATGTAATAAATGGTCTTGATGCCCTTCTTCCAGGCATAGATCTGTGCCTTGTTGATATCGCGCGTGGTGGCGGTATCACGGAAGAACAGCGTCAGCGACAAGCCCTGATCGACGTGCTGGGTAGCCGCAGCATAGGTATCGATGATCTTTTCCGGTCCGATCTCGTATGCGTCCTGATAATATTCCAGATTATCATTCGTCATGAAAGCAGCCGGGTAGTAAACGCGGCCAATCTTGCCTTCCTTACGAATTTCGATCTTGGAAACGATCGGATGGATCGAAGAGGTCGAATGATTGATGTAGGAGATCGAGCCTGTCGGCGGCACGGCTTGCAGGTTCTGGTTATAAAGTCCGCCTTCCATGACGGCCTTCTTCAGTCCCTGCCAATCTTCCTGCGTCGGGATGGCAATACCTGCATCTTCAAAGAGCTGGCGCACCTTATCGGTCGCAGGCTCCCAAACCTGATCGGTATATTTGTCGAAATATTCGCCAGAGGCGTATTTTGACTTCTCAAAGCCCTTGAACGAGCTGCCCTGTTCGATGGCAAGGCGGTTAGAAGCGCGGATAGCGTGATAAGCCACCGTATAGAAGTAGATATTGGTGAAATCGACGCCTTCATCCGAACCGTAATAAATACGCTCCCGAGCGAGATAGCCGTGCAGGTTCATCTGACCAAGGCCAATGGCATGGCTCTCGTCATTGCCGCGTGCAATAGATGGAACTGAACCGATGTGGCTCATGTCGGCAACAGCCGTCAGCGCGCGGATTGAGGTTTCAATCGTCTTGCCAAAATCGGGGCTATCCATGGCTGCTGCGATATTGAGCGAGCCGAGATTGCAGGAAATATCCTTGCCCAGATATTCATAAGACAGATCGTCATTAAAGACGCTGGCTTCACTGACCTGAAGAATTTCCGAGCAGAGATTGCTCATGGTAATACGGCCATCGATCGGGTTGGCGCGGTTCACCGTGTCTTCGAACATGATGTAAGGATAGCCGGACTCGAACTGAATTTCCGCCAGAACTTGGAAGAAGTCACGTGCATTGATCTTCTTCTTGCGAATACGGCCATCATTGACCATTTCGCGATATTTTTCGGTGACGGAGATTTCCGTCATCGGCACGCCATAGACGCGTTCAACGTCATACGGCGAGAAGAGATACATATCCTCATCGTTCTTGGCGAGTTCAAAGGTGATATCCGGGATTACGACGCCAAGCGACAGCGTCTTGATGCGGATTTTCTCATCCGCATTTTCACGCTTGGTGTCGAGGAAGCGCATGATGTCGGGGTGATGCGCGTTCAGATAAACGGCGCCTGCACCCTGACGTGCACCAAGCTGGTTTGCATAAGAGAAACTGTCTTCCAGCAGCTTCATCACAGGGATGATGCCCGACGACTGGTTCTGGATCTGCTTGATTGGCGCACCGGCTTCACGGATATTGGTCAGGCTCAGTGCCACGCCGCCGCCGCGCTTGGAAAGCTGCAAGGCGGAGTTGATCGAGCGGCCAATCGATTCCATGTTATCTTCAACACGCAGAAGGAAGCACGAGACGAGTTCGCCACGCTGCTTTTTACCTGCATTGAGAAAGGTCGGCGTCGCTGGCTGATAACGGCCCGCAATGATTTCATCGACCATTTCACGCGCATGTTGTTCATTGCCGCGCGCAAGCGCAAGCGCAACCATGCAGACACGGTCTTCATAGCGCTCAAGATAGCGCTGACCATCAAAGGTCTTCAGCGTGTAGCTGGTGTAATATTTGAACGCGCCAAGGAAAGTCGGAAAGCGGAACTTCTTGTCATAGGCATAATCGAAGAGATCGCGCACGAAATTGAAGGAATACTGGTCCAGCACTTCGCGCTCGTAATAGCCTTCGGTGACCAGATAATCGAGTTTTTCACGCAGATTGTGAAAGAACACCGTGTTCTGGTTGACGTGCTGAAGGAAATACTGCTGCGCGGCCTGACGGTCGCGTTCAAGCTGGATTTTGCCTTCATCGTCATAAAGGTTCAGCATCGCATTGAGCGCGTGATAATCGAGCCCGGTTTCAGGCAGCTTTGCTGCCTTGCTTGCTGCCGACGCCGATGGCTCCTGCTTTTCCGATGAGGCGACCGTCTCGCGCTCACGGGTCAAGGTTGTGTCTGCCGTGTCCAAAATCGTTCCATCCCGTCTCTAACATTGCCAAGGTCTTCGTCAGTTCCCAAAAGCTCGAAACGATAGAGGTAGGGAACCTGACACTTGGTAGAAATGATCTTACCGGCGAGGCCGAAGGCTTCACCGAAATTGCTGTTTCCTGCGGCGATGACACCGCGAATGAGGGATCGGTTATCGGCATCATTGAGAAACCGAATGACCGGCTTGGGAACAGCGCCTTTCGCACCGCCGCCGCCATAGGTGGGGGTTACGAGCACAAACGGCTCATTGACCCGTAACAAGCCAGCATCGTCTTCATAGCTTTCCAGCGGAATGCGTTTTGAGCGCATTCCCAGACGCATCACAAAACGATGCGTGTTCTCTGAACGACTGGAAAAATAAACGATCTGGCCCATTGCGAAATCCCGACAGCGATTGGGCTTTATGCGAGCGAGCTGATCATATCCGGACGGAAACCAGCCCAATGGGTTTCACCCACAACAACAACCGGCACCTGACGGTAGCCGAGACCCTGAACGAGATCGTACGCATCGGCATTGGCGGAAATGTCGATGACATCATATTCAATGCCCTGACGGTCGAGTGCGCGAGTGGTGGCGGTGCACTGGACGCAGGCGGGCTTGCTATAGACGGTGACGTTCATTTTTTCCTCACTGGGGATCGGTTGTATCGGTTGCGACTTACTGGGATGAAGACGCAAAATAACGCTCACGCATTATGGAATGCGTGCAGAAAGACTCGGAAACTGGAGAAATGCGGCTCGCCCGAATGGCAAACCAAAAGTACTAGCCCGTAAAGGGCGGACCGGAAGTGGTTGGTCTCAAATTACTCGACATGCTTGTCACCCCGAAGCTTTGGAGGGGATATTCGGGGGCAGCAACAGACATGGCAAAACGCTGCCACATTCCATTACGCACCAACCGGACACCCCGCCCGTGGACGTTCACGTTCAAGGCAGGTCTCCTGGCTCACGACTCACCGCTTTTGTCCGCCTTCCCGGTTTTAACCAGTGGCATATGGACTTAAAGCTCATCGCTTACAGTTGCGGGGGCAGCTACGGCATAACCACATCCATCATGGATGCAACGCACCGTATTCCCATCTTCGCTTTTTGATTCTCACGAATCGCAAGAACCTTGAACACAAGATATAGTATCCGAAGTTAAAAAGTCGTCAATGGATAGACGGTTCAAAAAAATTAAATATGGGCTTTAATGAAGGACGCCTGTGAATAGCAGGGATATCTATCAGGGTTCACTCCTTTGGTCCGATGGGCTTTGGCCGGAACTCAGCTTTTATGGCCTTCAATGCCATCCGATCCACCAGATGTGGTGCAATCAGCTTCAGCCAGCGACCGAATCGCATCTGCCGTGTCATCAACACCTCGCGCTTGCGACGACTGATTCCCTCAAGCATCATCTCAACCGCCTGCTGGACGGACATCATATCATCTTCGCGAACACCGCTGATACCCAGCGCACCACCACTCGCGCCATATCCGACTTTACGAATGTCAGTTTTCACCACACCTGGATAGACAATTGTCACCGATATGCCGCTCGGCTCAAGCTCCGAGCGCAGCGCCTCACAAAACCCGGAGAGCGCAAACTTGGTGCCGCTATAGGCCGTTCGCCCTGGAACGCCTATCAGCCCTGCGACAGAAGAAACAGCAACAATACGGCCTTTTGTTTTCGCTAAATATGGTAGCGCCGCATGGATAGGCCAGACACTGCCCCAATAATTCAGCTCCATCAAATCGTGCATCCATTGTAGATTTTCCGGCTTGATTTCGGCGAAGTTGGCGTGTGCCGACATGCCTGCATTGACGATCAGCGTATCAATTTGTCCGAATGCGGCAGCAGACTTCTCGATAAGCTCAATACAAGCATCACGATCAGTTACATCGGTAGGCACAGCAAGGACTTTACTGCCCGCTTGCTGCAACTCTATGGCAAGCAATTGTAATTTATCCAAATTTCGTGCCGCCAGCACCATCGCCGCCTTGCTGCCGTACCGCGAAGCGATCTGGCGCGCTGTCTCTGCACCTATGCCATCCGATGCACCCGTTATGATTGTTACTTCCACGACAACCCTCCCAAGCTGATACGCACGAACGTTATAAGCTAGTTTACAAGCCACAGCCTAAAACCGTCCACCTTCCATTTCTGGATCAAGACCAAGTGTCTTGGTCGAAGGGATAAATTGACAGCCAGGCTTCATATCCTGTATCGATCTATAAAATCCTGAACATTGTTCAATATACTGAACAATTAGGAAGAGATCCTCCCAAGCATCTCTTCAAACGACCGGTGCATCGGCTGCACCGGGAAACTGTCGGACTGGCTTTCCCTCGTGCGAAAGCCAGTCCGCTCATAAACCCAGTGCCTGTGTGCCGGCGAGGAATGAGAGACCTCAGCTCTGGGGAACTTTGAATAAGGGTGGAAATTATGACTGTAGGGATCAAGCCATTTTCGTTCGACACGGTCGGCTCGATGCTTGTCGAGTGGGGAGCTGCAAAGCGCCTCGGCCAAGTTCTGGGCGAACGGTTCTCCGAACGCAAAATCCTCATTGTAACCGACAAGGGCCTGCACAAGGCTGGTGTTCTCAACGAAGCACTTACTTCGCTTGAAAAGGCAGGCTTCGGCATCAGCATTTTTGATGCCGTCGTTGCTGACCCACCGGAATCAGTTCTGTTTGACTGTGTCGATCAGGCCAAGGCGGTTGGCTGCGATATCGTGCTGGGCCTCGGCGGCGGCTCTTCCATGGATATTGCCAAACTTGCTGCCGTGCTGATTGTCTCCGAGCAGAAACTGTCGGAGCTTTATGGTATTGGCAAAGTGCAGGGCACGCGTCTGCCGCTGATCCAGATCCCAACCACAGCAGGTACCGGCTCGGAAGTGACCAACATCACGATCCTGACCACCGGCGAAACCACCAAGATGGGAGTCGTTTCCCGCCAACTTTATGCAGATTTCGTCATTCTGGATGCAGAATTGACCTGCGGTCTGCCAGCGCTCCACACAGCGGCCACCGGCATCGACGCCATGGTTCACGCCATTGAAGCCTATACCAGCCGCCTCAAGAAAAACCCGCTATCCGACGCTTTTGCGCATGAAGCGCTGAAGCTCTTGTCAGCCAATCTGGTTGCAGCCTGCGAGAACGGCAAAGACCGTCATGCCCGCGAAGCCATGCTGCTTGGGGCAAACTATGCAGGTCAGGCTTTCTCCAACTCGCCGGTTGGTGCCGTTCATGCGCTGGCTTACCCGCTTGGTGGCCACTATCACGTGCCGCACGGCCTCTCCAATGCTCTGATGCTTGGCCCCGTCCTTCGCTTCAACATGGCAGGCGCTGCAAATCTCTATGCAGAACTGGCAGACCTGTTGCTCGGCACGTCGGACGGCACGACAGAAGAGCGCTCGGCTAATTTCGTGGATTACATGGAAGACCTGATGAACCGCTCTGGTGCACCGCGTCGTCTGCGCGATGTTGATGTGACAGAAGAAAGCCTCGAAATGTTAGCACGCGATGCGATGCTTCAGACACGTCTGCTGGGTAACAATCCAGTAGATGTTACCGAAGCGGATGCCCTCGCGCTTTATCGCGAAGCATTCTGAACCAACAACCATTTTTAAGAGCACATCCCGGAAGAGCAGGCTTGATTAGCCACTCTTCCAAAGCTCTGTTTCGTCCTTTCGGAGTAAAATCGTGAGCACTGAACGCATCGACGGTCAGGAGCAGCCATATTGGCCTGCCGGACCGTTCAAAATCCGTCTGCCTTTCGTTCATTATAAATTCGAGTGGCCTGATTATTGTCAGGGCCTTCTGATGTGCGCTGTCGATCTTTCAGCCATCCCGCTGATGGCTGAACTGCTGGGCATGCCTTTTGAAGTTGCTCTTGCTGTGGTCGTTCTCAACGGCCTGTTTTACCTCACGCATCACCTGCTCGGCGATCCGGTCGTTCCGGGCTGGATTACACCTGCCGTCCCGCTGATCATGGCTTATTGCGCCACTTTCCCTGAAGGTCCAGAGCGTGTGCATGCCCTTGTCTCCTTCCAGATGACCTTGGGGCTGCTATCGATATTGATAGGTGCGACGGGCATCGCCAATCGCGTCATCACGGCAATTCCACAGGCCATCAAATCCGGCATTATCATCGGTGCTGGCTTTGCAGCAGTCATTTCCGTGTTCAAGGTTGGCGGCAACTTTGACATTTTCCCGTTCACCATCGCTATCTCGATCGGCCTTTGCTTCTATCTGATGTTCTCGCCGCAGTTCGCTCGCCTTTCGCGCAATGGCGGCATTTTCGGCCTGATCGGGAAACTGGGCGTTTTGCCATGCATTCTGCTTGCCGTTATCGTTGCTCCGCTGTTTGGTGAAGCCAAATGGCCCGAATTCCAATGGACGATTTCGTCTCCTGATTTCAGCACGCTCTGGGGTGAATACACGATCTTCGGACTTGGCCTGCCGCCGCTTTCGATGTTCCTAACGGCCCTGCCAACAGTTCTCGCGACTTACATCGTTCTCTTCGGCGACGTGCTGAAAACCAAGTCGATCTTAGGTGAAGCCCAGCTTCAGCGTCCTGATGAAAAGATCGATTACAATGCCGACCGCGCACATCTTGTTTTCGGTATGCGCAACACCGGCATGTCGGTGCTTGGTCCCGATGTCACCATGTGTGGCCCGGTCTGGGCAGCTATGCAGGTCGTTATCTGCGAGCGCTTCTCCAAGGGCAAAAAATCTATGCATTCCATCTTCGGTGGTGCAGGATCTTTCCGCTGGGGCACCAATACCGGTCTGTTCCTGATGCCGATTGTTACATTGGTACAGCCAATTCTCGGTGTTGCGCTGACCCTGACTTTGCTCATCCAAGGCTACGTCTCGGTACGCATCGGTGTGATGGAAGCTCGCTCACAACGCGATCTTGGCATTGCCGGTGTTACAGGTGCTGTTCTTGCAACGCGTGGTGCAGGCTGGGCCTTCGCTACCGGCGTTGTTCTCTGCCTCATCATTTATGGTCGTGACTTCTTCAAAGGTGAAACCGATAGCACCTTCGTCAAGGACCAACGGTCGCAGTAGTTCTGTCGAAAGCCTCCCGGAAAATTGCCGGGAGGCCTTTGCTCGCAATAATTTAAACCGAGGCCGATTTGCCTCTACCTGAATATTCCTATAGATTTCGGCTGCAGCTCGGCAATCGCTTTTCTCCTCCTGACGTCTATTGCCGCACGCTGCGTGTCAATTCGGAGTAAAAATTGCGTAGTGAACAATCTATTCTTCAAATATCCATAGCAGTTACTATTTTTGTTGCAGGTTTTGGTGTCGTATTTGGCCTTTTGTCTGGCTCATTTTCTATTGTCTTTGACGGTGTTTACATGCTTGCCGACGCTGCAATGAGCGGCCTCGCACTTGTTGTTGCCCGACTAATTGCATTGTCAGCCTTAGCGGAACCGCCGCGCGGAAAGCTCCGTGATCGTTTCACCATGGGCTTCTGGCATCTTGAACCGATGGTGTTAGGCCTCAACGGTATCATGCTGACCGGTGTTGCAATCTATGCGCTTATCAATGCCATCGGCAGTCTGATGGATGGCGGGCGTGATCTCGAATTCAGCTATGCGATCTTCTATGCGGTCGTCGCTCTTATAGCCTGTCTCGGAATGGCTTGGCTTGAAACACGTGCCAACCGTAGGCTCAAATCCGATTTTATCGCACTTGATGCCAAAGCGTGGATCATGTCTGGTGGTATCACGGCAGCA
This sequence comes from Ochrobactrum sp. AN78, assembly GCF_029909885.1. Lineage (NCBI taxonomy): Bacteria > Pseudomonadati > Pseudomonadota > Alphaproteobacteria > Hyphomicrobiales > Brucellaceae > Ochrobactrum > Ochrobactrum sp. AN78. The sequence continues at coordinate 217,034 of NZ_JASAMU010000005.1, forward strand.
CTCCTCATCGCTTTTTCGGTGGGCTATGTGATTCAGGGAACCGAGCTTGATTGGTTAACGCCCTATATCGATCCTGCAGTGCTTGCGCTGGTCTGTATCGTCATCATTCCCATGCCGCTCGGGACCATCAAACAGGCACTTTCCGATATGTTGCTGGTGACGCCCATCGATCTCAAACAACATGTGGATCGGGTCGCAAAACAGGTCGTTGAACGCAACGGATTCAAGTCTTATCGCGCCTATGTCGCCAAGGTTGGACGTGGCAAGCAGATTGAGCTTTATTTCATCGTACCGACTGATCAGCCTGCCAAGAAACTCGAAGAGTGGGATGCCTTGCGCGATGAGATCGGCGATGCGCTTGGGGGCGAAGGTCCCGATCGTTGGCTGACGATTGCTTTCACAACCGATGTGGAATGGGCCGTTTAACGGCCCATTCCACAAGTGCTATTCCGCACGTTGACGACGTTTGGTCATCAGCATGGGTGCATATTCGAGAACATACAGGCCGAAAGCCAGCATCCACAAAAGTGCCGATGCTGCTAGGAAGGTATGAAAGAAATTCGGCGTCATTTCCGCAAATGGGCGGATCAGAGCTGACAGGATCAGACAGAGATAGGCAATCTGAGTCGTGGGCGAAGCCACCAGTTCACGGCCCGTATGCCCACGGGTGGCACGGGTCATGACTGCCAGCATCATGCAGCCAATGACCCCAACTGTCATCACATGCAGAGCTGAAAAAGGGTTGAGCTGTTCAAGTGCTGCCAGCGCTATGGCGACAAAACCTGCAGGCACGAAAAGATAGGCAATGTGCAGGATGAGCACGAGCCTGTCTTTTGCCACACTCCATCCACGCCAACGATAAAGCCGCACAAGATGCAGGACCGCTGCAATGATTGCGATGATGGCCGTCAATGAATGTTCAGGTGCAGCAATCCAGCTCACGCATGCGATAGCACCGACAAGAATGGTAAGGCCATCATAACGATTGAAAGGAACAGGAAAGCGCGTTGCACCCATACGATTAAGCCAATTGCGTGTGAAGCTCGGTATAATCCGTCCACCGATCAGCATCACCAATAAAACATAAGCGCTGACCCCGGCGCGATTGGCAGCGGCAATATCGCCGTTCGTGATCGCCAGACAATGGAAACAAAAGTTGGCGAGCATGACGATGGAGACGCCAATCAGGACCTTGAGGTTCTTCCACTGGTGACCAGCAATTATTTCGCGTGAGGCAATAAACAGAAGCAAAGGTAGAAAGAGACTCTCGATGCCGATTGCGACATAGAGATTAATCAGATCAGGAACCAGAAAAACCAGTCGCCCGGCCAACCATACACCGAAAAGCATGGCAAGCGGCGTTCCTGAAACGGGCAGACGGCCAGTCCAGTTCGGGACGGCGGTCAGAAGAAATCCAGCAAGAATTGCTGATGAGAATCCAAACACCATCTCATGTGCATGCCAGTTGAGCGCGCCATAAGCGCCACCGACCGACAGGCCGAATGTGAGGGAGAGTATCCAGAGCAGCATGGCCAGAACAGCCCATATGGCACCGCCCAGAAAGAATGGGCGAAATCCATAACTGAAGATTGCCGGGCCAGTTGTTTTAAAATCGCGAGCTATCGCACCACGGCGTTCGGAGGGCATTGCTGCGGGGGTGGCAAGCAGGCCTGCCTGTGTTGTCATGGCATCCTCATCATGGAACCACAGCCAAAGCGCAATTTATCTGCGCTCTGGGGATAAAGCGTTATGCAGTATGGCCACATATTTGAAACCTATCATTTCGCGCTGGCGATTGCCTTTTCCAAGCGCGCCTGAACGGGCTTTGGCTTCTTGGCAGCAACGATCTCTTCGAGATTGGCCGGATTGTCGCCAACAACGATCAGGGCAACCATGCCCATGGCGTAATGCGGCGTGCATTTCACGAAATATGCACCCGGTTCAGTGACGGACAGGACGTAGTTTTCGTTGATCTTGCTTTTGAACTTTTCCGCGGCTGCAGGGATCATATCCTTGATCGACTCGACATTGTGTCCCTTATCGACCGGAATAAAGGTAATCGTGTCACCGGGATTGGCCTTGATATAGGCTGGCTCAAAAACCATTGCACCTTCAGCGCCTTTGTTGAGCATGTGAACTTCAATATTCTCGGCCAAAGCGGGAGCAGCCATCGCAAAGCAAAGTCCGAATGCTGCGAACGGGATTGCAAACTTACGCATTTAATCTCATCTCCATGGGCCGGTTTCTGCAGCATCACGATGGTGCCCGAAAAACCGTGCTAATGGAGATTTAGCCTGACTTGCTTTCCAACTCTTTGATTGGGATCAAACATATTCAATATAGTTGATTATGACAGTCAGATATCGCGAGAGGCCGGACAAGCGCTCAACCTCCGTTCACGAAATCCAGCTGAGTTGCGCTGCTTCGTAAAATGCTGCTTCGGCAAATTCGCAAGATTGCACGCCAAAATTGGCGTGACCCGCCCGCCACACCAAGCGCAAAACCCGGATTTCACACAAATTCGTCGTTCTCATTAGCGCAATGATTTCAGCTCCTTGCAATGTGTTTCAAAACGCGCCCGCAAATGTGATCGCCATTTGTGTTGACTATTAACACTTCGTTAACCACAGTTTGTTGCAATCTGTTACAAAGCGTTACAATCGCTATGGCAGGTCCTATCGATAAGAGGTGCATATTGGAAAAAACACGGCAGATAGATCAGCAGTCCTTGCAGCCAAGGAACAGCTCTGCCGTGTCTCAGATGACATCTTTCTGGGGCCTTATGCGCGCCTATTGGGTATCGGAGCGCTGGAAGGAAGCCTGGGGCCTTACGATTGCGATCTTCATCTTCACGGCCTTCATCAGCAAGACCACCGTTTGGGTGGCTGAAGCTTCCGGCCTGCTGATGAATTCGATCGTCAATGTTAAAAGCGCACCAGTTCAAAATCCGCTCATGGCAATCGCCATGAATGCGGGCCTTTTGATCCTGCTGATGCTGGCCAAGGATGTGATGCTGGTTGGATTTCGCCACCTCCTGTCCACGACATTGCATCGCAAGTGGCGCAAGTGGCTCAATGACAGCTTTTCCAACGCCCTGCTTGATAGCAATCACACCCATTTTCATCTGCAGCAAGGGAAAGGCGCAAACCTTCCCGACAATGTCGATCAGCGCCTGCAGGAATCCATTAAGGGCATGACGGGCGGGGCCATTGGCCTTGTCATGGGTGTTGTCGGCGTAGTGCTTTCCGCATTCTTCGTGGGCCAGAAGCTGCTCGAAATCTCGACCGAAGTAACCGGACTGGAATTCCTTGGCTCCTATGGCGGTGCCATTCTCGCCTTCGCGGCAATCATTATTTATGTGCCGATTGGTACACTGATCGCGATCAAGATCGGCCGCCAGCTGGAACGCCTCAACCTCGGCATGCAGAAAGCAGAAGGCTCCTATCGTGGCGAGTGGACGACACTTCTGCGTCGCAGCTTCCAGATTTCAGCGTCAGAAGGCGAAGCTGTGCAGCGTTCCGTCAACAAGCGTCTTTACAAGGATGTTGATGGCACCTGGAACAAGCTCAACCGTTTCGATGCTGCCTATCTGGCCTTCTCGCAGGCCTATGGCTTCATGTCGAACCGCATCATCGCCTATATTCCGGGTCTCGTCCCCTATATGAGCGGTGCAGTCAGTTTCCGCAATTATGTTACAGGCGCCGAACTTGTGGCAGCCATGATCAATGACTGCTCGTGGTTTATTCAGGTCATGCCAGCGATTGCCAATCTGCGGGCCAACGCCGGTCGTGTTACGGGCCTGGCGCAAGCTATCGACAATGTTCAGGAACCGAGCGAGTTTTATGCAAGCTCTGGCGTCAACCGCTTCACCTTCTCCAAGCAGCATCCTCGTTTTGGTCTTTCTGTTCGTAACCTCACACTGATGCAGGGGCCTGAAAGTGAAGCACCTTTCCTGCGTTCCGGTGTGATCAATATCCGCAGCGGTGACTGGGTCTATATGCGTGGTGAATCGGGTTCTGGTAAAACCTCTTTCATCAAAGCGCTCAACGGGCTTTGGGCTTATGGCACAGGCGATATCATCTATCCGCAGAAGGCCAAGTCGGTTTATGCGCCGCAGGAAGCCAAGTTCCCGTCCGTGTCGCTCAAGCAGCTTGTCTGCCTCCCGGATGACGCGAGCGACTTCAACGATCTGTCTATCGCTGTAGTTCTTCATGAAGCAGGGCTTGGTGAATTTATCGAGCGCATGAACAATCCAGATGCCGACGGCTCTCCATGGGACATGGTGCTCTCTGGCGGACAGAAGCAGAAGCTGGTGCTGGCGCGTATCCTGCTCCACAAGCCTGCGATCATCTTCCTTGATGAAGCCACAGGCGCGCTCGACCCTGCATCCAAGCTGCGTTTCCACACAACACTCAAGACACGTTGCCCTGACGCGATTGTTATCAGCATCATGCATGAAGAAAAGCTGCCGACACTGGAAAATGGCGAAAGCGTCTATTCGCATGTTCTTGAAATCCGCAATGGCTATGTCTCGCTACGTCCAACCCATTTCACGATCGACACGGGCGTTGCCATGGTGGCCGCAGAATAGCGGCCATAGGAAGTTTTGAGAAAACAAAGCTAAAAACGGTCTGCCTTTGAGAAGCGAATTTCTTGTTCAGCTAAATCAGCCGGGTCATCATGGTGGGATGGATTACACAAGCTATGTTTATATCGCGATAGCCTTGCTTCCCTTCATTGTCTGGGGATCGATCATTGTTGCCCTGTCCAATGAAAGCCAAGCGAGACAACAAAGCCGGTCCGGGACCTATAATGGCCCCGAACAAGAACCTGCGACGGAAATCTCCATCATCCCCTATGGGCTGATATTTCCGCTTCATTACAGCTACCCATCCGACAGGCGCAACTTCGGCTAGAGCGTGTCGCGTTTAATTGCACCCATGGTGCTCGCTCTAGATTCTTTTAATTGTCGCATGTTCGCGAACGTTAAATGAATCCATTTAACTGCGACATGCTTTAGCGCATCGGCACTAAAATCGTTTCGCACTTTCCGGGATACAGTCTAATGCTCTATTATCACAATAGGGCACCCGCAAAAGCGCGAAGCAATCAATGTCGAATTCAAGCCTTGATCTTGTCCGGCAATATCCAATCGTGCGCGCCAGCACGCTTGCCATTCTATTTTACGGTTTCGCGGGTGCTGCCACCACGCCTTACCAGCCGCTGGTCGGCATTCGCGTTATCGGCCTGAGCGATTTCACCTATTCACTTATCGCGTTCTGTGCGGTGATAGCCAATCTGGTGGCGAGCATCGGGATCGGCCTCATCTCGGATCGGGTCGGTCGGTATCGCGCACCGATGCTCGTCGTCACATCGCTCGGTATCTTGGGTTTTGGTGTTGTCTGGCTGTTTCCCTCTTCATGGATTTTCGCGCTGGCAACGATTGGGCCCATTGCACTTTTCAATGTCATCAGCACGCTTCTCTTTGCCAATATCCGCAATCATTCAAACGGCATGACGCCATTGGAACTGGGTGACTCGATCACCATCGTTCGCATGGCAATGTCAATTGCCTGGATTCTTGTCCCTGGCCTTGTCGGATTGATCCTGTCCGGAACTGGGTCGCCGCTAACCGCATATGCCTTTGCGACATTGCTCTCGCTCTGCTGCTTCATCTCGATCGTCTATATGATGCCGCACGATCGCAAAGTGAGCATCGAGAGCAGCAGCACAAAACCATCAAGTCTCGCAGACCTGCGACGTCTGGCTTCGCCCGATGTCATCGCCCGGCTTATCGGTACAGCGCTCATCACATCCGTCCTCCACCTCAACGCCATAGCGCTACCGCTTATCGTTACCGGTCAAGGCGGCGGAACGATTAAAGATGTCGGTATGGTCATGGGCTTTGTCGCAGCGCTTGAAGCTGTGCTGATGCTGGTCTGGGCCCGCATTGGACGCACAACCAGCCAGATCCGCATTTTCTTCGTGGCATCGTTGCTTTACGCAATCTATCTGGTCTGGCTCGCATTCCTGACCACCCGATGGGAAATTTACGCAGCATCGGCCATTGGCGGCATCGGAGCTGCGGCAATCGTAAGCCAGCCGATCAGCTATCTGCTTGGCATCATTCACGACCGGCCCGGTCTGTCGGCTTCCCTGATCGCGATCAACATGTTCATCGCCGGTGGCATTGGCACAGCACTTTTTGCAATCGGCACGAGCTTTGCCGGATATGGGACTGTAACCATCATGGGTGCGATTGTAGGCTTGGCTGGTGTAGCGGTTCTGGCTAAGGTCGAGCACAAAAGAAACTGACAAAGTGAGAATGCGCTTGAACAGAATATTGCTGGAAGTCTGTGTCGATGATGCAGAGGGCTTGGCCGCTGCAATCGAAGGCGGCGCCGATCGTATCGAGCTCTGCTCGGCGCTTGCCATTGGCGGACTGACACCATCCATTGGCCTCATGCAGCTCTCCGCAAAAGCTTCCATCCCAGTCATGGCGATGATACGCCCGCGCGCGGGAAGCTTCATCTGGAGTGACGATGAATTGCAGATCATGGAAGCCGAAGTTGCAATAACACGCGCCCTTGGTCTCGCCGGTGTGGTGATCGGTGCCAATCTACCCGAAGGCAGGCTCGACCAGCCCGCGCTCCAACGACTGGTGAAAGCGGCAGATGGCCTTGATATAGCCCTGCATCGCTCAATCGATCTGACGCCAGATGTCGTGGAAGCTGTTGAGATTGCCAAACAGCTTGGAATCAACCGCATTCTGTCTTCCGGCGGCGCTCAGAAGGCCGTATCTGGCCTGGAAAGATTAGCGACAATGCAGAAAGCAGCCGGGAACGAGATCGTCATCATGCCGGGTTCTGGCGTTAATATCGACACGCTATCCACAATCCTTGTGGCTCTGCCGGATATCACCGAAATTCACGCGTCATGCAGCGCGCCGCTGATTGCCGATCAGACACTCTTGCATTTCGGCTTTGCCGCTGCCGGTTCCACTCGAACAGCAGCAAACAAAGTCGCTGAATTGCGCACGGCACTTGAGCGTAGCTAATATGAATTGTGTTCGAATAAACATTCAGCACATAATATTTGTGTTGAAGTAACATTTTCTTTCGAATAGAAAATCCTGACGCTGAAGCATATCGCCCGAAAATGGGACCCAGTTTTGAAAAGGGATAAGTTGCAACAAACCGAAGATCTCTATCAGACTGTGCAGGCAGCGGCGGCGGAGCTTACTCCGAAGCTACGCGGCATATGTCAGTTGATCGAAAGCGATCCGGTTGGCTTTATACGCTCCACTGCGCGCGAATTGTGCGGCCAACTCGGCACTTCGGAGCCAACGCTTATCCGTTTCTGTCAGCGCTTTGGCTATGCCGGTCTTGCCGATTTTCGTATCGATCTTGCTTTATCACTGGCCCAAAAACCTGCCCTCACCCCGTTTGGTGTTGAATCCAATCCGGTTGATCGACGCGCCGTTAACTTCGACGCAAAGGATACAATCGGGCGCAAGGCAGCCCACCTCCTTGAAGGTGATACGGCTGTGCTCTTCGACAATGGTTCCAGCACTGAGCGTCTTGCAGCGCATCTTGGCAATCTTGCGCCGCTTGTCATCATGACCCGCAGCCTCGATGTGGCGCGGACCGTGCTCGGCCACAAACAGCATCAGGTGATGCTGACCGGCGGCAATATTCGTCGTGAAACCATGTCCGTGACCGGACGCCTGGTTGATTCAGCTCTATCCGAAATGCGCTTCGACACCTTCTTCATGGGGGCCGACAGCATCGACCCGGAAACCGGCGTCAGCACATTTCTCGAAGACGAGGCCCATCAGAACCGCGCGATGATTGAAGCTTCTGGCCGGGTTATCGTGCTGGCCGACAAAACGAAATTCAGCAAACCACGACTGCATCGTATTTGCGCAATGGATCGGATTTCAGCAATCGTGACCGATCTTGAGCCAAACCATGAAATAGCCAACCGCATCCGCGAACGTGGTGTGCGTTTCATCAGTACTCAAGAGGACGGCGTTAATGACTAAGCTGGAAACGAGCCACACCTGGCAGGAAATTCACGCACAGCCCGGCATCTGGCAGGCATGGGCCGAGCCGCTTGCCGCGCAATCGGCTGAAATCCGCGAATGGATTGCCGCCAAAGGTATCAAGCGTATCGTGTTCAGTGGTGCCGGCACCTCGGCCTTCATCGGTCAGGCCCTAGCCTCAACCAAGACTGGCGCGATTTCGCTGGCATCTATTGCAACCACCGACATCGTTTCTAATCCATCTGAAACATTGATCAATGACGCAGAACTCCTCGTCGTGCAGTTTGGCCGCAGCGGCAACAGCTCGGAAACCATCGCAACGCTCGATCTGCTGGATGAGCATTTCCCCAAGGTCCATCGTCTCAACATCACCTGCAACGGTGAAAGCGCATTGGCAGTCCGCCCGGCAAAGGGGCCTGGCGAACAACGCGTGATTGTGTTGCCTGAAGCAACCCATGATCGCGCCTTTGCCATGACTTCGAGCTATACGACGATGCTTCTGTCGGCGCTCGCCTGCATCGACCCTACGGCTGACGTGGCGTCAAAGCTTGGCAATCTTTCGGTTGCGGCTGCTAAAGCAATCGCCCAGCTTGACGCCACCCCTGCACCGCATCCTGAACGTGCCATTTTTCTTGGTTCCGGCGCATTGACCGGCGTCGCGCGCGAAAGCGCACTCAAGGTGCTGGAACTGACCGCAGGCCAGGTCATGACCAATTGGGACAGCACACTCGGTTTTCGTCATGGTCCGAAGGCTTCAGTCGTTGGCAACACCCGCGTCGTGGTCTTCATCCATCCAGACCAGCATACCGCGCGCTATGATCTCGATATCGCACGCGAAATCGCACAACAATTTCCGCTCGCAACCGTCACAACCGTTGGCGGCGAAGGCTGTGACCTTGCGCATCAATTGACTGCTGCCAATCATCAAGGTGACAGCCGCTGGGATGCTGTGCTTTATGTGCTTCTGGCGCAAATCTGGTCTGCCCGCTGGTCCGCGGAACTCGATCTCAACATCGACAATCCATTTATCGATCAAGGCAACCTGACACGCGTCGTTTCCGGGGTTAAGATTTACCCCTTTAACGCATGAAGCATGAGGTCAGCATGATCTGCGGCGCCATTGATCTGGGCGGCACCAAAATTGAGGGCCGCCTGTTCGACGCAAATATGGAAACCGTTCTGACGCGGCGGATTCCAACTCCTGTGAGCAGTTTCGAGGATTTCATCGAAGGGCTGGCGGCACAGATTGAATGGCTGAGCGAAACATCCGGTAGTCCGAAATTGCCCGTTGGCATCAGCCTTCCCGGCTGGATCGACCCGGCCAATGGCCACGGCTTTGCTTCCAACATTCCCATCACCGGACGTGATGTGGGTGCAGCACTTGTGGCGCGTTTCGGACGCAGTTTCCCATTGATGAACGATTGTATGGCTTTCGCTTATTCGGAAGTTCACGGCGGTGCAGGCGAAGGCGGCGACGTCGTGATCGGCCTCATTGTCGGCACTGGCATGGGTGCAGGTCTTGTGATCAATGGCGATATTCCCCCACGCTATAATGGTCTGGCGCTGGAAGTCGGCCATACGGGCATGCCAGCACGTATTTTAAGCCAGCAGAACCTGCCCTTGATCCCTTGCGGTTGCGGCAAGACCGGTTGCATGGAACGCTATGTTTCCGGCACAGGCCTTGCCGATATTTCAAAGATCAAGCTTGGTGAAACAATTTCCAATCAGGAGCTGACACTACGCGCATCCAATGGTGATGCGGCGGCAGAACAGGTTCTCAATGACTGGGCAGAACTGATGGCGGAATCGCTCCTGACGATGCAGCTCGTCGTCGATCCCGATTGCATTGTGCTGGGCGGAGGCCTTTCCAACATGGACGGTGTTGCCGAACGTGTATCGAAAGCATTCGAAAAACAAAAGCTCGGGCCAACCCGCATACCAGCGATCAGAACAGCCCGTTTCGGCGACAGTTCCGGCGCGCGTGGCGTTGCACTTTACGCACTTAGAGCGCATTTGAACCAGCTTGAATCAGATTCAAATACCCTCTAACTATTTGTTTTAACGCGTATCTTATCCGAAAGTCGTTTCACAGTTTTCGGGATGCGCTCTAATAAAGCAGGAGAACCCCGATGAGCCGTCTTGTCGCCCCAGACTTTGTATTCCTCAATGGGCGGCTTCAGACTGGTCTCGTGGCCGAGATCGGGGCTAGGGGCATTGATCGCCTGCGCCCGCGTAAATCAGATGAGACCCCGGACCTCACCCCGCATATCCTGATGCCTGCCTGTATTGATCTGCAGGTCAATGGCGCGGGCGGCGTCATGCTCAATTCTGACACCAACGCCAAGGGTATCGCGCATATCATTTCGACACTGCGCAAACGCGGCACTGGCTGGGTTCTGCCAACGTTGATCACCTGCGAGCCGGAGCGTATCATTCAGGCGGCTCACGCCGCCGTCGAATGCAAGGGCATGGACGGCTTCTTCGGCCTGCATATCGAAGGCCCGCATTTGAACCCTGCACGCAAGGGCACGCATCGCGTCGAATTTATCCGCCCTATGGATGCCTCCACGCTCGAAGCGCTAAAAATTCTGCGCAAGGCGGATGTGCCGGTGATGCTTACACTCGCGCCAGAAATGGTGCCTGGCGACACGATCCGTCAGATCGTCGATATGGGCGTCGTGGTTTCCGCCGGTCATACCAATGGCACGACCGATGAGGCAAAAGCGGGGCTTGAAGCTGGGATCAGCTGCTTCACCCATCTTTACAATGCCATGCCGCCAATGACCTCACGTGAGCCGGGCGTGGTTGGCACAGCAATTGGCAGCGATGCATTCGTCGGCATCATCGTCGACGGACATCATGTGACGTGGGAAATGGTTGGCATTGCATGGCGCGCGCGCGCAAGGCGTGATCGCATGTTTCTTGTGTCTGACGCTATGTCCACCATTGGCGGGCCAGATCATTTCGAGCTTTACGGCGAACGGATCGAAGTGCGCGATGGTGCCCTCGTCAATGCCGCCGGTTCACTTGCTGGTGCCCATATCGATATGGTCGGCTGTCTCGCCAATCTGGTTCAACAAGTCGGCGTGCCGCTTGAAGAGGCGATCCGCGCCGCCTGTGTCGTGCCTGCCGATGTGATGGGATGTGCTGCACCAAACCTCGGCTCCGGAACGGAGCTGCCCGAGCTTCTCGCTCTCGACAAGGATTTGAAGCGAATTTCCCTCTGACATTCACTCTTGCGAGTCACGTCGTGAGCAGCACGGAAACCTTGAGCAACATTCCCGCGCACTCTAAAAAAGGGGCGCGGGGAATACCGCGCCTCTCATTGAATGCTAGACTTTGAGGCTGTCCTTAGCCAAATTATGGAAGAAGGACACGCCGCGCTCCAGAATTTCATCGTTGAAATTATACTTTGACGTATGCAAGCCTGAGCTTTCACCATTTCCGATTAGGAGATAAGCACCGGAAGCCTTTTCCAGCATGAAGGAAAAATCTTCGCTGCCCATCAGCGGCTTGTCCATCTCTTCAAATGCGTCTTCGCCGTAATGCTGAACCACTGTTGCCTTTGCCTGCTCAAAAGCTGTCGCATCATTGATGGTTGCGGGATAGCCGGTCATCCATTCAAAGCTCACATCTGCGCCATAGCTTGCGGCCTGCATCTTGGCCACTTGCTCGAGCTTATCGCGCAATGTCTTGCGGATAACCGGATCGGTTGCACGCATCGAGATTTCAAGCTTGGCGGTATCGGGAATAACGTTGCAAACCGCACCGGAATTAAACGCGCCGACCGTAATCACACTTGGCTGATGCGGCGAAACATTACGCGCGACGATCGTTTGCAACGCCATGACGATACTTGAAGCGACCACAATCGGATCAATCGTCTTTTCAGGCTCTGCACCGTGCCCGCCGCTGCCCCTTACCGTGAGCGTCAACGCATCGATGGACGCCGCAATTGGTCCAGCCTTCGAGGCAAACTTGCCGGCTTGAAGACCCGGCCAGTTATGCAGAGCAAAAACTTGATCGCAGGGGAAGCGCTCAAACAGGCCTTCTTCGATCATGATCTGCGCACCACCGAAGTTTTCTTCGGCGGGCTGAAAGATGAAATGAACGGTTCCAGAAAAGTCAGGATCCTGCGCAAGCGACCACGCAGCACCCAGCAGCATTGCCGTATGGCCATCATGGCCACAAGCATGCATCTTGCCAGCGTTCTTGCTCGCATAAGGCAGGCCAGTTTCTTCCAGAATTGGCAGTGCATCGAAATCAGCGCGAAAACCGATGGAACGGTTTGAATTGCCGCGACGCAGAGAGGCAACGATGCCAGTCTTCGCAAGACCACGGCTGAGTTCATAACCCCATTTTTCAAGCGTCGAGGCGATATAGTCGGAAGTCTCAACTTCCTCCAGGCCCAACTCAGGAATGCTGTGCAGATGCCTGCGGACAGCTCTCAGTTCATCGCCGAATGTACCCAGTTTATTGTCCGTCATGATCTCCCCCTCAACTCATATGCAGGAACTGGCGCAAACGCGGTGACTGCGGATTGCGCATCACGATATCAGGCGAACCGCGCTCTTCAACCAGTCCCTGATGCAGAAAGATGACTTCGCTCGAAATTTCGCGAGCGAGTGCCATTTCATGCGTCACCATCACCATTGTCCGGCCTTCTCTAGCGAGCTTTTTGATAACCTGCAGCACTTCTGTCACAAGTTCCGGATCGAGTGCTGAGGTCGGCTCATCGAACAGCATAACCTCGGGCTTCATTGCGAGCGCGCGCGCAATCGCGGCACGTTGCTGCTGACCACCGGAAAGCTGGCTCGGATACTGATCGCGCTTGGGCGTAATACCCACCTTTTCCATCAGAACCTCAGCCTCGGCCAGCGCCTCCGCCTTCGACATGCCCAGAACGTGGATCGGTCCTTCGACGATGTTCTCGAGGATGGTGCGATGGGACCAGAGATTAAAGCTCTGGAAGACCATACCAAGACGGGTGCGGATATGCTCAAGCTGGCGCGGGTCGGCGGCATGCGATTTTCCATCGCGCCCAACTTTCGTGCGGATCACCTCGCCTGCAACGGAAATCTCTCCCTCGTCAGGCGTTTCCAGATAGTTGATGCAACGAAGCAATGTGCTCTTACCGGAGCCACTGCTGCCTATCAGCGATATGACATCGCCTTTCTTCGCTTCAAAGGAGATACCTTTGAGAACTTCGACGCCTGCGAAGCTCTTGTGAATATTTTTGACGGCCAGTGCCATGGAAGTCATTTTGAATTGCTCCTGAAACAGATCAGACCATCGAGGCGCGTGAGCCACTCATGCGCCGTTCGATCACATTCATGATCCGGGTGAGGATGAACACAACTGTGAAATAGAGGATGCCTGCCGCAATCAACGGCTCGAATATCGACAGGGAACTGCGTTGCAACGCGCGTGCGGTTCCCATCACTTCCATGATCGTAATTGTGGAAGCAAGCGAAGTGGATTTGAGCAGGATGATAAGATCACTGGTCAGGACCGGCATACAATGACGGAAGGCCAGCGGCAGGGTGATACGGCGCAAAATCTTGAACCGGCTCATACCGATAGAAAGTGCTGCTTCGATCTGTCCGCGTGGGATCGATTTGATAGCGCCGCGAATAACCTCGGCATTGTAAGCACCCTGATTGAGGCTCAGCGCAAACACCGCATACCACAGACCATCACGCATATATGGCCACAGGAAGCTGTGTCTGACCCATGTGCCTGGCAGGATCTGCCCGAGCCCGTAATAGATCAGATAAAGCTGCACCAGAAGCGGCGTGCCTCGGAAAATGAAGGTGTAGATAAAAGCCGGCCATTTCAGAATGCGGCTGTTTGAAAGCCGCGCCAGCGCGCTAAGTGTACCGAAAATCAGGCCAATAACACCCGCCGTAGCCGTCAATAGCAGTGTGAGCGGCATTGCCTTGATGAGAGGCGGTAGGAACTCAACGATTTTTGTGATCGATTCCATTATCCATGCCCCCGGCTCAGGCGCTTTTCAAGCTGCGCAATCACAATTACCGAGACCAGCGTGATGGCCAGAAACAGGAATGCCGTGAGGCCATAAAAGAAGATGTACTGCTTGGTGGAGGCAGCTGCACGATAGCCGGTGTAAAGCAGTTCATGGAACGAACCCAACACCGATATGATCGCGCTTTCCTTGGTGATCGATAACCACAGATTGCCGATGCCGGGCACTGCATGACGCATCATTTGCGGGAAGGTGACGCGGGTGAATATCTGACGTCTGCGCATTCCGATGGAAAGAGCAGCTTCGATCTGACCGCGTGGAATGGCAAGATAGGAAGCTCGCAGCACTTCCGTCATGAACGCACCATTGACGAAAGCCAGCGCGATGATCGCAGCCCAGAAGGCGCTAAACTGGAAATCGTTTCCGACAAGGCCTGTTGCTTTCAGAAGGCGTTCGGCACCCGTCGCAACGGAAAAATACAACAGCAGAATAACGAGCAGTTCAGGCAGAGCGCGAACCACCGTCGTATAAAAATCTGCGATCGCTTTTATGTAGCGATTACGCGAAAGCTTACCGGAGGCGCCAGTGAGCCCGAAAAGAAACGAGACTGCGAATGCTACGGCCGAGACCTGCAAGGTCATCATAAGCCCATGCGCGAACTCGTCTCCCCAGCCCTCACTTCCCCAGGCCAACAGTTGCCAATAAGAATCCATGCAGATTAATCCGATCATAAAAGCCCAGCGCTTTATAGAACGACTGCTCGGTACAACTCTTATGAGCTGCGGTCTGCTACCGTTCCACTTTATGAAAAGCGCAAAGCATTTTGTGAAATGTGGAGGTCACAGCACCTCGATGAGCGAACGCCGCTGGCGGCGTTCGCATTGGATCGAGTTACTTCTTCTCAAAAATCCACTTGTCGACCAGCGACTTGAGAGTGCCGTCCTTGTCGAGTTCAGCAAGTGCTGCATCGACTTTTTCAAGCGTTGCTGTGTCGCCCTTACGAACTGCATAGGCGACGCCTTCGCCCAGTACGACGCTCTTAGGCGTCACAAGCTTGACCTCGTAGTCTTCGCCCTGCGACGTCTTCAGGAAGTTCTGAACGAAAAGATCTGGTGCCAGAACATAATCGACGCGACCTGCTACAAGATCGGCCACCGAATTGTCAGCAGTGTCGTAGCTCTTGATCGAAACGTCAGGAAGATATTTCGTCATATAGGCCGACTGGACGCTCGATGTCTGGACACCGACGATCTTGCCCGAGAGGGCCGCCTGATCAACGACTTCACCGGAACCGTCGCTTGCTGCGACTGTGCCGATTTTGTCTTCATCAGACTTGGCGCCAGCGACGACCGTACCTTCGGTGTAGTACGGCGTGCTGAAATCGACGACCTTGCGGCGTTCATCCGTCACGGAGAATGCACCGATAATGAAATCGACCTTGTTTTCGGTGAGCGATGGAATGAGGCCATCCCACGCCATCGACTTGAACTCGCACTTGTCCGCAAGCTTCTCGCAAAGGGCGCGTGAAAGGTCTGCTTCCAGCCCTTCCCATTCACCCGCCGCGTTGACCTGCGTGAAAGGCATATATGGCTCTGGCGTCATGCCAAGACGAAGTTTTCCGTCAGCTTGAGCAGCACCACTGGCCAAGACAGCAAGCGCAATCGCACCAGCAATTTTCCCTTTAAAACCCACCATGTTCCCGTTCTCCTTATATTTTTGTTGGCTTGCCTGTGATGATAGCAAGCACGGGGAATGCGCATACAAAAACAGCTCAGGAGCGGATGCCCCTGAGCCGTCAGAATTACTTGCGATACCAGCGAAGCGACATGCAGGAAAGGCCAGCGTCGATCTTGCCGATCTCCGTGGTCTTGAGCGGAACCACGTTATAGCCGCTCTTCTCCAGCAACTCGATGGTGCGCGGGAAATCCGAGCCGACCATCACGACGTCATTGACGCGCAGCGCATTGGCAGCAGCTTCTTCGCCTTCTGGAACGATCAGCTGGCGAAGACCAGAGAATACGCCCGACTTTGCGAGACGGCTCGTCGAAAGAACGGTTTCTTCATCGACCAGCGAGCAATCGGTTTTGAAATGAAGGACGCCTTCAGGGGTCGAGACAACTTCACCCTTGCGACCGATCTTATCGAGGCTGGCGATCAGGGCCGCTGCACCCGCTTTGTCGGTACGGGCGGAAAGGCCGATCATCACGCTCTTCTGCGTGGTCAGAACGTCGCCGCCATCAGCAAAACCTGGTTCCGGCAGTTCAACAACCGTATCAAACATCTGACGCAGCGTCGGTTCGATGACAGCTGTTTCGCCAACGCGCGAAAGCGCGCCTGGACGCAGCAAAATTGCACCTTCGGTAAAGACGAGCGCTGGATCTTCGACGAAAATGGAATCTGGGAAATCTTCAAGTGCTGGAAGGATCGTAACCTCAACACCTGCAGCGCGCATGGCAGCGATATAAGCATCGTGCTCAGCCTTTACGCCTTCATAGGTCGGGTTGCCGGTATCCAGCGCGCGAAGACCATTTACCACCGAGCGCGAAGGCTCACGGACGATGATCGAATTGAACTCATAAACGGGTCTGTTAGAAGACATGGAAGGTTACCCTCAATTTAGCTGGAGCCTATCTACCCGGCTCTTGTTGTTGCGTAAAGCAAATGTGTACCGTTTGTTGTGCGGCGTGAGAGATGAATGCCTGCGAGCATGCAGCGTACCGATCCACCTGCCAGCTCAATCGTTGGCACGGCGAAAGGCAAAAGCTTTGCAGTCTGCTCGATTGTCTCGATCTGAGCTTTGCTTAAAGCAGCGAAAGCGCGGGCAGAAAGGGCCAGAACGCGACCGTCTCGGCCTTCAAGCTCAATGGCATTACCGGCAAATTCACCGATCTGTTCCGCGGTGAGATGAATGACTGTGCGGCCAGTTTCCTGCAGGCGGTCAACGATCTCCTGACGACGGGCCGGATCGGTAATCATATCGGTGCCGACCAGCGCGTAATCGGTGCCAATGCACATCAGAACATTGGTGTGATAAATCGGCTTGCCTGACGAATCGAGCGCATCAAACACCATCGGTTCGAAATTGAAATGCGTGCAGAAGCGTTCAAGCGCTACCTCATTGGTGCGGTTGGAGCGAGCTGCATAAGCGACGCGTCCAATATGGTCGAGCACCATGGCCCCTGTGCCTTCGAGATAGAAGTGATCGCGCTCCAGACCTGAATAATCGATGACATCCTGAACGCGATAATCGCACTTCAGCATTTCGATAACGTCGGGACGGCGTTCCTTCTGACGGCTTTCCGAGAACATCGGATAAATGGCGACATGTCCGCCCGAATGGGTGGAAAACCAGTTATTGGGAAAAACGGAATCGGGCAGGGCATGGGTTTCATCTTCAAAGAGATGAACCATTACGCCCGCATCGGCCAGTCCCTCGGCCATTCTCGTCACTTCGTCGAAGGCTGCTTTTGCAACCATCTCAGCGGAACGGCGCTCATCGACCGATTGAAACGCATTGTCCTTTGCGGTCTGCGCATTGGGGGTGAAATGGTGTGGTCGGATCATAACGACCGATTTTGGGCTCTGGACAGACGGCCTGCTCATTCTCAGACTATTCTCACTGCTAAAACATGTCGCGAAAGACATGCGTAAAAACAAAGGTTTAAAGCGCTTATCGCGTTACCAAGGGAACCGAATTCAACGCGAACTGCGCCATGAACTGCGCAATGAACTTCGGTTGCGCGATCAGGTCGCTTTGACAGCTCTCAAACATTCTCACACGCTCCTCCAGCAGCACTCCGAGAAACAGAGTAGGAGGGCATAAAGTCAGTTAAAATTGTAAAACTGCTGGGTGAACTGTAAAAATTCTAGCAATTTGCACAATCAAACTGTAAAAACTGCTATGCATATTTTCGACGAACTGGATCATAAGCTGATTGCCATTTTGCGGGAGGACGGACGTGCGCCACTCTCGAAACTGGCAACAATCCTTGGCGTTTCACGCGGCACCGTTCAGGCGCGTCTCGACCGCCTGCTCGAAACAGGTGCAGCTCTTGGCTTCACGATCCGAGTTCGGCAAGATTACGATGATGGGGTTGTACACGCGATCATGCTGATCGAAGTGCAAGGCCGATCAACGACAAAAGTCATCAAGCTGTTGCGGGGATTGCCGCAGATACGCACTCTGCATACGACCAATGGGTCGTGGGATCTGGTGGCGGAAATCCATGCGGAAAGCCTGCACGAATTCGACCGCGTTCTGCGCGAAGTGCGAACAATCGAAGGCGTGTTGAACAGCGAAACCAGCATCCTGCTCAGTAGTGTATAATAAAAAAGCCGGTGGTTCTCACCACCGGCCTTCCTATTTCCATCAGAGCGCGTTTCGATCTGATTGTATCAGATCGGCGTCCTAACTTATTATATCTAAAGCATAATCTTATCGATCCTCGTTTCACTGCGGTCGGATTATGCTCTATGCTGCTTTTTTGAGCGATTTTTCGCAGCGGAGCAGCATTCCGTAAAGATCGCGCGGCTCATCGGGATCAGCCAGCATGTCCAGTTCGACATAAAGCCCCGTTTCTTTCAGCTTGCTGCGAACATAACGCAGCGCAGAGAAATCTTCGATCGCGAAACCGACACTGTCAAACAAAGTGATCGCGCGATCTGACGAGCGGCCAGCAATTGCTCCCGTGATGACTTCCCAGAGTTCCTTGACCGGGTAATCGGCGTCAAGCTGCTGGATTTCGCCTTCAATACGGGTCTGCGGCGGGTATTCGACAAAAATGTCGGAGCGCAGCAGGATATCCTTGTTAAGCTCGGTCTTGCCGGGGCAATCGCCGCCAACGGCGTTGATATGCACGCCAGGGCCAACCATGTTGTCGCTTAGAATGGTCGCGTATTGCTTATCAGCTGTGACCGTCGTGATGATGTCGGCACCTTCAACGGCTTCCTGCGAGGTGGCGTGGATCGTAATCGAAAGACCGTTATCGCTCAGATTGCGTGCGCAACGCTCGCTCGCAGAGCGATCAATGTCGAACAGACGCAAATTTTCGATGCCCAGAATGGCTTTGAAAGCCAAAGCCTGAAACTCGCTCTGCGCGCCATTACCGATGATCGTCATGGTCTTTGAATCTGGTCGGGCAAGATGTTTTGCGGCAACTGCCGACATGGCTGCCGTGCGCAATGCCGTCAGGATCGTCATTTCGGTCAGCAACATCGGGTAGCCATTGCCGACATCAGCCAGAACGCCAAAAGCAGTAACGGTCTGGCGACCTTCCTTGGTGTTCTTCGGATGGCCGTTCACGTATTTGAAGCCATAAAGCGTACCGTCACTCGTTGGCATCAACTCGATGACGCCTTCGTCAGAATGCGAGGCGACGCGTGGCGTCTTGTCGAACTGCTCCCAGCGGCGGAAATCTTCCTCGATCACGTCAGCCAGTTCCTTGAGGAAGGTTTCGACACCCACCGTAAGCACAAGCTTCATCATGTGATCGACGCTGACGAAGGGAACGATGTTCAGCTTTTCATTGGTCATGATTGTAATCCTTTATCGGATGGACTCGCGCTGAACTTCAGGCACGCTTCGACAAAAACTCTTCTGCAATCATCGAAACAATCTGCGGCAGCACTTCAAAGGCGTAAGGCGCGTGTACGCGCTCCAGCTTCTGATGAAACTCACGACCCCAAGGGCCGATATTGACGACCGGAAAACGCAACGCGTCACCGGCTGGATGATCAACAAGGCGCGCAACCGGCGTATTGTTCGAAACGATGTCCTGACCAAGCGTAGCCTGCCCCAAGAAGCTCATATCCGAGATGCCCTGGAAATGCGGCTTCCACACAAGCGATTGATCCGGGAAGGCCGCAAATGTCTGCATCGTTGTGTCGATGGCCTGTTTGAAAGCCCTATCATTGGCCTGAGCATCGTCGAGATGGCTTGCTGGATAATGCAGCCCTGCAAAACCAACCACAACGGCGGGACCTGATAGATGTGCAACGCCGACAAGCCACTCGGTCAACTGACGACTGACCGATAGCGGATTGTCGATATCGGCAAGGCGCTTTTCCTGCGCGCTGTAAAGCGCTTCGAATTTCTCACCGGCAACATCGGCAGCCATCGCCCGCAGCTGCTCGAATGTGATGAGCTTAGGAGCAGCCGGAATTGCGCCTGCACGTTTGCCAATCAACTGGCCAAAAGCTTCGGATTGTGCGGCAAAACGTTCGACAGCCTCCGTCGCGCCTGCCAGCACTTCGTCCTTAAAACGACTGAACAGCTCCTCCGCCGTCATGGCATGATAAAGCCAGTTAAGCGCGATCCAGAAGCGTTCAGGCGTCGTCACTTCATAGCCGTCGCGGAGGTCTTTTGCCTCAAGGCAGATAGGTGGCGGCGAAATATCATTGTCATCGCGATCGGCGAGTACTGCATTGCCTTCAAAGCGCGCCAAAATGCTGGCGGCCATCGCCTGTGCGCTCACGCCTTCATATGGATAGCTCGCATGTGAGCTCAATCCGATAACCAGCGCAAAAGGCAGCAGCTTTCCAATCGTCCCAGCATAGACCGCACGGCCTTCTTTTCCGTCGCCCTGATCAGATGTCACATCGAGATTGATCGCAGCCGAGATTTCAATGTCAAAATCCCGGGCAATAGTCGGCATCGCATTGCGCATTGAGCGCATGCCACGACTTTCACGTTCTTCGTCCGGCGTAAAAACCAGCAGCAGATTTCCACTGTGATCCGGGTCAGCCGCAAATTTTTCAGCACACGCAATACCCACGGCAAGGCCGCTTTTCATATCGAGCAGGCCACGTCCCGGGAGAAAATCGCCGCTCAGCAAATCTTCAAGCGCGCGTTCTTCCTGAGCGGAACGGGCGCGCTTCGACAAATCCTTGATAAGCGCGTCTTTGAGGTTGCGGCTGTCGCAAGCAAGCGACTTCAGCTCGTGATAATTATCAGTTGCAACCGTATCGAAATGACCTGCAAGTGCAAGCGTGCGTTTGCCGTTACCGCGGACCAGCGCAACCACATTATGCGTCAGCGGATCGCCATGGCTTGCAACAGTACGAATATTGTCCGGATTTTGCTGGAAATAGGGGATTTCCTTCAACAATCCAACGAGACGTTCGGAAAATTCGGCTTCACCGGGGGTGCCGGTTTCGCTGCTCCAACCGACCATGCGCAGGGCCAGCTCTTCGACGTGCTGCGCATTAATATGGTTGTGCGCCGTCGTTACGGCGTTTTGCGCGCCGTTTGAAACATTCGCAGTCATGGACTCTAGTCTCCGTCGATTAGAGCGTATTCCGAGACGATAGAAATACGCTGCAGAATATAAGTTTTAAGACGCTGATCGCTGTAGACCGGCTGTAACTATTTGTTTTTACGCATGTCTTTACCCCAAAAATTGATTCCAATTTTTGGGCCGATGCACTAGTGCGAAAGATGCTTACGCAGGAATGCCCGCGTCCGCTCTTCCGTGGGATCAGACAGAACTTGCTGCGGCAGACCTTGTTCGACCACCACACCGCCGTCCATGAACATCACATGGTCAGAAACTTCCGCCGCAAAGCGCATTTCGTGTGTCACGATCAACATGGTCATGTGCTCATTTGCGAGCTGCTTCATGACCTGATTGACTTCTTCAACCAGCTCCGGATCGAGCGCGGAGGTTGCTTCATCGAAAAGCATGACTTTCGGCTGCATCGCCAGAGCACGGGCAATCGCAACACGCTGTTTCTGACCACCCGAAAGACGTGCCGGATAGGCATTGCCTTTGTCGACAAGACCGACCTTGGCCAGCAGGTTGTTCGCACGTTCCAGTGCATCGCTGCGCGAAAGCCCTTTGAGGCGCATAGGGCCAATCATGATGTTCTGTAGCACGGTCAGATGCGGAAACAGGTTAAACTGCTGGAAAACCATCCCCATTTCCTGACGGATATGGTTGATGTGCTTTTCAAAAGCGCGACCTTTGAGCGGGCGATTGACCTGATTGCCATCAAGCCAGATTTCACCGCTTGACGTTTCTTCCAGCATATTGATCGAGCGCAGCAGTGTGCTTTTTCCCGATCCGCTGGGGCCAATGATGGAAACGATCTTGCCTCGTGCGACAGTCAGGTCGATGCCTTTCAGCACCTCATGTTCGCCATAGGATTTCCTGATCTGACGCAATTCGATCATGGGAGTCTGTGTGTTCATCGGATAGCTTCCGCTTTCTTGGCAGCTTTGCTCAAACCCCATTCCATCAAGAGATTGACGAGGTAATAGAGCACGGCTGCAACGAAGTAGAACTCAAAGGGGCGATAGGTTTCGCTGATGGCGCGTTGCGCATTCAGTACCAGTTCTGTGATGCCGAGCACGGAGAGAACGGCTGTGTCCTTGAGCAGAATGATGCTGTTATTGCCAACCTGCGGCAGAGCCGTGAGGATCGCCTGTGGGATGATGAAATAGCGAAGCGACGATCCGTGGCTAAAACCAAGCGACCGGGCGGCTTCCATCTGTCCTTCATCGACGGTCTCAAGCGATGCGCGGAAAATATCGGCATTATAGGCCGCATAATGCATGCCAAGCCCAAACACGCCGGTCCAGAACGCTGGCACCATGATGCCGATCTGCGAAAGGCCATAATAGAGCAGATAGAGTTGCAACAGCAGAGGCGTTCCCATGAAAAGGAAAACAATACCGCGCACAGGCAGGCTGATTATTTTAGGCGCATGAAGCGTGATGATTGCGATCAGAATACCGAGCACAATGCTGATCACACCCGCAAGAACAGTGATCATAACGGTCCAGAGCAGACCTATCAGCATCAATTCCAGATAAGACGGAACAACGGTGAAATCCAGGCTCATGCTTCCGCCCTCCTGTCAGCATTGAAAAAGATCTCAAAGCCGCGGATGATCAGTGAAATGATAGCAATGATGACGATGTAAGCTGCACCGGCAATCGCAAAAACCTCAAATGGCTTGTATGTCGAAGTGACAAAGCGCTGGGCGGTATAGGTCAGCTCCACCACGCCAATTGTTGAAACGAGCGCGGTACTCTTGGTCAGGATGACCGTATTGACACCAAGCGAACGGATCATGAGTGGAGCCGCCTGAGGCAGGATGAAAAGCCGCATGGTTCCGGCCCTGCCAAAGCCCAGAGAACGCGCCGCTTCGTTCTGGCCTTTATCGACCGCCAGAATTGCTCCGCGCATCCCTTCAGACATATAGGCGCCGATGTTGAAGCCCATCGTGATGACACCCGCAACAAACGGGGTAAACTCAAAACCGAATTGCGGGCCACCAAAGAACACAAGGAACAGCTGCACCAGAAGCGGTGTACCGCGCATGATGCTGATATAGCCGATGGCGATCCAGCGAATAGGCGCATAGCGCGAAAAGCGCGCCATGACGAGAAGGCTGGCAACAACGAGACCAATCAGCAGCGATACGATAGTCAGTTGGACTGTGACCCAGGCCGACTCAACAATGAAGGGAAAAATCCGCCCGATAAGTGCGATATCCATCCTTCAACCTTTCTGCTCCATCAGGAAAATATCTCCTATGGTGCACATGTCTCTCAGCCACAGGGCTGGCGAGAAGCTGTAAAGCTGAGTTTAGGGACTATTAATCGGAAGTGGGGCAGCTCACTTTGCTGCCCACACCCGAAACAGTTCGAATTAGCGGATATCCGCACCAATCCATTTTTCGGAAATGGCCTTATAGGTGCCATCAGCCATCATATCGTCGAGCGCCTTCTGCATTGCAGCCTGAAGCTCCGGATTGTTCTTACGAACCGCAATACCGATATCGTAACGCGGCAGCTGATCGTCCTTCACCTGTTCAATCGGCGCATTGCTCTTGCCTATGGCGACAAGCACAGGAACGTCATCGGCGACAACTGCATCGATACGACCCGAGCCAAGGTCGAGAAGCATTTCAGGCAAGCCCTTATAGGTGCGGACTTCATATTTGCCCTGCTCACGAACCCATTTTTCGGAGGTTTCGCCCAGCGTCACACCGATTGTCTTGCCTTCCAGTTCGTTGAGCGACTTGACCGTATCACCCTTGCGAATGAACAGGGCCAAGCCCGAACGATAGTAAGGTCCGACGAAGTTGATTGCCTTCTTGCGTTCTTCAGTGATGCCCATCGAACCAACGATCGTGTCGTAACGACCGGTCACGAGACCTGCAATGATGCCGTCCCAGGCCGTGGTAACGATTTCAGGTTCTGCCTTCAGGCGACGTGCGATTTCCGAGCCGATATCGACGTCAAAGCCGACAACCTTGTTGCTCTCATCGACAAAGCTGAATGGTGGGAACACACCCGAAAGGGCAATCGTCATCTTGCCTTTGTTCTGAATCTTTTCCAGATCGTCGGCTTTTGCTGTGTTCAAGGAAACACAGATGCCTAGCGCCACAAGGGCGGTAGAAAAAAGTTTGGCAAATTTCATGTTGAAGGTTCCCCTACGAGAGCCCCATTCTGGAGCTACATTTTAACGCTATCTTCGCGACCTTGTATCCGGCCTGAACAGGGATTTGCGTAACGCTCCTATCACTTCGTTCGTATTAGAAGCTGCTGTTGCATTCCCCTTGGCAAAATCATTATCTGCAATCAGATTGACAAAAAAGAATATAAAGTGATTATTTTTATAAAATAGTGACGATATCGTCAGTCATACTTACTTTAAAGGAAGTCACTGCCATGGATGAGCTGGACAAGAGACTGGTCACTGAGCTTCGCATCAACGGTCGCGCTTCTGTTCCACAGCTCGCGGAACTCTTAGGCGTTGCACGAGCCACAGCGCAAAAGCGTCTCGACCGACTGATTGCCAATGGCGACATTAAAGGCTTCACGGTCCGCGTTCGCGATGACATTGGCAAGGATCAGATACGTGCCTTCATGCTAATCGAAATGTCAGGCTCATCGCTAAAAGCAACAATCAGCGCAATCAAGCGTGTCCCGGGCCTGACCGGTGTCTTCAACACCAATGGCATCTGGGATGTGATCGCAGAGCTGGAGGTTTCGACCATTTCCGAACTCAATGAGGTGATTTCGACAATCCGCTCGCTTCAGGGCGTCAGCAAAAGCGAAACTTTCATCATGCTCGGCCCGGCATAACACAATCTGCCGCCTTCTTTGCCGACTATTTATAAGCCTTATCGGAACCAAAACAGACGCCAACTCGTTACCCGCTCAAATCGACTGAACGAAGAAGCGGCCAATGCATGTTCTATAATGCAGGGCCGCTGTTCTGTTGCGTGAGATACGATAACAAAACGCATAAAGGCGGTGGCGAATGGCGCAAAGCGATGCTGCAAGCAGCTCATCTCAGGCTACACCATTACAAATTCACGACATTAAGGTCATCGACAACACCAAACTCAAAAAAGCTATTACCGCAGCTGCCCTCGGCAATGCGATGGAATGGTTCGATTTCGGCGTCTACGGCTTCGTAGCCTATGCTTTGGGGCAAGTATTCTTTCCCAATGCAGCACCCGGCATTCAAACCATTGCAGCTCTTGCGACATTCTCTGTGCCATTTCTGGTGCGCCCTCTCGGCGGTCTGTTCTTTGGCGTCATGGGCGACCGCTTCGGGCGACAAAAGGTTTTGTCGCTCACAATCATCATCATGGCTGCCAGCACTTTCTGTATCGGCCTTATCCCCTCCTATGCCACCATCGGCATCTGGGCACCAATCCTTCTGCTGCTTTGCAAGCTGGCGCAGGGTTTTTCTGTAGGCGGCGAATATACGGGCGCTGCGATCTTTGTTGCAGAATATGCGCCAGACCGCCGTCGTGGTTTTCTCGGTAGCTGGCTGGATTTCGGCTCCATTGCCGGATTTGTGCTCGGTGCTGGCCTCGTTGTGTTCCTCAGCACAATGGTTGGAGAACAAGACTTTCTCGATTGGGGCTGGCGCATTCCGTTCTATCTTGCCGCCCCGCTCGGCTTGATCGGGCTTTATCTTCGCCATGCCGCAGAGGAAACACCCGCGTTTACACAGCAGCTTGAAGCGCTGGAAAAAGAAGACCGCGATGCCATCGAAGATCGTCCGATGGTGTCCTTTAAAGAGATAATCAACAAATATTGGCGTGCACTGAGCGTCTGTATCGGCTTGGTTCTGGTGACAAACGTCACCTATTATATGCTGCTCACCTATATGCCGACCTATCTCTCCCAGAGCCTCGGCTATTCTGAGGATCACGGGGTTCTCATCATCATCGTGGTGATGATCGGGATGCTGTTCGTGCAGCCCGTTGTCGGATTTCTCAGTGACCGTTTTGGCCGCAGGCCATTTCTGATCATCGGCAGCCTCGGCTTGCTATTGTTTGCCCTGCCAGCTTTCCATCTTGTGGCCAGCGGCCACATTGCGACGATTTTTGCCGGCTTGCTGATATTGGCGATATTGCTCAACTGCCTGACCGGCATCATGGCATCAACACTGCCTGCATTGTTTCCGGCACGCATTCGCTACAGCGCGCTTGCGGCGGCCTTCAATATTTCGATCATTATTGCGGGCCTGACACCAACAGTTGCCGCGTGGCTCGTCGAGTCAACGGATAATATCTATTTGCCTGCCTACTATCTCATGTGTGCAGCCGTCGTGGGTCTCATCACAGCGTTCTTCCTGCCCGAAACGGCCAACAAACCGTTGCGTGGCGACACACCAAGCGCCTCCAACAAGACGGAAGCCAAACTGCTGCTCAAAGAAGCTTATTCCCACATCGAGGAACGCGTCGATAAGCTTGATGACGAAATCCTCTCGCTGGAACAGCAGATCGAAGAGCTGCAGCAACGCCGCCAGGCGCTCGTTGACCGGCATCCGAAACTAAATTGAGCCGCTCCAGCTTTCGGCCTGCTGCTCACCAATCCCCATCAGATCAATGGCTCGCGCTGCGATCTGATGGGCAATTTCATCCACCGTCTGCGGATGCAGATAAAAGGCGGGTACAGGCGGCATCACGATTGCGCCCATCTCGGTGACCGTACACATATTGCGCAAATGGACCAGATGCAGCGGTGTTTCGCGGGCGATCAGCAGCAGCTTGCGCCGCTCTTTGAGCTGCACATCGGCAGCGCGCGTTAGCAGACTGTCGCCGAAACCGTGAGCGATCGACGCAAGGGTACGCATGGAACAAGGCGCAACAATCATACCGGCTGTCGGCACCGATCCACTCGCAATCGCGGCTCCAACATCCTCAATCGAATAGGTCTTTTCTGCCAGCCGGTGCAGCATTGAATAGCCATTTGGACCAAGCTCGTAGCGCAACGTCCGCTCAGCGGCTTGCGATATGACAAGATGCGTTTCAACGGACTGCATCCTGTTCAGGCACTCAAGTATTTTCAGTGAAATCAGCGACCCGGACGCGCCTGAAACTCCCACGACAATCCGCTTCACTGTCTGCTCTCCCGGTCGATTCCCAATTCGCCCCACATTGCGTCCACCCGCGCAATGGTCTCTGCATTCATGGAAAGGACAGCGCCCCATTCGCGATCAGTTTCTGCGCCGATCTTATTGGTCGCGTCAAGCCCGAGCTTGCCGCCAAGCCCCGAACGCGTAGAAGCGAAATCGAGATAATCAACCGGCGTATGATCGAGCGTCACCAGATCACGGCTTGCATCAAAGCGTGTGGAAAGTGCCCAGAGCACATCATCCCAATTGCGCACATCGATGTCAGGATCGACGGCGATGATAAGCTTGGTGTAGCTGAATTGCGGCAACATCGACCAAAGCCCCATCATGACCCTGCGGGCTTGCCCCGGATATCGCTTGTCGATTGCCACCACCATTGCGCGATAAGAACATGCGGCCGGTGGCAGCCAGAGATCTGTGATCTCGGGAAACTGCTTGCGCACGACCGGCACAAACAGCTGGTTCATCACCTCGCCGAGCTTTGAAGGTTCATCAGGCGGACGCCCGGTGTAAGTGGAAAGATAGAGCGGGTTCTTGCGCATGGTGATTGCGCTAAGACGGATAACAGGAAATTCTTCGACGCTGTTATAATAGCCGGTGTGATCACCATAAGGCCCTTCCCGCGCGGTTTCGCTCACGGATACGAAGCCTTCAAGCACAATTTCCGCGTTGGCCGGGACAGTGAGAGGGACGGTGTGCGCCTCTACGATTGCAGGCCTTCGCCCCGACAAAAGGCCCGAAAAAGCTAGTTCACTCATGCCTTCCGGCAAAGGCATGACGGCTGCCAGAATTGTTGCGGGGTCTGCTCCGATTGCAACTGCAACCGGCATATCCATCCCTGCCTTCTGCCACATACGATGATGTCGCGCACCCCCGCGATGCGCCAGCCAACGCATGATCAGCCTGTCTGGCCCAAGCTTTTGCATTCGGTAAATGCCGACATTGATGTCGTAAGGATCATCTGGCGCACAGGTGATCACCAAAGGCCAAGTCACGAGCGGCGCCGGCTCTCCCGGCCAGCACCATTGTATCGGCAACGCGCCCAGATCAATCGCCCCTTCCTCACGCACGATTTCATGCACCGGCGCACGGCTGACACGACGTGGTCGCATTGCCAGGGCTGCTTTTGCCAGAGGCAGCTTGCTCCATATTTCACCTGCTGAACGCGGCGGCGTTGGTGCTCGTAGCTCGGCCAAAAAATTGGCTAAAGCAGGAAACTCTTCAGGTGTGCGGCCAAGCCCCCAGGCAATCCGCCGCTCAGCGCCAAAAAGATTGGCAAGAAGCGGAATGGACTGCACTTTGCCCTCGGCATCAACCGGCTTTTCAAATAGCAAGGCCGGGCCGTCGGCTGCCAGAACACGCTTATGAATTTCGGTGATCTCATGCACGAGCGAAACCGGGCGCTGTATACGGACAAGATCGCCGCGTCTTTCAAGCTCCGACACGAAACTCTGTAGATCGTCAAAAGAGGAAGGCAGTGAGGAGGCATTTTTCATGTCTCACTTTGAATACGCAATTCTTCTGCCGTCTTTGATCCAGATCAAACTCTTACAGGCTTGAATCGCCTAGTCCTTGTGCAGACCTCGCAAAGCTGGTGTGCATAGAAATGCCTGGAGCAAAATCATGATGAAAATTCCGCCCGCCGTGGTTGCCCCAGTTCGGTTTGTTCCGCCATTTTTGCTCAACCCGTTCATTTCTCATGTGTTCTATCAGGTTATCCGCGCACATCCGGGACTGTTTGAAAGGCTGGGCGAGCACGTCAACAAGCGGTTTGGGTTCAGGCCATCCGATTTGCCTTTCGCTTTTCTGGTTGAACCCGGCGCCCCACGCATTTCAGTGCTGCGCAGCAGCACTGAATTTGTGACCGATGCCGCTATCGAAGGCCCCCTCGTCATGCTGCTTGCCCTTCTCGAAGGAAAGCTCGATGGCGATGCCTTGTTCTTTTCACGCGACATCACAGTGACTGGCGATATGGAAGCCATGCTTGCCCTGCGCAATGCGCTGGATGATTGCAATGTTGATCTGCCGGCAGACCTTGGAAAAGGCGCAGGGCCATTCGCGCCGGTCGTGGAAGCCATCGCAGGTTTTGTGCGCGACAAAGCGCTCGCCGCCGACACAAAGGAGGACGCCCGTTCATGGAACTGATCTGTCCTGCCGGAACACCCTCCGCATTTCGCGAAGCCGTGCAAGCCGGAGCTGATGCGGTCTATTGCGGCTTCCGCGATGAAACCAACGCACGCAATTTTCCCGGTCTCAATTTCAGTCGCGAGGAGTTGCGGGAAGCGATCAATTTCGCCCATGCGCGGCGCACACAGGTCTTCGTCGCCATCAACACCTTCATGCGCGCGGGCGATGAGCAACTCTGGTACAAGGCCGTTGATGACGCCTCGGCGCTTGGTGCCGATGCAGTGATCCTCGCAGATTTCGGCTTGATGGCCTACACTGCAGAGCGCCATCCGCAACAGCGGCTGCATGTTTCGGTGCAGGCGTCTGCCTCCAATGCCGATGCGATCAGCTTTCTGATCGATGCCTTCAAAGCAAAGCGCGTGGTGTTGCCGCGCGTGCTGACCATCCCCGATATCGCAAAGCTCGGACGCAAGATTGCTTGCGAAATGGAAGTCTTCGTCTTTGGCGGCTTGTGCGTCATGGCCGAAGGACGCTGCTCGCTCTCGTCCTACGCCACCGGCCGCTCACCGAATATGAACGGTGTCTGCTCGCCTGCAAGCCATGTGCGTTATCGGAACGAAGGTTCCGAGCTCGTTTCGGAACTCGGAGATTACACCATCAACCGTTTTCCGGCTGGCGAAGCCGCAGGCTATCCGACCCTTTGCAAAGGGCGTTTCAATATCGGCGATGAAGAAGGCTATGCCTTTGAAGACCCGGTTTCTCTTGATGTGATGAACCACATAGACGAACTCCGTACAGCCGGTGTTTCGGCCTTGAAAATCGAAGGGCGACAGCGCGGCAAAGCCTATGTCGCGGAAGTAGTATCAACACTTCGTCAAACACTTGCCGCCGGACCCGAAAAGCGGGCCGCTCTGCTTTCACGACTGCGTGCTTTGAGTGAAGGTCAGCAGACCACATCGGGCGCCTATGAAAAACGCTGGAGATAGCCATGTCGGATTCACGCTTTAATCCCAGCCTTAGCCTCGGGCCTGTTCTCTTTCTCTGGGATGGCCCGAAATGGCGCGATTTCTATTTCCGCATTGCCGATGAAGCTCCGGTCGATCACGTCACACTCGGTGAAATAGTCTGCTCGAAGCGGTTCCATTTCATTGATCCCTACATGGCTGATGTGATCGAGCGGCTGGAACAGGCAGGCAAGACCATCAGCCTTGGTTCGCTTGCCCTCGTGATGCTTGAACGCGAAGCAAAGCATGTGCGGCAGACCGCCGAACAATCGCTTTTTCCGGTCGAAGCCAATGATCTCTCCGCACTGGGCCTGCTGGCTGGCAAGCCGCATATGGTTGGCCCACTGGTCAATGTTTACAACGCCGCCACCGCCAAGGTTTTGGCTCAGCGCGGCGCACAATCCATCTGCCTGCCGCCGGAACTTCCGTTGGCTTCAATTCGTGAAATCATCAGGGGAGCGCCAGATGTTGCCTTCGAAATCTTCACTTTTGGTAGGGTACCACTCGCCATTTCAGCCCGTTGCGCCCATGCACGCTCTAAAGGACACATCAAAGACAATTGTCAGTTTGTTTGTGCCGAGGAGCCGGACGGTCTGCCAGTCAAAACACTCGATAGCCAGTCGTTCCTTGCCCTGAATGGGGTGCAGACACTGTCGCACACGTGTCAGGCACTGATTGAAGACATGCCCGACCTGAAAGCCGCAGGCGTTGCCCGGTTCAGGCTGTCGCCGCAGGATTGCGACATGGTTGCTATCGCAAAAGTGCATGGCGAAGTGCTGCAGGAACGTATCGATACCGAAGAAGGCCTTGCCCGATTGCAGGCAATCTATCCAGCCGTCCCGCTTTCCAACGGCTTTTTGCACGGCGGCATTGGCGCAGCCTGGGTGAGCCGACATAAAACCGCATCTGTCATGCATAGCTAAGGAAAGTTAGCTGGCAGCTGATAGCACTTTGAGCGAGACAACGCTTTCAAGCCATGCGGCAAGAGCCGCCTCGTCGGGCGACAGCAACATACCGCAATCGCTCGCAAAGTCGCGCCAGTCGCCCACATAAGCATCACGCACAACGGTCAGCACAGGAATCTGCTTTGAATAAGCTGATTCAATGATCGCGCGAAAGCCATGACCTTCGGCTTCACTTTTGCCGAAGCGATTGAGGATCAGTAAATCGACGCCTGCATCGATCTCGGCAAGCAAGGGACCAGCGACATCTGCAAGTGCTGCGGGATCAAGGCGGCAGCCGCGCGATCCTGAACCGAGCGGCTGCGAGATAACCTGTCGGACTCCGTCGCCGATCCGTTCAATAACAATTTCACGGCAGCAATCGTCTGCATCAGAGCTGCCGTGCTGCAAGAAGCCTGCGACCTTCAATCCGCAAGCCTCACTCTGCGCAACAACTTCTGCCAAAAGCAGATCAACGGATACGTCTTTGTCGGCAAGAACTGCTGCGAGGATCGGCTGTGTAGTCATTTGCTTTTTCCTCATTAAACAGAAGTTGATGCCGAAAGCTTCCGGCATAGTGATTTTGCTGAAAACTATCCCGCAAGCATTCGATAGATCGCGGGCAAAGCAACTGGCAATTTCGCAAGTTTTGCAACCATTGCAAAGCCACCATGTCCGAAAAGTGCAGGCAGATAAGCATTGGCCTCGCGGTCAACCGTCACTGCAAAGACGTTAACGCCCTTGGCGCGCGCTTCACTCACAGCCCGGCGTGTATCTTCCAGTGCAAAGCGCCCCTCATAATGATCGACATCATTCGGTTTGCCATCGGTTAAAAGCAGCAGAAGCTTTTTTCGGTTGTGCTGTTCGCTGAGTTTTGCCGTTGCATGGCGCATGGCAGCACCCATGCGGGTATAAAAGCCCGGCTTCAGCGCTGCAATGCGATGCTCAACCGTTGGGCTGAAAGCCTCATCGAAATCCTTCACAGTTTCAACCCGCACCCAGGAGCGTCGCCGCGACGTGAAGGTCAGAATAGAACAGCGATCGCCACAGGCAGCAATGCCATTGGCGAGAACCAGCAACGCCTCTTTCTCCACATCAAGCACCCGACGGTTATCCACCCATGCATCGGTTGAAAGCGAAACATCGACCAGAATCGTTACCGCCAGATCATTGGCCTGCGGACGGCTCATCAGATGCACCCGCTCACTACCTTGCCCGCCAGCCGCAAAATCGCAACGTGACCGTACCACAGCGTCGAGATCAAGATCATTACCATCAAGCTGTGCGCGCATCATTTCGCGACCGGGCCGCAGGATTTCAAACTGGCGTCGCACTCGCCGTACAAGACTTCGCGCTTCATCATCAAGTTGCAGCGCCTCTTCACGCTCCTGCACCGGCGCTGCCAGAACGCTACAATGATCTTGCAAATAGGTCGCTTTGCGATAATCCCATTCCGGATAGGTGAGCTTGGCAGTCAGCAGGCTGCGATCAACCGCTTCCGGCGGCAGATCAAGATCGAAGCGGAAGCGAGCAGCAGGCCTGCCCTTACGCTCGCCCAATGTCAGATCATCGAGTTCATCAGCGGATTTTGCATTCTGTTCGTCACTGTCATCCGACGGTCGGTCAACGCTGACCATCTCGGCCATGGCGAGGATTTTCTCGAAACGGTTGAGAATGAACGGGCTCCTGTCAGTAAGCCGCGGGTCCTGCTTCTCGCGCTGCGCTATCTGGCGGCAGGTTTCGGCAGCTTCAGCCTGAGAGTTGCGCACGGGCTCGTCTTCCGCCGCGCGGATTGCTGTTTCATCGCGCCGGATAAGCCCCGGCCAGAGCGGAACGGGAAGGATCGGCAGATAGCCCGCCGGAGCACGATGCGGGAAAATGGCTGGAAGACTGAAATCCGGCAGACCAGCGCCGTCCTTCAATAGCGAAAGAACACGTTCTTCAACAAGCTGCTCGAGTCGGTTGAGCCGCCGATTTGGTCGCGCCTCCAGCACGGCGTCGCAAAGCCGGGCATAGCGATCTTCCAGCCCGGGAAACAATTCACAGGCTTTGGCTACGATTTCTGCCGCCATATCGAGAGCCGCAAGATCGCGGCGTAACGGATCATCAGGCATGGCTTCCAGTTCGGTTGGCATGATCGCCATAAAGCCTGCAAGCCAGACATAGAGATCGTAATTCAGCACGCGATCCGGAAAGAGCGCAATCTCCGGCGGCAACATCAGCGTTGCTTCATCGCGCAGGGGCTGGGCGATTTTTTCCTCACCCAGAGCCATACGCTGCCGCAAGCCCAGCCGATGGCCGGAGGTTCGGGCACGAGCGGGTGCAATCTGCACAGTGACGTCACCACCAAAACCACGGAAACAGATTGCAAGCCTCTGGCGAATATCGGCAAGCTTCACGGCCTGATCGGGATATTGCGGCCATGATCCGGTCTTGCCGATAAGCCGGTGCCAGGCGCGGCCAACTGTTTCTTCGAGCTCCAGAAAATCCAGCATGGTGTACCCGCCTATTTCAACATCGCATCGGCGACTTCAAGCAGCGCTGCCTTCACATCCGGCTCATCGGTCAACGGCTCAATCATCGCCGCACGCGCGGCCTCGCGCTGCGACATGCCAGCATCAATCAACGATGCGCAGTAAACCAGCAAACGCGTTGAAACGCCTTCTTCCAGATCGTGCCCTTTTAGCCCACGCAAACGATGAGCAAGCGCCACAAGCGGCGCGACCTTATGCGCGTCAAGGCCGCTTTCGGCACTCACAACTGCAATTTCCTGTTCTTTGGGCAGGAAATCGAATTCGATAGCCACAAAACGCTGACGTGTGCTCGGTTTCAATGACTTGAGCAGGTTCTGATAGCCGGGATTATATGACACAACGATCATGAAGCGATCCGGCGCGTCAAGCAATTCGCCGGTGCGTTCCAGCGGCAGAATGCGGCGGTCGTCAGTCAGTGGATGCAGCACCACGGCCACGTCCTTGCGTGCCTCGACAATCTCGTCGAGATAGCAGATGCCGCCCTCGCGCACCGCACGGGTTAAAGGTCCGTCCACCCAATGAGTGTCTCCGCCTTTAAGCAGATAGCGTCCGGTCAGATCGGCAGCCGCAAGATCGTCATGACAGGAAACAGTCGAGAGAGACAGGCCGAGCCTTGCTGCCATGTGACTGACGAAACGTGTCTTTCCGCACCCCGTCGGACCTTTGAGAAGCAATGGCAGCTTGCGCTTCCATGCCAGTTCAAACAAGGCGCATTCGTTGCCGGATGGGCTGTAAGCAGGGATGGATGCATCGATTGTTTCAATATTCTTGAGAACGCTGTTCATGGCAGTTTTCCTATTTTTTTACGAAAAAAGCCCCACCTTCCGGCAGGGCTTTTGCGTCGATTATTCAGCAGGCTGCACGAAACCAGAGGTGTTTTCGCGGCGCTCCTTGCCCGGAACCAGAACGGCCCAGATGAACATGAAAGCCGAAATTACAACCACGATGCCAGAGCCAAGACGCATCCAGTAAAACAGCGCCAGCTGGTCCTGCACGACCATGAAGCTTTCACCCAGAACACGCTGCAGATGGGTCTGCACCACGCCTGCAAAAGTGAGCGCAAAGGTCATGACGGACATTGCCGTGCACATCGCCCAGAAGCTCACCATGGAGAGCATCTGATTATAAGGCGCACGTCCGCGCAGTTCAGGAATCGCGTAGGCCATAACCGCAAGGTTGAGCATGACATAGGCGCCAAAGAAGGCGAGATGGCCATGGGCCGCTGTCAGCTGCGTGCCGTGGGTGTAATAGTTGACCGAGGACAGCGTGTGCAGAAAGCCCCATACACCTGCGCCAAAGAAAGCCATCACCGAGCAACCGATTGACCAGAGAAGGGCAGCGCGGTTTGGATGTTTGCGACCGGCCTTCCATGTCATCACAAATGTAAAGATGACCATGGTAAAAAATGGAGCTACTTCCAGCGTTGAGAACAGCGAACCGATCCACTGCCAGTACCCCGGTGCGCCAATCCAGTAATAGTGGTGACCTGTTCCCAAAATACCCGAGAACAGAGCCAACCCGACAATGACGTAGAGCCACTTTTCAACGACTTCGCGGTCAATACCATTGAGCTTGATCATCAGGAAAGCGAGGATCGACGCCATGATCAGTTCCCACACACCTTCAACCCACAGATGGATCACATACCACCAGTAGAGCTTATCGATGGCGAGGTTGACCGGGTTATAGAAGGCAAAGAGGAAGAACAGCGCCAGCCCCCAGAGACCAAACAGCAAAATGTTGGTAACTGTCGTCTTGCGGCCCTTCAATGCTGTCAGCGTGATGTTGAATAGGAATATCAGGCAGACGACGAGTATACCGACCTTGATGATGAATGGCTGCTCGAGAAACTCGCGGCCTTCATGGATCTTGAAGAGATAGCCCACCACGGCAATGCCAGCCGCAACAAAGAATAGCCAGAACTGGATGACGGCAAGCTTGGTACTGTAGAGTTCGGTCTCTGTCTCTTCAGGCAGCAGATAATAGGTCGACCCCATGAAACCCATCAGCAGCCAGACGACCAGTGCATTGGTGTGGATCATGCGAACGATGTTGAAGGGCAGCAGCTCGGAGAGCGTGTTGGGCAAGACATAGATCGTCCCGGCAAGAACACCGAACGCAACCTGGGCTACGAACAGGACGAGCGCTCCATAGAAATAGAGCATCGCAACCTTTTGGCTTTCATATTTCATATCATAAAACTCCGTTCATCCCGCGCCTCAGCCAGCCTCATTGGGCGGCCAGTTCTGCGTCTTGATGCGGCTTGTCCATTCAAGGAAATCCGCCAGATCGTTGAGTTCCTGTTCGCTCAGGTTGAACTGTGGCATCTGACGACGCCCCTCAATTCCCGTGGGCTGCGCTTGCATCCAGGCCTTCATCGTCTCGCGTGCACCTTCGGGGTCATCCTCGCCGCCGTAACGCTTCCAGACATTGCCGAGCTCAGGTGCGAAATAGGCCCCCTCGCCCAAAAGCGTGTGGCAATTGATGCAGGAGTTTTTCTCCCAGATGTGCTTTCCACGTGCGACCGCTTCGGTCAGCGTCGATTCATCTGTGGACGTGGTTTTCATGTAGTAATGGCTGTGCGCCGTCAGTCCCACGAAGATCGCGAAAAAGAAAATAGAACCGCCGTAGAAGACGTTTCGGGCGCCGGTCTTGGTTAGGCGTTCTGCCATCCCCTTCGTCCTTTCACTGGCCGAAGGCGGAGCCCCGGCATCTCATCCCCCGTCGATGGTGCGGCTGGTCAATCCCCTCGCCAGCATCACGGGACTGCACCCTTCTATCGAGCGGTGAAAAGACATCTTTGCGTTTTGGCAAAGACTGGAGCGTTTACAGCGGTTCCAGCTAATATTGAATCGTTGGGCTCACTGTAACTATTTGCTTTTAAGCATTTCCGAACGCAAACCGGTTCCCACTTTTTCTGGAAATGCTTTAGAGCGCATCCCGAAAAGTGTGAAACGGTTTTCGGACAAAGATGCGCGTTAAAACAGATAATTAGAGTGCCGATCTGATCCAATCAGATCGAAACGCACTCTAAGCAAAAACTGCGCAAAACAATGAGATTGTATGGTTGTTCAAAGAAGGAAGCGGACTGCTACAGAGCGCATGAGGGCGAGTATAAGCAGCGCAGCCGGCCAAGCCAGCAAGGCAGGCTTCAACGCGCCTCTGGTGGCGCGCATTTCCATGAAATCGAGAACGACGAACCAGCCTTTTGCAAAGGCAAGAATCAGAACAGCTATGATCGCGACAAGCATGCTGGCACTCAAACTGGCAATCAGCGCACCACTCATTGCAAGCGCCAGCAAAATGAGCAGTGTGCGGTTGAGGGCCCTGTACTCTCCGTTTCTCATTTCGTCACCTCACGCAAGATAAAGAACCGGGAACATAACCAGCCAGACAAGGTCAATCGCGTGCCAAAGCGTGCTGATAAGCAGAACATTGGAAGCGGATGGACGCCACGCGACCAGCGCCAAAATGATTGAGCCAAACAGCACATGCATGAGATGAAAGCCGGTGAGGAGAAAGTAGAGCTCGAAAAACGCCCCCACAGCTTCGTCGCCCACAAACTGGATTTCGTGCGAGTATTCGACCAATTTGAAGGCCACGAATACAAGACCAAAAAACGCTGCCCCCAACAGCGGGCGTCTTGCTTTCTTTGCATTATGTCGTTGCCGCACAGCGATTGCAGCCTGCCAGCCGCTTATCAGCAGCACGATCGTGTTGATTGCAGCAAGGCCGGGGCTGAGATGCGCCCGCAATTGCGCCACACCGTCTGAATTGATGATCGACATCACCATGAAGGCGATCAGCAAAATTGCAAAAGTGACAAGTTCGCTCCAGACGAGAATCCAGAGCAGAAGATTGTCCTCCGGTTCATCGTTTGAAATCGTTGCCGCGAAGGCTGTGTCTTCCGTTTCAAGCATGGGGCATGCCTAGCCCGCTCATCCCCCATCTTCTTTGCGTTTTGACAAAGAAAAATCATGTGCGTGGAGGCATCGTTCCTTTTCAAAGCAAGGAATCTTTCAATGACGGATGCACAGATCGGACTCATGGTTGCCACGCCTGCAATCATCGCCTTTTCGCTGGTTCTCTATCGAATGGGGGCCTTGCAGGGCGCGGGCACACTTTCAGCGGTTGCAGCATCTATCGTGATTGCTGTCGTCCTGTTCTTTGGTCAATAAAGCACTTCCAGTTTATGATGAATCATAGGAAATGCATCTCACTGTTTGTTTCTACGTATGTCTTTATCCCAAAAATGCTTCGCACTTTTTGAAGGCATGCTTTAGAGCGCGTTTCGATCTGATTGGATCAGATCGGCGCTCCAATTATCTATTTTAACGCGCATCTTTATCCGAAAACCGTTTCACACTTTTCGGGATGCGCTTTAGTAGCGGGGCCGAAATTGATCCAGAACAAGGCAGCTCTGTCAGAAAGCCATTACAGTGGCTCCAGTTACAGCGGTTCTAGTTATTATTGAATCGTTGGAACCGCTGTAACTGGAAATGCTGTAATTCTTTGTCTTGTTTGAGATGCATCAAAGCAGCATCGCATCGATCAGTTTACAAAAGCTGTCATGGTGACGCTGGCTGTCGTCATCATCTTTCGGCAGTGACGGCCTTGGAAAACTATAATGTCAATCGAACCTGTTTCGGTAAATCCTGTCATCGACGTGCGCACCATTCCGCCCATCACACGACATGCGACCATTTTTTCCATGATTGATGCGCTTGAACCGGGCGATGCGCTGGAGATCGTCAACGATCATGACCCAGTGCCATTGCGCCGCCAGCTCGAGGCCCGCAATCCTGGCGATTTTTCCTGGGTCTATAAGGAGACCGGTCCTGTCTGGCGTGTCGAAATTGCACGGCGCAAGCTTCATGGTTCAGACCATGAGTGCACTTGCGGCAATCACTAACCTATTCATGAAGGGTTGAGATGATCGGTGCCGCTCTTTCCCGCTGGACTCTGTCCTATTTTGCAGCCTCTCTCGTCTTCCTCATAGCTGGGGTCGGATTGATGGCAGGCGGCTTTGGCTATCCGTTTCATGGAATTCGGGCACCGGAAACTCTCATCCTCGTCCATATCATCGCTATCGGCTGGCTGGCATTGCTGATGAGTGGCGCATTGTTGCAGTTCGTGCCGGTCCTGGTTGCAAAGCCCCTTTGGGGAAGTTCCGCACAGCTGCCAGCACTTTTGCTGTTGCTCACAGGACTGACCGGACTGCTTTTCAGTTTTGCAGGCATGTCTGGATTGCTCGACAATTCGGTTTGGCTGCTTCCCATGTCAGGTCTGCTTTTAATCGCAGGCTTTTCGCTGATCGTTCTAATGCTTGGGATGACAATCTGGAAAGCGCGACCCATTACGTTGCCCACACGCTTCGTCGCCATTGGCATCGGCTGCCTGCTGATCGTCGCCTGTCTTGGAGGGCTTTATACCTTCGTTCTTTCAGGGATGACCGAGCAGGTTATCGCTCTTGATATCGCCGGATCGACCATATCCATTCATGCGGCGCTGGCACTTGGCGGCTGGATGACTTTTACAGCCATGGGCGTGAGCTATCGATTGCTCACCATGTTCATGCTTTCGCCGGACAACAACACGAAGCGCACCAGGCTTTTATGGTGGTTGGGTCTTGCTGCATTGATAATCCTTGGCCTCGGCATCGCACTTGTTGCTTTCGGTGCCAGTCAACCTGAAATCACACAATCGATCGCGCTCGTTCCGGGTATCGTCTGCATTTCTCTTTATATTCTCGACGTGCGCGCAATTTATCAGGGGCGCAAACGCAGGACGATTGAATTGAACAGTGCCGCCAGCATTTCTGCATTTGCAGCTTTGCTGATTTCGATGGTGCTTGCGCTGACAATGCTCTTTACCGGCATGACCGATAAGATGGTTGCCGCACTCGTTTATCTGTTTGTCTTCGGTTGGCTTTCAGGCCTCAGCCTCGCACAGCTTTACAAAATCGTTCCGTTTCTCACCTGGCTCGAATGCTATGGACCCGTCATGGGCCGCGTGCAGACGCCACGTGTGCAGGACATGGTGCGTGAGCGACATGCCCGCCACTGGTTCATCCTTTATTATGGGAGCGTTGGGTTCAGCACCTTGGCCCTGATCGCCGACTATCCAATCATCTTCAGGCTGTCATCTTCACTTACCCTTATTACCATTCTGGCTTTGAGCATTCACTTTTTCCGCGCCCGGCGGCTTCTGGACGTACCGACCAGTTTGCGCCTGCCCAATGGCGTGGCCCTACCCAACCTTATCCATGCCGGTACGCCCGTGCTTAAAGCGCGTCGCGTTTTATCGCAGCGTGACCACACGCTTTAAGTCTTTGTTTTTACGCATGTCGATATCGGAAATCCGGTTCCCACTTTTCCGCGACATGCTTTAGGAGGTCGAAATGACATTATCCATTCAGGAAATCGCTCATCGTGAGTTGGATGTGCGCCCCTTGCTCAAAAGGGGTGTGGAACCCTTTCAGGCAATCATGGATGCCACGGAAACTCTGCTGCCCGGCCAGAGCCTTTTGCTTATAACACCCTTCAAGCCAGTACCGCTCTTTGCCGTGATGGAACGCAAAGGGTTTCGTGCGGAGCCGCAGCCAATTGACGAGGGCGACTGGCAAACGCTTTTTTCTCCATCGCAAGACGCGGTGCCGGAAATACAGATTTCCAACAATGTGGGATCGCCCGATATCTGGCCTGAGCCTTCGCAATATCTCGATTGTTCAGACATGCAACCACCCGAACCGATGGTTCATATACTGGCAGAACTCGAACGCATGACAGACGGCGAGGTCTTGTTCGCTCTGCTTCACCGCGAACCACTCTTCTTGTTTCCAGAGCTTGAAAGACGCGGCCATGAATGGGTCGGCAACTTCGATGAAACCGGCAGTGCCTACCGTATCATGATCCGCGTTGGCCAAGAGCGACAAGAGTGAGGACAAAGCCATGCAAAGCGAAAATGATGTCCAACTCGAATATGCCATCCTCAAGGCACTGCGGCTGATACTTGATCCGGAGCTGGGCGTTAATCTGGTTGATCTGGGCATGATCTACCACATTGAGGTCGCAGGCGACGGAACGGTCAATGTGGAGATGACAACGACCACACCCGGTTGCCCCGCCGCAGGATTTCTCACGCAAGCCGTGCAAACATGCGTGGAAGCTGTCGACGGCGTTTCACGCGCCAATGTCGAACTAACATATGAACCGGCATGGATGCCGGAGATGGCACTGCCGGAAGTTCAATCCCGTTTCACAGGCCTCTCTTTATAACAGGCACCATAAGAGACATGACCCCCAACCGTCTCACGAAAACCAGCGATTGAAATTAAAGCATTTCCAGCAAAAGTGGGAACCGGTTTGCGTTCGGAAATGCGTAAGAACAAATAGTTACAGCGGTTCCAACAGTTCAATATTAACTGGAACCGCTGTAATCAATCGTTGGTTTTACTTTTGACAACACGCGTCAGCTGCAATCGTCCTTTGTGCTATCGCAAATAAGCGCTTGGAAACTTAGCGGACACGATCCAACTTATTGTAATTAAACGATAATTAATTCCACAATTTATGATCTATGTTGATTGCGGTCAAGGAAGCAACCCAGCCGATCTCCTATACATAAAACGACAGAGCAAAGAGCGCTCGGTCCTATCGTATAGGAGAGAACCGATGGTAGACCAGATGCAGATCAACCGCCGCACGATACTTGCAGGAGCAGCACTCGCTGGTGCGCTTGCGCCGGTGTTTGCGACAACATCCGCCTGGGGCAATGGCGCAATACGGAAGGCCAGTGCAGCGGAAACTGCAGCGCTTCCCCGGCAGAAAGTGGAGCTGGTGGACCCACCATTCGTCCACGCTCACAGCCAGGTCGCAGAAGGTGGGCCGAAGGTCATCGAATTTACGATGGTGATCGAGGAAAAGAAGATCGTTATCGACGATGCGGGGACCGAAGTTCACGCAATGGCTTTCAATGGCACCGTTCCCGGTCCGCTGATGGTGGTGCATCAGGACGACTATGTTGAGCTGACGCTCATCAATCCTGAAACCAACACGCTCATGCACAATATCGATTTCCATGCAGC
Organism: Ochrobactrum sp. AN78; assembly: GCF_029909885.1. Classification (NCBI taxonomy): domain Bacteria; kingdom Pseudomonadati; phylum Pseudomonadota; class Alphaproteobacteria; order Hyphomicrobiales; family Brucellaceae; genus Ochrobactrum; species Ochrobactrum sp. AN78. The sequence continues at coordinate 259,144 of NZ_JASAMU010000005.1, forward strand.
AACTGGTGCATTGGGTGGCGGTGGGCTCACCGAGATCAACCCCGGTGAAAAGACGATACTGCGCTTCAAGGCTACCAAGCCCGGCGTCTTCGTCTATCACTGCGCACCTCCCGGAATGGTTCCCTGGCACGTTGTCTCGGGCATGAATGGGGCGATCATGGTATTGCCACGCGATGGACTGCACGACGGCAAGGGCAACAAGCTCTCTTACGACAAAGTCTATTATGTCGGTGAGCAGGACTTCTATGTGCCGCGCGATGAGGCTGGTCAGTACAAGAAATACGATGCACCGGGCGATGCCTACGAAGACACCGTGAAGGTGATGCGTACCCTGACCCCGACACACGTTGTCTTTAACGGTGCTGTGGGCGCATTGACGGGCGACAAGGCAATGACCGCCAAAGTTGGTGAGAAGGTGCTGATCGTTCACTCGCAGGCCAATCGCGATACCAGACCACATCTTATTGGCGGACATGGCGACTATGTCTGGTCAACAGGCAAGTTCAACACGCCGCCAGATCTCGATCAGGAAACCTGGTTCATTCCGGGCGGGGCCGCGGCAGCAGCCTTCTACACATTCCAGCAGCCGGGCATCTACGCCTATGTGAACCACAATCTAATCGAAGCCTTTGAACTGGGTGCGGCTGCGCACTTCAAAGTCACCGGCGAATGGAATGATGATCTGATGACGTCGATTCTGGCGCCGTCCGGCATGTAACGAAAAGACTGAAACTTCTTTGGTGATTGTCGAATGAAGAAAGGCTTGGGGCCGTATCTGCAAAAGGAAACGGCCTCTCGATACCAAATGACCAAAGGTTGCAAAAGAAAACCCCTGCGCGAATTGGCCGTGGCTGTGCCTGCTGTTTTGCTGGCAGTGATTGCTGGCCTGTTCGTAGTCGATGCTGCAGGGCGGGTGGGTCGCCCGTCTCAAGACACGCAATTTGAGCGCCCGCAAACCATTGTTGTCACTCGGCGTAGCATGACCTATCGCGCTGATGGCGACTTTCAAAAAAACAATTATCCGGTGGATGCGCCGCTGACGACACGCAAACTCGCGCGGTCTTTTGAGATCATGAAATATCAGGTCAGCGCATCCGATTATGAGCGTTGCATTGCCGATGGCGACTGCCAACCGGCAGAAGCGTTACCGCATAATCGAAACGGTTTAGGCACAGACGCACCGATTGTCGGTGTGAGCTACGATGATGCCGAAAACTATGCGAAATGGCTCTCGCAAAAGACCGGCGAAGTCTGGCATCTGCCCACGGACGAGCAATGGGCTTTTGCTGCCGGCTCTCGCTTCACCGATACCGCACTCGGCATTGAGGAAAATGCAGCCAATCCGGCTTTACGCTGGCTCAAGGACTATGAGCAGCAAAGCGCACGCAAGCTTGAGCGCAGCCCCGAAGTCCGTTCTGCCGGTGCATTTGGCGAGAACGAACTGGGCATCGCGGACGTTGCGGGCAATGTGTGGGAATGGACACAGACCTGCCATCGTCGGGTGAATATCGATGCCTATGGCAAGGTCGTTGCGGAGACGCCCGTCTGCGGGGTCTATGTGGTCAATGGCAAGCATCGCGCCGCCATGAGTTCATTCATTCGAAACCCAAAGACGGGTGGCTGCAGTGTCGGTGTGCCACCCGACAATCTGGGCTTTCGTCTGGTTCGCGATGATCGTTGGTATGCGGTTGTACTGAAGCGGCTGAAGGAATTTTCCATATGACGGTTTTTGCTTGAATGCCCTATTTTATACCCCCGAGACTATCCCTTATTCCTCTAGCTGTGCTAAAGCGACGATGGGGATTTTTAGTAGGGGATGCGTGATGGCCACGATAGATCGCGGGCTTGTCAGAAAACTATCGTTGTTCGCAAAGATGAGCGATGACGAGCTGGACAAGCTTGTGTCTTACGCCTCAACGCGGCGTGTTGTTCCGGGTGAAACCATTTTTGAACAGGGCGACGAAGCCGTCCTGTTCTTTTTGCTGCTTCACGGTCGCCTCAAGGTCAATCAGGTGACGCCAGACGGACAGCAGATCATTGTTCGCATGGTGCATCCCGGTGATCTGTTTGGCTTCGCCAAAGCTCTCCAACGCAGCGACTATCCCGGAACCGCAATGGCTGTTGCTGAAAGCATCGTTCTGGCCTGGCCGACCGAGCTTTGGGACTATTTTGTCGAGCAGAACCCCGGTCTCGCCATGAATGCGATCCAGACGATCGGCAAGCGACTTGAAGAAGCGCACACCCGCATTCGCGAAATGTCGACCGAGGAAGTGGAGCGCCGCGTTGCACATGCTGTTCTCCGCCTTGCCCGTCAAGCGGGTAAGAAGGAAGAAGACGGCATCCGCATCGATTTTCCGATCACCCGTCAGGATATTGCCGAAATGACCGGAACAACCCTTCACACGGTCTCCCGCATTCTGAGCAGCTGGGAGACAAAAGGCTTCGTTCGCGGCGGACGTCAAAAGCTCACGGTCATCAATATGTCCGGCATCAAACGGCTTGCCGACGGCGATTCTTAGCCCGCTTCGCACTTTTGCGGAAATGCTTTAAGGCACGATATCCGTCTTGGCCGTCCGTATGCTTTGTTCTTCAGGCTTCATGAAAAACGCCCTGTCGCCGCCAACATCAAACATCAAGGTCCGTTCAATGGCCGCGATATAATCCGACGAAGATGAGGCCGTCGCGATAACGTTCCCACCTCTCCCGACAAAGTCATTTTGTACGGCAATGATGTTGGTGGTCGCTGCGGACGGTCGGATAATATCAACGATATCGCCAGCAGATATGTTCACTATTCTTCTGTTAGAACCCCAGGGAGCAGCTTTCAATTCGGCTAAAGCCGCATCTATCAAAAGCGAAAACGATCTCCTCTCATGAGAGAGATCACTATCAGAACGACCATAATCATTCAGCGCAATTGCTCTGGCGGCTGCATCGGCATCCGTTTCGCTGCAAATTTGCGACCATGGCAGAACGACATCTTCCTTTTGCGTCCTGGACCATTCGCGATAGGTGACTGCAACACACTGGTTCGGACCGCTGGTCATGACATCGTGCAAAGACCGTAATGCTGCGACGTGTCCAGCACGGACCATCTGCACAGTGTCAGAATCCAGGAGGGATGACCGATCGACCGCAAAGACAATAGCAACATCGACACGATCCGAACGCTCCATCTTCTCTGCCGCAGCCCGTCCGCTCCCAAATGACAACGATCCAAGCAGCATTGCAGCAACTGAGATCAGAACTGACCGACTAAAATCACCAAAATTTGCGTGTTTGCGAAACATGGTTGCCGCCCCAATCACCATCGCCGACGACCCGTCAGCGGATTGAGCGAGACCATAATCCCCTGATGCAACTGCTAAAATACGACATGTGCCGTATTTCATCCTATCAGGCCACTTGATAGCTTTCGATCAGGAGCGAAAACACTTCCATTCGAGCGAGCTATCGTGCATCCCGAAAAGTGTGAAACGGTTTTCGGATAAGATGCGCGTCCAAACAAGGCGCTTGAATAGCGGCTCTGGCAGTTAGGGTGGCTACTGCCAGAGCCGCAATTATCAGTGATTATGCGGAGGGCAATCCGAGGCGCACTGCATAGGCTGTCAACTCGGCGCTGCTATGAAGATTGAGTTTGCGCATAAGGTTTTCGCGGTGCTTGCGCGCAGTAAAAACACTTATTCCGAGCCGCTCTGCGATTTCTCTTGTTTTAGCGCCTTGCGGAATCAGAGCCAGAAATTGCAGTTCTCGTCTGGTGAGAGGAACCGGAGACTGGATGCCGATATTGGGTTCCGGCTCGTGACCGTTTTGTCGACTGAGCGCGATAGCCTGGTGTGCGGCACCATTATCGTTTCCGTTTTGAAGATTGGTAACAGTCGTCAGCAATTCGCCCGGATCGCCGTCTTTGGTGAGATAAGCATCCGCACCCGAGGCAAGCGCTGCTCTGATGGATCGAGACTCGCTGTTAGCCGACAGAATGACGATCTTCAGTTTTGGATAGGTTGTCCGCAATTGCTCTATAAACTGGAAACTATGAAATCCCGGCATTCCAAGATCAAGCAAGACCATATCGCAAGGTGTTTGCGCCAGAACGGCCAGTAAAGAAGAACAATCTCCGACTTCTCCAACCACAACTGTTTCGCTTATAGTCGAAAGAAGCAGTTTAAGTCCTTCGCGGACGATACTGTGATCGTCGGCCAAGATAATCCGGTAATTTACCCTCATCGAAAAGATGCCCCTCAAAACCACAAGCGAATACAGGATAGCATTATGGTCGCATTAGCGCTCTCTGAAAAAGACGAAAAATCTACGAGCGTTAATCCTGTCGATGAAGCGCGCATCAGGCAAGCGCTGGTCAATATCCTTTACAATCATTCGGCCGGGGTGTTGCTGACCAATATCTTCGTACCAATACCCTCGCTTCTGCTCTTCTGGGGTAAAGTTCCCAATGCATGGCTCATTGCCTGGTGCCTTTCGGTTTACCTGCTCACAATCACCCGTGTCATCGTCACACGCAGCTTTTTTCGCCGATCCAAAACGCCGGACTCCTATTCAAAATGGGCGTGGACTGCTGCCGGATTTTCGTGGTTATCGGGCTTGAACTGGGGCCTACTCGGGTTGATCGGTTTCGTATCTAACGAGCCGCATCTGCTGACCTTTGCGATGATCGTCATGACAGGGTTGACATGCGGTTCCGTGCCCACCTCATCTGCATTTCTGCCGGTCCTTGTCGGTTCGCTGTTTACCACAGTGCTGCCGAGCACGATCTATTGCATTCTGGCGCAGGGCGAAGTCTACAATGCCTATCTCTTCCTCGTTGCCTGCCTCGTCATCATCAACTTCCATCACGGTCGTGTAACCCACCGGGACCTGGCTGAAACAATACGGCTGCGGTTTGAAAACGAAACGCTTGTCGATCAGCTCAAGAGCGAACGAGACAGGGTGGCGGCAGCGGACCGTGCCAAAACACGCTTTCTCGCAGCCGCCAGCCATGATTTACGCCAGCCTGTCCATGCGCTTGGCCTTTTCAATTCGACACTGGCCGCACTGGCAAGCAGAGGAAATGTCAATGCGACAGACGCTGGCAACATCGCCGGAAAGATCAGAAAGGTCGTTGGTAATCTCAGCTATCTGCTGAATGCGCTGCTCGATGTTTCACGTCTCGACGCACAGATTGTAACGCCCAACCGGGAAATCGTTTCAATCAACGATCTGTTCGACAACCTCAAGAACGAGTTCGCAGGCCTTGCTGAAAGCAAAGGCTTGGAATGGCGGATGGTGAAATGCTCCTATCATACCGACAGCGATCCGATGATGCTGCGGCAAATATTGGCCAATCTGATCACGAACGCCATTCGCTATACCGAAAGCGGGCGGATCGTTTTTGGCTGCCGCCGCAGAGGCGATAACGTCGAGATACAGGTATTCGATACCGGCCTGGGAATTCCGGTAAGCCAACACGTCACAGTTTTCGAAGAGTTCGTGCAGCTTCATAATCCTGAACGTGATCGCGACAAGGGTTTGGGTCTTGGCTTGTCCATCGTGAAGCGAACAGCAGAACTGCTCGGTCATCCAGTTCGTCTGGTGTCTCAGCCGGACAAGGGGTCGATGTTTTCGATCATGGTTCCGCTCGTCAACGACCAGCGCCAATCTGAAAAGACAATACAGAACATCCCTCAAACTGGTGGAAACATATTCATCGTCGATGACGAAAGCACCGTATTGGATGCGCTGTCCGGTCTCGTGGATGTTTGGGGATATCGCGCCTATGCGGGGCGCAATGCGGACGAAACATTTGTCGCTTGGCAGACTGATGAAACCGCAGCACAGTCTGCTGCAGATCTCATCATCGTCGACTACCGCCTTGAAGGCGGGATGATCGGAACGGAAGCAGCCAGCAGATTGTTCAAACATCTTGGGCGCAAACTGCCGGTGATTATCCTCACCGGCGACACCTCGCCCGAACGGCTGCGCGAAGCTTCCGCAAGCGGTTATATGCTGCTTCACAAACCGATTGATCCGAGTGAGTTGCTCCAAGCTATTCAGCAGCCAACACAGACTACGGTTTTGACCCGCTAAAAGAAAAATTCCAAGCCCGGCTTGAAACTCAGATCTCGCTTACTAACTGTTGGAGAGTGGACCGGGCCCCTCTGGCGGTTTTTTCAAACCGTGATGTCGGACCACTTCGAGCGCGCTCGAGGTCAGCCCGGAAATCCCCAGCCGACCTTGTGATATTTTGAACAGAGGTCGGATATGGAACTTTTTACATCACTTTTTATGGGAACACCTGTCTGGATGTGGCTGGTGTTTATCGGCATTGTTCTGGCTTTGCTGGTGCTCGATCTTGGCGTCTTCAACAAGGAAGACCATGAGATCGAAATCGGTGAAAGCCTGAAAATGTCGGCTTTCTACATCACACTCGGACTGGCTTTTTCCGGCTTCGTCTGGTGGCAGTTAAGCAGCGAGGCAACGGCGCAGTATCTTACCGCCTTCGTGGTCGAAAAGACGCTGGCCCTCGACAATATCTTTGTCATCGCGCTGATTTTCAGCTTCTTCGCTATTCCTCGAAAATACCAGCATCGGGTCCTTTTCTGGGGCATTCTTGGTGTTATCGTGCTGCGTGGCATCATGATCGGTCTTGGCGCCACAATCGTCGCGAACTATCACTGGGTTCTCTATCTCTTCGCGGTGTTCCTCATCATCACCGGCATCAAGATGCTGTTTTCGGGTGAAGATGATGAGCCGGATATGAGCCGCAATCCGCTGCTGCGCTTTGCCCGCAAACACATGCGTGTCACGGATGAACTGCATGGCAATGCCTTCTTCGTACGGTTGAAAGACAGTGCGACCGGCAAGATGGTACGCTTCGCAACGCCACTATTCCTGGCGCTCATCATGATCGAAGTGGCGGATCTGATCTTTGCTGTCGATTCTGTCCCGGCAGTGTTCACCATCACCACCGACCCCTTCATCGTTTACACGTCGAACATTTTTGCAATTCTTGGTCTCAGAGCTCTGTTCTTTGCGCTCTCTGCCATCCTGCACCGCTTCGCCTATCTTAAATATGCGCTGTCGATCCTGCTGATCTTCATCGGCTCGAAAATGTTCATTGCCGATCTCATGGGGTGGGAAAAATTCCCGCCTGCCTGGTCGCTGGGTATCACCTTCGTCATTCTTGGCACGGGCGTCATCGTCTCGCTTGTGAAGACCAAAGATGCAGGAAAGCCGGTGGGCCATCATTAAAGCCAAGGCAGGAAAAGCGGGAACCGGATTTCCGTTCGTAATTGCTTAAAAATAAAGAGTTAGATCTGCCCGGACCTTCATGGGTCCGGGCACTCCACCTCACCCAATATTTTGGGTAGAACTGTCAGGATGCCGATCCGCACAAATTTCTCTAAAGGTGCTTTTTAAGGGTGATGTTCGTCGCGAAATAGAGGCTCCTTAACGCGAAGGGATGGAAAGAGATGCTCTTCCCCGAAACGATACATTTCGAATGTCACTATGATTTTGTGCGCAATTTAATTTACAAAAATTCTGAAAAACACACGTACTTTGTCCGTTTAAATTATAAGTACACCAATATTATGCGGCAATCTTTGATATAAATTCCGTAAGACTTATTTTTCATTGGTTTTTACTGTTTTAAAATGACGAAAATTATTTGTTTTACAATTTATATTTAGAAATTATGATTTGGAGTTATTAAAATGAGCGAACATATTGAAAAATTGAAAAATGATTTCATTGCAGCGGCTCGCACTAGTAACGCAGCAGCTGACAGTACCGCTTACGGAAACGGCAGCGTAGCAAATGGCGATTTCAGCGCCGCATATGGCTCCAGCAGCACGGCATCAGATGGTGGTACCGCGATAGGTTCCAATAGCGTTGCAATAAAAAACAGCTTGGCGACAGGCGTCTTTAGCAGAGCTACGGGTGACTGGAGTATAGTGATAGGTGCCTACAGTGAGGCTTCAGGGGACTTCAGCACTGTTTGTGGCAATTTCACCATAGCCAAAGCTTCGTCTAGTACGGCGATAGGCATCTTCAGTGAAGCATTCGGTAATGGGAGTATAGCTGGCGGCGCGAACAGCAAAGCACATGGTATTGACAGCACAGGGATCGGTGCTGAAAGCCATGCAATTGGTGACAAAAGCACTGCAATCGGAGCAGAAAGTAATGCTGTCTATGAGAGCACTATTGCGATTGGTTATGGCAGTATGGCAGTTGCTCAACAAAGCATATCTATAGGCCTTTCGAGCGAAGCATCTGGGTCGGACGGCAGTATTTCGATAGGCAGCAACTCCAAATATCAGGGAGAGTCAAGCATCGCGATAGGTTATCTAGCTCAGGTATCGGGGGAGGCCGGGGTCGCTATAGGCACCGAAAGCTACGCTTTCGATCAATTTAGTGTCGCAATAGGTTCGCTCAGCGTAACTGATCCGGTCGTTTCCACACCGACTATAACAATTTCCGGTCATGCATATAGGGTTGCGGGGGAACGTCCTAGAGCAGCATTCAGTATTGGATCAAGCGGCACGGGAGGAGATATCAGCGGCACTTTCTATCGAACGCTTACTAATCTTGCCGCCGGCAGAGTAGATGGTAGTTCAACAGACGCGATCAATGGAAGTCAATTGAGCGCTGTCATCGAAGCCATCAATGCTATTAACGCACGCTTGACCAGCGCCGGACTGTAAATTCGAAACTCAAGCCCTCCGACGCATGACCTTTCAACTAAGCCCTTTCACGCACGAAAGGGCTTAGATTGTTTTGAAATGCGGTGCGCCCTAAGATTCCGCTTCGCTTTGTAAGCACACGGCAAGCAGTACGGTGTTTGATACCTACCGAATAAAATCAATAGATTATCTCCACCCCTGCCCGCTCTAAGGCTGCATAAACTGCACTCGGCGGCGGCTGGTCTGTAATAACAAGATCAATGCTTGAGGTTGGCAGGATTGAAAACTTGTCCGAGCGTTGCAGCGCGGTATGGCTGGCAAGCACGACGAATTTTCTCGTTTGACGCCGTACAACCTGCGCCAATTGCAAATGGCGATCTGACGGCCCCAACAAACCACGTTCCACATCGAAGCCGCTTGCGCCCATGAAGGCTATATCGAAAACGCGCCGTGAAATAATCTCCATCGCTTCAAAGCCAAACGAAGCACGGGAATGCTTGTCGAACTGACCGCCACAAAGTGTGAGGTCCGTCTGTCCGCCCATCGCAAGCACGATCATGATATCGACCATCAAAGAGGTCGCGATGATTGGCGGTTCATGGCGCGCTTCCCAAGCGGTCGCCAATGCGGTGGAACCGCCGCTGAAGAACACTGACATTCCCGGTCTAAGCAGGCCATGAGCAAGACGCGCGATGCGCTCTTTGGCTTCCCTATCCGCCCCGATGCGCAAGTCGATATGTGGCAGCCCCTTCGCCGTTACCGCTCGTGCTCCGCCATGGACGCGCATCGCCTGACCCTTCTCCTCCAGTGAGGCGAGATCGCGCCTTATCGTTTCTTCTGAAACTGAAAACATACCGGCCAGTTCTGCACATGTTGCATCACCAAGTCTGATGAGACGATCGCGAATGCGGTCCTGCCGGTCGGAGGGGCGGATCGGTCTTTGTGCCATTGTGCGGCCCTGTAATTATTAAGCTGCGACTGGCCTACAGGGCTTATCTCACAGGAATACGACAAAGTTTCACGCAAACAGTCATTAAACGGGCAATTATCGCAAAGACTGGTCGAAACCGACAATTCGCGTGTCATTCATGCCCGATAGTTTGTGCCCAAATCGGACACAGGAGTGACGGACATGGTCGAACTTTCAAGACGTAGTTTTCTGACAGCCTCAGCGGCACTGGCAGCCACAAGCACCTTCGGCATCTCTTCGGCTTTTTCTGCCGACGCCAAGATTGAAATCTCCAGCATCTGGGGACCAGACAAGCCGTTCCAGAAAGTCGTTGATGCTTTCAATGCGCTGAAGACCGGCGTTACAGTCACCAACCGTTTCGATGGCGATTACGAAACAGCGACCGCCAAGGCACTCGCCGGTATTGCTGCGGGCAAGCCACCAGCAATCATGGTGACGGGCTGGAAGTTCGGATATTTCGCACGCCGCACCCTTGGCGCACGCGATCTCACCGAAATCGATGCAACCAAGGCAAAGGCCATCATTGCGAATTTCGTTCCTTCGCTGATGCCGTTGGTCACAATCGATGATGCGGTGATCGGCCTGCCATGGGCCATGTCCACACCAATCACTTTCATCAATAGCGCACTTTGGGCTGAAGCCGGGCTGGATCCGAACCTGCCGGAATATCCGGATACCGACTGGCTTTATAATGCCGCGCGCACGCTCGATGAAAAGCTCAAGGGCAAACACGCGACCTATCGTTCAGCACTCGCTCTTTCCAACAATGAATGGACAAGCCAGTCCTTCATACAGAATGCTGGTGGATACATCATCGATCCTTCAGGCAAGCTCGCTCTGAACAGCGATGAGGCCGCAAAAGGCATGGAGCTATTCTGCCAGCCAGCCCATCAGGGTCTCTGGACACCCGTCAGCGGCAAGGAGCAGGATGCCGCTTTTGAAGCTGGCGCGCTTGCGATCTGCACCACAAGCTCGACACGCGCTGCCAGCTTCCCGTTTGGTAATGCCAAGGCGATCACCGCGCGCTTCCCGGGCGTTCCGGGCCATGCCCGCAATATGAACAGTGGCGGAAATTTCCTCGCCGTCTATGCAAAGAACGACGAACAGGCCAAGGCTTCACTTGCGTTCCTCGAATTCTGCGCCTCGCCGGAAGGTCAGAAAATCTGGTCGGAAGTCGGCTATCTCAACACATCCGTTCACGATATTCCGCTGATCAACGACTTCATGAAACCAGCAGCAGGACAGTTGCAAGACGGTTTGACTGCCGAAACCATCTGGCCGGGCAAGCGTGGTCTCGAAGGCCAGAACATCTGGCGCAAGTGGGTTTCGCGCATGTTGACGAAAGAGACCGACATCAAAACCGGTCTCAAATCGGCTCACGACGAACTTGCAACTGTGCTGGTGGATGCCTGACGCGAAATGTCGAAACGTCTGTTTACAAAACTGGCCCCGTGGATATTCGCGGGGCCAGCCGTCCTTTCAGTCATCATTTTCCTGTATGGCCCGATTGTAGCCTCGGCTGTTCTGTCGGTTGTCGACTGGAACCTGCTTTCAACCGATGTCAGCTTCGTTGGGTTCGATAATTATAAAAGCATCTTTGCTGATGCCGATTTCCAGCTCGCGGCGTGGAACACGGTGCTTTATTGCGTCATTCTTGTTCCGGCCCAGATCATTCTGCCGCTCATCATCGCGGTGATGATCCATGCTGTGCAGGGCTCGAAACTCGAACGCGTCTATCGCGGGGCGTTCTTTCTGCCAACCATATTGGCCTATTCGGTCGCTGGCGTAACATGGTCGTGGTTGCTCAATCCGGTCAATGGCCTCTTCAATGAAGTGCTGGTCTGGTTCGGACTGCCCACGTCGATGTGGCACATGGACCCCAGTCTGGCGCTTTTATCTGTATCAGTCGTCACCTTCTGGAAGAGCTTTGGTCTCAACATGCTGCTGTGGATTGCAGCACTTGCCAACGTCCCCCAATCCTTGCGCGAGGCATCGCGGCTGGATGGTGCTGGCGCATGGCGACGCTTCTTCACCATCGAGCTGCCGCTGATCACGCCGACTGCGTTCTTCATTTCCGTCACGACCGTATTTTCGGTGCTCGACGATATTGTCGGCGTCGTTGACGTGCTGACAAGTGGCGGGCCAGCGGGCCGTAGCTCAAATCTTCTCTACTTCCTCTGGCAACAGGGTTTGCAGTTCTTCCAGTTTGGCAGAGCAAGTGCCGTCGCCATGGTCATCATTGTTGCGGTTCTTCTCATCACATGGGCGCAGTTCCGCTTCGGCGAAAAGCGGGTGCATTACCAATGACCGCCAATTCTTTCAGCGCCACGCTGCAGCGTGGCACACTTCACATTCTACTCATTGTGCTGTCGCTCATCACGCTGTTTCCATTGCTATGGATGGTGACATCTGCGTTCACACCCAATGCACTGATTGCCCAGAAAGCTTTGCGGTTCTGGCCTGAGCAGATGACTTTGTCGAATTTCCAGCTTGCGGCGGATCGCTATCCGATCTGGTGGTGGCTGTTTAATTCGGTCATCACCTCGGGGGCTATCACGCTGGGCAAGCTCATCATCAGTCTGCCAGCAGGCTATGCCTTTGCCCGAATGGAGTTTCGCGGCAAACATTTCCTGTTTTGGGTGGTGATTGCCACCATGTCCTTTCCGACCGTTCTCGCAATCATTCCCACCTATATCGCAGTCGTTAAGATACAGGCCTTCGATACCTATTCGGCCATGATCATCCCTTCGATCCCCTATATTGGCTTCTATGTCTTCTATTTCCGGCAGTCGTTCCGTTCGCTACCCGACGAAATGTTCGAAGCAGCGCGCATCGACGGGTGCGGAATCTGGAAGCAATTCAAGGATGTGGCCATTCCCAATGTGCTTCCGGCGATTGCCGCCCTTTCCGTAATTTCCTTTATGGGCGCCTGGAACATCTATCTTTGGGGCCAACTTGTTCTTGAAGATACGGGACGAAAGACCCTTACCACCGGTATTGCGATGTTTGCCGATGTCGATGGCGCAGAAACGCCATGGGGACCGTTGATGGCGACCAGCCTTCTATCTGTGTTACCGGTGCTCGGCATGTTTCTTCTGGCGCAACGCTACATCGTTGAAGCATTCTCTGCCGGAGCAGGAGAGAAATAATGGCGCGTATTCTGGTTATCGCTCATCTCAACCATGACCGCATCTGGGAACTGACGGGACCTCTTCAATCGGGCGCGCGCATTTCGTGGCGCAACCGCGAGGTTACACTTGGTGGCGGCGGATACTTCACCGGCTTACCTTTTCTCAAATTGAAGCATGACGTGGCGCTGGTCAGTTCGCTTGGCAATGACGCACTGGGAAGCGAAGCGCGGCAGTTTCTTGCGACCATTGGTTTCGACATGCGGCATGTCATGTCGCGCGACGCCGCGACCCACCTCACCGAGATTTTTCTGGAGCCATCGGGCGAACGCACGATCCTAACGGCGCATGACGGTCCTATGCGACAGTTCATGCTCGACGGGGAAGCGGACGCGGACACCGCTTATATCAACTGTTTCAACCCTGATGCGAAGATCATCAGCGCTTTGAATTCCATTGCATTGGTTGCGTCGCAATTTCCCCTTTCGGAAACATCCGCGCCTCGCCCCGCTGATCTCATGATTGGTTCGCGCGGCGACTTTCCCGGTCTCGACGACAATGCACTCTGGCAAAAAGCGTCCGTCTTATGCTGCGCAAGATTGAAACATCTCGTCATGACGGACGGTGCGCGCTCCATCACTATCTATGACGGCAAGGAAGCCCAAACCGTTCAACCCATGCGACATGCGCGGGTGAAAAGCACAATCGGCGCAGGCGATCATTTTTCAGCCAGTCTTATCTCCGCAATGTTGGAGGGAATGACGGTGGAAAATGCGGCCCGTGCAGCAAGTGAAGCGACCACCGAATGGCTTGAACAGCGTGACCAGCTGACGCTGGAAGCTATCTGATTAGCAATTGTGATTGAGCAGATATGGCAAGCGCGAACAATATCCCGCAGCTTGCCAGGAATGGAGAAAAATGGCCGGGATTATTCTGAAAGACATTAAGAAGGTCTATGCGGGTGGCGTGGAGGCCGTAAAAGGCGTTTCCATCGATATCCGTGCAGGCGAATTCATCGTTCTGGTCGGGCCGTCGGGCTGCGGAAAATCCACGCTTCTGCGGATGGTCGCTGGTCTTGAAACCATTTCAGGCGGAGAAGTCAGCATTGGCGGTCGCGTGGTCAATGAGGTTGAACCTGCAGATCGCGACATCGCGATGGTGTTCCAGAACTATGCGCTTTATCCGCATATGAGCGTCTATAACAATATGGCCTATGGCTTGCGTAACCGCAAAACGCCAAAGGCCGAAATCGAGACGCGGGTTGCAGAAGCAGCGCGTATGCTTGAAATTGAACCCTATCTTGATCGCAAGCCAAAAGCTCTGTCCGGTGGTCAGCGCCAGCGCGTTGCCATGGGGCGCGCAATCGTGCGCAAGCCTTCCGTCTTCCTTTTTGACGAACCACTATCCAATCTCGATGCCAAACTGCGCGTAACAATGCGCGGAGAAATCAAGCGTCTGCAAAGACGGCTCGGCACAACCTCGCTTTACGTGACGCATGATCAGCTTGAAGCCATGACACTCGCGCATCGGCTGGTCGTGTTGAACAAAGGAAGCATCGAGCAGATTGGAACCCCGCTTGAGGTCTATCACAATCCGGCCTCCACATTTGTCGCAAGCTTTATCGGCTCGCCTGCCATGAACTTGCTCAATGCCCATCGTGAAGGCGACCGACTGATGATCGGTGAGGCGGTCTTGCAGCTTTCAGGAACTCTGCCGGCATCTGGTCCGGTGACGGTCGGTATCCGGGCGGAAGATCTTGTTCCTGCGCAGGACGGCGCGAATGCCATCAGCTTCAACCTTGATCATATCGAAGAACTTGGCGCCCAGCGGCTTGTGCATGGCATGGTTGGAGAGCAGCGCATAACTGCAGCCTTCCCGCCTCACCTCGCGATTAGCGATCATATGCAATTAACCGCGGCTGCCGATAAATTGCATTTCTTTTGCGCGAATACAGGCAAACGGCTGGTTACAGGCGTCCGAAAGGCAATTGCGCAAACCAGATCAAACCTGTCCCTTGTCTGAGGTGAGATGCGCGATCTTTTCTGTTTTTACGCACATCTTGTTCCGAAAACCGGTGCCACTTTTCGGGATGTGCCCTAGCTGGATTTTTTCAAGAGCCACGATGTGGCGCTGTGGGAGCAATTCATTTATGTATCGCTAACGCCAACTAACATCCCTGGAGTTCGAAAGTGATCAACATTAAGAAATGGTCTTGCGGAATTGCGTTTGGTCTAAGCTTGGTATCCCTGCTTTTTTCTCAAGCTCTGGCCGCGTCATCGAACTCGGGAGATCTGTCTGCCAAAGAGCGTACTGAACTGCAGCAGTCCGCCGGTATCAGTTGCGATGCAAAAAATAATGATGATTGCACTGCCGGCAATATTGAAAGCGGCGATTATTACAACGTGCGGATCTATAGCGACTGCGCAATTGCAGCTTACTTTGGTCGGATAAACGAGAAGCCTGTGTCTCTGCGGAAAGATGTCGCGACAACAGGTACGGAAGGTAAAACAGAGGGGGCGTTGGCTCCCGAACAATTGGTTTGCATCAAGGCGGCGGCACAAGTGAACGCCACAGATAAAGAGTATTACGTCATGGCGCTCCCAATGGACCATGGTCCAGAGTGTAAAGGCGAAGAGCTGTGCAAGAAGCCCCGGTCACTTCCTGAAAACTATCAAAAGACGATGGGTAACTGCCAGATGGATAGCCAGAATAACTATCGCGGTTGTCCACAGGGATGGGTTTTTGCAACTGAAATGGAAGCCTATTCGAATGGGCTACCGGGTGCACAATAACTAATTGCACCGCAGCGAACCTCGCCAACCGCTTTTCTAAATCACGAACGCAAAGCTGATGCCGCACTCATGCGGAGCGTCATCAGTGCGGGGACCAGCGAAACCAGCGCCGCAACTATGATAAAGCCCACCGCAAGCCAGACATCGCTCATCGCGAATTCCACTGGCATTTTAACCGCCGTGGTTGCCGTGAGCCATGATGTGATGGCATTTGCGACGGCATAGCCGAGTGCCAGTCCCAGGCCGATTCCAAGCAGTAGCAGGAAGAACAGCTCGCCCCAGACGATCGCCATGATAGAGCGAACCGGCGCGCCCAGTGCCCGCAACGCGCCAATCTGGCGTTTGCGCGCGCCGATATGCATGACCGCAACCAGCAACAAGGCGAATACCACAATGCCTTGCGTGCCGACCGCTATCCCCAGCAGCAGACTGCGGGCATCGCCCAGCGTTGAATAAAGCCTTGTGAGAACCTCTGCCGGAAAGATCGCCAATGTACGGTCAGAGCGATATTCCTGCCGCAGCCGATAAGCATCAGCAATTGTCTTCGGCTTGACAAGAATAGCTGGAACGCCGGGGCTATCGGCATCGAAAACCTCGTCAAGCGGTGCATTGATGTCGATCTCGTGATCATGATCGTGTGGCTTTTCATTGACCAGAACGCCAAATCCGTTGCCTGACTTTTCAGTATGATCAGCATGGTCGTGCTCTTCATGCGCTTCCATGCCATGCAGCTGCCAGACCGTGCGAATTGGCACAAGAATGGCACGATCCCACGCCGTTCCAGTCAGCGCCATTTTTCCAGCTACTTGATAGCTGACTTCACTATGCGCGTGTCCGCCGGTTTCGACTGTGCCGTGCATTGGGTTGACCCTGGCACCAACAGGCAAATCAACTGCGGAACCGATCACCGCCTCGCCCAAACGCGCGAACTGCGCGCCTTCGGCAAGCTGCGGAGACAAGACAGAAATGAGCGCGGTTGTTGTCCCGACAATCGGAAAGCCCATAGCGCTGTCGCCAAAGCCGAGAGGTGCCGCGAAAGCCACGCGGTTGTCATTGGCGAGTTTGCCCAGCATCGCGCCAGACATCAGAGGCAAGGGCGACGGCTGCAGAAAGACCGACGAAAGTGTAAGCTGCGTGTCGCTTCCTGCCGCACCGATCACCAAATCGAATTTATCCGACGCACGCGCCGTGCCAAGCCGCACAGCCCGTTCCTGCAAGGTTACGACCGAACTTAAAGCAACCGACAAAGCCAGCAGAACGATGATGGCGACGGCACCACTCCAGAAACGGCGCAGATCGGCAAGAATGAATGCGATCATGACAATTCCATCTCCGTGCTGTCACTTGCAATCTTTCCGCCTTCAAGGCGAATGCGGCGCTGCAAATATTGCATCAGCTGCGGATCATGCGTGACGACAACCAATGTCGCCTTTTCTTCGGTCGCAAGCCGCACCAGAAGCTCGGCAACATCGGCACCGGTTTTCTGATCCAGACTTGCAGTCGGCTCATCGGCCACGATAACACCGGGCTTTGAAAGAAGCGCACGCGCAATGGCCACACGCTGCATCTCGCCACGCGACAGGGTTTCGATATGTTGTGCGGGACGCGCAATGCCAACTGTTACAAGCAAGTTGAGCGCCCGCTCGCGATCAGCAGTTTTCACGCCGCGGCTTAGTTTGAGCGGCAAAAGCACATTGGCGAGTGCTGACAGGCCGGGAAACAGATGAAAGTCCTGCATCACCAGCCCGATGTTGCGCGCACGAAACGCATCGCGCCTGAAAGAAGACAAGCTGCTGATTTCCGTTTCGCCCCACACGACTTTCCCGGTCTTCACAGGCTCAAGGCCGGTTATGGCATTGACCAGCGTGCTTTTGCCCGAGCCGGATGCTCCAGTGATCGCCAGATGACCGCCAGCAATCAGGTTGAATTTTTCAATGGAAAGGACAGGCAAAGCCAGCCCCGGAAATCGCACTTCCAGATTGGCAATATCGAGCGAAAGCCCGGAAGGCTTGGCGAGCATCATCATCAGACCGTTTTGAAAGAAGCGTTACGCAGGCGAAGCTGACTGACAAAGCCGGTTTCAGGATCAGTCCACGAGCCATATTCAAGCGTACCGCGCGTCAGGATAGGCGCATTGAACTGCACAAATGTCTGTTTGGATGCCAGATAAACCACCATGATATTATCCGGCCAATCGGAATCCGACGAGCAGAACGGGCAGATCGACATCGGAATTTCGGTCAGAACGAAGAAATTCGCTTCGGCTTTGAGTGGCGGCGCCATAAATCCGCTGATCGCCACTTCCTTGCCGGAAGCGCTTTTGACCTGATCGGAAAACTCAAGACCCAGCACGCCAAAGCTCTTATAGAGATTATCGAAACCAAGCTGCTCTGCGGCATGTGCCCTGTTTGCGATGCACATCAAGGGCGCGGTTGCCAATGCACCAAGCATCAGTTGCCTGCGATTGAAATGCGGTCCTGTGCGCATCTTGTCCTCCTGAAGAGAAGTGGACAGGCGGATTGCCCGCCTGCCCTCGTTCAAACGATGATTACTCGGACTTTGCCTTGCCGAGCGCGAAGGTGTCGGCCAGCACACGGTAAACGTCGCTCTGTTCCATGTAGCCGCGCAGACCTTCGGAACCGGGACCCGTTGCCTGCAAAACAACGTCATCGACAGCGTGAACGCCGGTGTCATCTTCTTTCGGGATATTGCCCTGAACGAAAACCGCACCCGGAACGTCCTTGTAGGCCTCGTTGGCTACATATTCGCCCTTTTCATTCTTCACGGCCGGTACGAAAGCGCCATCCATTTTCGGGCGGAAGGTTTCGTAATGATCCGGGCCGTTATTGGCCGAAAGGAACAGACGACGCGATACATCCACACGATCCGGATATCCGTCACCATTGGTGTCTTCGTAGTTCGGGAAACCGGCATTGTCATAAGTGCCGACTTTTTCGCGCATTTCATCGCCCGGCTTTTCATCATCGACCGTGCCAATGATCGCAACACCATGGGTATGATCGCCGGTGACAATGATCAGCGTATCCGGGTTCTTTTCAGCGAATTCACGAGCAACGCCCACCGCCTTGTCGAACTCGATTGTTTCGACCAGCGCACGGTCCCAATCAAGCGGATGGCTCATCTTGTCGACCGATGCGCCTTCAACCATCAGGAAGAAGCCTTCTGGATTCTTAGAGAGCTTTTCCAAAGCCGTCTTGGTCATTTCGACCAGACCCGGCTGGTTCGGGAACTTGTCGACGGTGCCTTTTTTGAGGAACTCGCGATCAAGCGTCACGTCCATATTGCCGGTGTGGAAAAGACCAAGCAGCTTGTCCTGATTGGACGTAGCTGATGAAGCAAGCTCGTCCTTGCTTGTGACCAGCGCGTAACCTGCATCCTTGAACAGCTGAATGTAATCCTTGTCGTCCTTGCGCTTGGAACCCGGAACGTCCTTGGCAAGGAAGTAAGCCGAACCACCACCCAAAAGCACGTCTGGCTTCACGTCATACATCATGCTGACGATATCGGCCTTGTCGGAACGCTTGCGTGTGTGTGCGACCAGCGCAGCGGGAGTTGCGTCCTGAAGCTCCGAGGTCGAAACGATACCAATCGATTTGCCGGTTTCGCGACGCATTGCTTCTGCAATGGTTTCGACCTTTGGATCGTCCTGGCTATCCGGCGTGCGGTCGGCATAGACGCCAAGTGCATTCACGCGCGACTTATGCCCCGTCATGTAAGCCGACATGGTGTTGGCACTGTCGGTTGCTATCGAATGGGTCGACGAAGTGCCGATGAAAGCGACTGGCGGAATATCGTCCATGTTCAGACGGCCATTGGCCTTACCCTCAGTCATGCCCTTCGACATGATGCGGGCACCCGTGCGGTGAGCGACCGAAAGACCATCGGCAATCAGGAAGATGATATTCTTGGCCTTGGCTTCATTGCCGGTCGAATAAACATCCCAGTTGACTGACTTGGTTTCATCACCAGCAGAGACTTCAACCTTATAATCGCCAGCCTTGCCGATTTTCAGGCCGCGCAAAATCAGAGCGGAGCCCAGAACCTTGTCTTCAGCGCCTTTTTCTTCAGCGGTAAACTCGGCCTTGCTGCCAAATACAGCCTCATAGTCCTGACCATTGACCGTGACCTTCACGTCTTCCGGCTTGACGACCTTATCGAACTCAACCTTGAAATCGAATGGCGAATTGACAAGAATTGTCGCCCGGTCAATCGGATAGACGGTTGCAGCACCAGCCGCAGTCGTCAGCATGGTTGCCGAAGCGAGAGCAAGAAGCAGTTTGCGCATATCAGAAATCCCCACTGTTTAATGCGTGTGGGGGTTCAAATAAGAAAGCTAGATGACACTGGTATAACAGCCAGCCGATTTATTCATAAAACTTAGTTTGCCGGCTATTATGAATGACGGGCGGTTTTGAATAGGCGCTTCATGCCCCTGTTTCATCCGTTTGTAAAAAACATGAACTAATTGTCTGCGGATCAATCAGACAGGTGACAAATGATGCGCATTACACTCTCGATCATTCCTTTGGCTGCACTTCTGCTCAGCACAGCTATGCCCGGCTTTGCACAAGATAAGGCCCCTGCTCTGATTGGCGAATTTGTTCTGCCGACTGGTCTGAAACTCAATGGCCTGGAATTTGGCGGCATTTCCGGCCTCGATTACGATCCAGCACAAAATGTCTATTATGTGATCGAGACATGTAAGAGCTATTTAGCAATGCGACAGTTGGGCCGGTTAGAAATGCGACAGTCTCGCTTCTCTACGCACTGGTCAATGTCAACGTTGGGAGCAAGGATGCAACTATGTTCAGCCTGACTTCGGTTAGGAGCGCTCGGAGTTGCCATGTCCTTTTTGATCACCATGTCGCAGAAAGAATTGCATCGCCTTGAAATTATTCAGAAGATTCATGATCGTCGCCTGAGTGTAGTCCAGGCCGCCAGTGTGCTCAGCCTCAGCCGAAGCCAGATGCACCGGTTGTTGAAGGCATAGGAGACCGATGGCACATCCGGGCTCGTCTCGAAGAAACGCCAACAACCAAGCAACCGGCGTCATAGCGAGGATATTCGCACCGCCGTTCTCGATCTGGTCAGAGAACGATATGCTGATTTCGGTCCGACGCTGGCACGCGAGAAGCTGATTGAGCTGCACCAGCTGGCGATCGGCAAAGAAACGCTACGACAATGGATGACAGAGGCCGGTATCTGGGTCTCACGGAAAGAACGCAAGAAGCGCGTCTTTCAGCCACGCGGCCGACGCGACTGCTTTGGCGAACTGGTGCAGATCGACGGATCGCATCACTGGTGGTTCGAGAACCGCGGCCCCAAATGCGCTCTCCTCGTTTACATCGATGACGCCACCGGAAAGCTGCTGCATCTGCGTTTTGCCGGATCTGAGAACACATTTGATTATCTGCATGCGACAAAAGCTTATTTGCAACAATGGGGTAAGCCGCTGGCTTTTTACAGCGACAAGCACGGCGTGTTTCGTTCTACCCACGCTTCGCAGAAAGATCGAACCAGTGGTCTGACGCAGTTCGGACGTGCTCTTTATGAACTCAACATCGATATCTTTTGCGCCAACACCCCGCAGGCAAAGGGCCGGGTTGAACGTGCGAACCAGACGCTGCAGGATCGGTTGGTCAAGGAATTACGGATTCGCGGTATTGACGCCATGGAAGCTGCCAACCACTACGCTCCGGAATTCATTGCCGATTTCAACGCTTGTTTCGGCAAGCTACCACGTAATCCGAAGGATATGCATCGTCCCCTCGCCGCGCATGAGAACCTTGACGGCGCAATGTGCCGTAAGGAAGTCCGCACGCTGTCTCAGTCACTGACGCTTCGCTATGACAAGGTGATCTTCATCCTCGATCCGACCGAACGTGCAACGGCGCTCGCCGGTCAGAAAGTCATAGTCTGCGACTATCCCGATGGCCGCCTAGAGACCATGCACGAGAGTTTCACCCTGCCCTACAAAACGTTCGATACTTTGCGCTCGGTTCATGGGTCGCCTGTGGTTGAGAACAAGCGGCTGGACGACATGCTGTCACTGGTTGCCCAGATACAGGCAGGCCGCGATCTACAGCGCAGCAAACACGGTCCGCGCCGAACCGGACAGGTCAACAGTATGTTCGAGATCCCTGACGGCAGCCAGAGCAACGGGTATCAGAAGCGCGAGCGCAAACCGAGTCGGCGGACGGATTTCATGAACGATCCGGAAGTGATTGCGAAACGACAAAAAGCACTTGCTCGAATGGAGGCGGCCAAATAAAGGCCGCTTTTGGCGCAAAGCTGCGTTGACGGCTAAGGAAGCTAAAGCCGAAGGAGTGTTCCATCACCCGCCCCCTCCCTACCCTTGCAACCCGACCCAGCCGGTCCGGTCGGGGGCTGATCCGACGAGTCGGTGTCGCATTTCTAACGGGCCAGTGGCGTCGCATCTCTAATCAGCTTTGACAAGACGTGTAAGAGGGGTACATTCTATTTTAAACTGCAACATGCCAATGAATTCATGAGGTTAGCCATGGAGGAAATTGGATGTCGAATTGCTATTCACAGATCACTTTGCGTGAACGCCGCCGTCTTTTCGAACTTTAATAGCTCAAAGTCCCTCTCGGCGACATTGCGCGGCTGATGGGTCGTCATCGCTCGACGATCTATCGCGAGATCAAGCGCAACAGCTTTCGGGACACTGAGATACCAGACTATAATGGCTATCACAGCGTTGTTGCCGACAATATCAGCAAAGACCGCAGAACACGGTTGCGCAAGCTCAGACGTTATCCAGAACTGCGCAAGCTCGTCATTGAACAATTGGAAGCCCATTGGTCGCCAGAGCAGATCTGCGGTCGACTGGTTAGCCATGGTCTGAGCGCGATACGACTGTGTGCAGAAACGATCTATCGCTTCATTTACTCAAAGGAAGAATATGGGTTAAAGCTGTATGAGCATCTGGCCGAGATGCGCACAAAGCGCTGCCCACGCGGCACCAGAAGATCGCGCAGCTCCCGCATTCCAGAAGCGTTTCGCATTCATCAACGTCCTGATTTTATTGGCAATCGTCTGCAATTCGGCAATTGGGAGGGTGATTTGATCATCTTTGATCGTGACCTCGGAGAAGCCAATGTCATGACACTTGTTGAACGCAAAAGTCGTTACTGCGTCATCATTAAAAACAGCAGTCGGCACTCAAAGCCTATCATCAACAAAATCATTCAGGCCTTTGCAGCGCTGCCTTATCATGCACGCCGCAGTTTTACCTTTGATCGTGGTTCCGAGTTTATGGGTTATAGGGCTTTGGAGGATGGAATGGGGGCAAGAAGCTGGTTTTGTGATCCAAATTCACCCTGGCAAAAAGGCACTATTGAGAACATCAACAAGCGCATCCGACGGTATTTACCTAGCAATACGGATCTGGCGCAGGTCAGCCAGGCTCAGTTGACTGCCCTCGCCCACAATCTCAATGCAACGCTGCGCAAGTGTCTTGGATTTAAGACGCCCGCAGAGGTGTTTGCTAAACTTTTGCAGGAAGCAGCTTAATCAGATACCCTCACCGCCGGCATGATGCAGTTGGGGTAACTTTTCCAATCAGATAACCTCACAAATGGCATGATGCACTTCGGGTAGCTTCTCCAATCTTCACAAGTTTTCCACCTCAGGTTCGGCGCCGCCCTGAAGGTAGCCTGCGACGGTGCTTCAGTCTTCCCTTATAAATTCACTTACAATTTACGAAGCAAGCTTCGAACCTTGTCTAGCCATCGCTTAACAGCGTATGTGGATACTCCCGGTGGTTCTGGCGGCAAACGTGGGGTAATCCCCGCCTTTGGTTTACCACGTGCGTCGCCAATTTTGTAAGATGCATTACTACTCATCGGGGCATCGATCTGCATTGTCTCTTCGACGCCTTTTGCACGGCGGGGCCTCGATTTCAAAGACTTCTGCCTAGCCTTTGATATCATATTGCTATTCGCAGAACTCACCCTCTCCAGCTTTCTCTCCAAGGCGCGCGCCCTAGCAGTTTTTCGATACATAAGCTCCCTGAAAAGCTCATGGACCACTCGCGGATCAGATGACGAACCGTCAAAAATTGCTTCGAGTTCGAATACTGATTTCTGGGAATGTGGGCGGTATACCATATGACATTCTCATTGGCTGATTAAAGACGATTCAGTGGTTCACTCAAAGAATAGCACGCGCATTATTTAAGCTTTCTATTTGCGGCTTGTACCATGCTGCAGAATGCTTTATGTACTAAATCGATTATTAGAGACTATTGCGCGGATCGGACAATGGTTACTTTTTAGTGTCAAATTCCTCGCACCTTATCCTGCTAAGCAATACCCTAAAAAATACTTTCCCAAAAGCATCCAACGGATACAGGGGAGTTACAAGCGTACGTGCGTTATCATTGAAAACGCCTGACCAGATCGCTTATTCTATCTTTAGCGGTTTCGTACAACGCTAGCGATAGGCTGCGCTGGACACGCTACGCACGCTGAAAAAGCGCGGTTTCTATAGGGGAAATTTACTTCGCTACACGCTCGACATGGCCTTCGAAGAGGTCGCGTAACGGTATGACACTTATTGTATTCTCTCACTCGTGTCGTTAGTGCCCCACGATGCAGGAAGCTGGCAGCACGATCCTGTACCAGTCTCAATTCTTTACTTTAGTTGGCGCAGGTAGGATGTAATGAGCATTATTATTGAAACTTTCGATCGTTTTAATCGTACTGAATCGATGCTTTTGTCTGACGAGGACCAATTTTTTCCACCGGTTGCGAAGGATGGTTGAATGATCGAGATCAATGCGACGTTCCGCCATCAATTCCTTCAGATTGTGCAGACTCACATTGTAAGCCAGGTACCATCGAACACACAGAAGAATGACGGATTTATCAAAATGGCGACCTTTAAGCATCTAAAATACTCAGCCGATTAAAAGCCAAGATACTATCAAGGCGTCCACTGGCGAAAAGTTTGCAACACAACCATTTTTGGTCCGCTTGGAAATAGCTGGCTCTCAAACCGGGCAAGGGCGCCAAAGGCATGAAAAATTAGCTCGCCGGCGGCTGACGACGTATCGAGCTTATCTTCAATGCTTAACAAATCGAGCTGTCGTTCTTGAAGCATCTTCACAGTTTCGAGGAGTTCAGTCAACGACCGGCCAAGGCGGTCGAGCAGGCCGATCGCCAGTCTGTCGCCAGCACGAGCGTAAGCAACCGGTCGCGAGACCGTGCCGATCCATGAACTTTCTTGACTTGCCGTCCGTGAACACCTTGATCGCACCGACCTGTTCAAGCCGCATAGTTTGTAGGGCGACATCCTGATCGCCGGTGGAGACAGGCGCATAGCCACGAATTGCTCCAATGATGGCGCCTCCGAGACTACCGTTCTGTGAACGGCGATAACCGACCCAATCTCGACCACTAAAGGCCATCCATAGAATACGTCTATGTATTTCCGGATGTCCATACATTATCAGGCTCTTTTGTAGAAGCGAAGAGCGGTAAAGATGCGCAATCATAAAATTTTGATCAAGCATGAAGTACGACAGCTCTTATCTCGTCCTGACAACCGGACCACCTAACTCGGCTCTACACCTTCGCCCCTGATGACTTCTACCGGCATCGTAAACTTAATGAACGAAGGGTCAGCAAATAATGCTGTCCGCAGACACTTCTAATGCTCGGCCGCTCTGCGCCAAAAGGCTTTTCGCCTCCGCGCGCAATTGCGATGGTGGCAGGAAGTTATGTCGTGCGTGGGATGTAAAACAGATCGGCCATCGGATCCTAGATGGTAACCGGTGTTCTGGCTCACATTCTGTTTGATTTTGCACTCTGTCACTGAGAGTCAGCGAATGGACAGAACGGAGTTTCTCCATGGAGCTCGAATGGAGTTTCACTCAACGAATCAGAGTAAGCGTGACATCCATCATCAGTAGCCAGCTGACCTGAAAGCCCGGAGCGTTCCGGAAAGCTTGCGCCCTGGCGTGACGGTGCAGGAAGTTGCCGTCGCTACGGCGTGCGTGCAAACTATCTGTTTTCATGGCGCCCGTTAGCACGTCAGAGTAGACTTGTTTTGCCTTCGCCGGAAGATGATACGGAATTTGCAGCAACCATAGTAGCGAAGCCTGCAACTGAACCGGTGACGCCACCAGCTTGGCGCGTTGAGATATTCAGCGAGCCAGTGAAGCACGGCGGCGCTAACTACTTCCTCAGCGTTGAGGTGCTCAAGGGAACAGAGGTCGCCGACTTCCTGAGCCAGCATCTCCGTCAAGAGATCGAATATACGCCTCTGGAGCCTGTGGCCATGAAAACCGCCATTTAATCGATACCTGATGCTTTCTAGTCGCGCTTACATGGAAAGTGCCGTCATCACAGGCGTGGTGCGCAACGGGCCCAACGACAGCTAAGTTCGCAATCTATCACGGACAAGTAAGCGACAGCGGCATATCGAAGTGATTTTTCTGTTCCCGTTCAGAACCGTGAGACGCTTTAGTGGTCTTTGCTACCAATGCCGGAAATTAGGCACGTTGGGTGCGGGTCACAACCGCTCAATTAAAGCAACTAATGCTTCATTAAAGCAGGTTCGGTTAGAACTTGCGCTACATGCTTTGATGAGTCAAGACTAGGCATTAAGCATATACGATCTGTCCTTTCATACCTCCACAGCCAAACTACGCCGGTCACCAAGTCAGACGAAATCCTGTGTACCCTTTAAGCGAGTGGCTGTCGGCGACATTCTCGACGCTGCCTTTTATCTCCGCGCCTCCATAAAGGGAAAACCTGTCATTGTCCCAGCTGTAAGAGCCGTCAGCGGTTAGGCCCGCAAGGAGTCGATCGTTGCGCTGAGCCACGGGGATATCCGCTACAGACACGCGCGCGCGGTCGGCAACGGCATAATGAACATCAGCCGTTCCGTGCAGCCGAAGCCTACTCGTAAGCCCATCGACACCCTGCCAAGTCAGATCATGGTTGATCCCAAGACCAAGTCGGCTCTGGATACTTTCGCTTTTACCAAATCCCACCGGCGTTTCGAACACGTCGGTGAAGCCATCGATACTCGCACTCGAATAGATAAGCTGTGCTTGCGGAACAAGCGTCCAAGCCCTGCTCAGTGGAATCTCATGGCCAGCTTCGACCGAGAACGCATAACCAAATGCATCAACACTATCGGCCAGTTTGCTGGTATCGCCATTATAACTCAAATCACTCCGATACCATGTGGCTTGCCCTTGTGCGTCGACATAGAACCCATGATCATCGTACCAGGTTAACGAGCCGCTGAAGCCGTAACCATCCGTGAGAATTCGGCCGCCTCCTAAATCGCCATCATGAAGCGAGGTGGTACTAGCATCGCCTTGCACATAGTGAACGGCTGCACCGGCAAGCAATTGACCGCGATCTGTGTCAAGAGCCTGTCCAGCGACGCCTGTCTGAAGCTTCTCGTAACTCTGTCTGTAGCTCACTTCGGTCGCCGACGAAAAAGGATTCATGCGAGTGTGAGATCCCTCTATCCTCGTCCAAAATCCTACTAAGCGATCCGCCTTTTCTACAAGGTCTTGCTCGGAGGCGCCGACGCGCTGTTGTAGCGTTTGCAGTCCATTCATTCCAAGCAGAACTTTTGGATAAGCCTCGTAGACCGAAACACCGGGTTGGAAAAGACGCTGCGGTTCTTGGTTTGGAACAGAAGTGGGTGAGTCCTTTACTTCCGAGCGCAAATACCAGTCCTGCATACTGCTCCCATCAACCGTGCCTTGGCGGAGTTGATAGGCGTAAGCGCCACTCACAACGGCCGGTCTGCCATTGAACTGGAAACTACCGTCGAGTTCGAAAGCATCGCTGGCAGAGTTTCCGCCAACCTCGATGATCCGAATGCCATTTTGTGTCTGCGCACCACCGCCGCCAGTATTCCGAACGCTCACCAGTGTGTTGCCTGTAACATCACCGGAGATTTTCAGCTGATCGGTCGATGAGCTGTCGTCTGCCAGTACGGTATCGAGTGCAAGCCGACCCCCGTCTCCAACATAATTGCCGACAATCTCGACACGATCGCCAGTTCTGCCGTCCTGCGTTGTAATTGTGCCCGCATTGCTGACAGTGCCGGCAATGGCAAAATGGCCCTGTCCACCACCCTGTCCGACGAAGGATGACGTGTTGTCGATCACCAGATTCGAAGTCAGGCGAAGTCCAGTCATGCCGTTTAATGTAGAATTGTTGGATAGGGCAATACCGGTTTCCGGTTGATCGACCGTGCCGACAGCCCATGCGCCATTACTGATGTTGAGGTTCGACGCATCCAACCGGACATCTTCCCAGTTGATGATCTTGTCGCCTGTAGATGTGGCTGCGATGCCACTGAAGCGCAGTGTATCAATCATACCGTCTGCAATGGACGTATCGTCGCCACCGTCGAGCGTCTGGGTTCCGTCATAGCCAGCAGCACTTATCTCAGCACGATCAGAGCCCTGGCCGCCATAAAAGCCGCCCACCAGTGTGCCGTCCGACCATATAAATGTATCGTCCCCGGCCGGAATATCTGTGTCGACCCTATCAGTCGTATCACGATGATCGCCATAATCACCGTAGATATTGCCATTATAGCGGCCACCCAGAAGTTCGAACCGGTCGTTTCCACCTAGAAGGTTGCTATCACCGGTCACGGTTCCGGATGACCGAACGACAAGATCGCCGCCGAACGGCCTACCACCAATAATGACGTCTGGATTATGTATTGCTGTGCCCGAGGTAGCGCTGACAATGGCGTTCGCGCGAATGTCAACGGCGGCATTGATCGGGGCCAGTATATCGATTGCAGACCCGGATCCACCTTTCACGATTCCGTTGATGTCCAGTGCGATGTCTCCTGCCAGGCCGAGATTGATCGCAGTCCCCGCGCTTTCAATGACGCCTGATTTCTGCACGACGATGAGAGAGGATGCAGCGACTGTGTTCCTGGCCGCAACGCCCGCAAGGGATGCCGTTACGTCGCCGGCAAGCTCGATGGTCGTGGACCCATGTGAAAAATTGACGACATGCAATCCAGCGCCATCAAGAAAATCGACAGTCCCGCCTGCGTCGTTGATGGCGACGTTGCCCGCCGCAAGTGTCCTGTTGATCGATCCGGATTCCTGCGTGAATCTGATGTTTCCATTGCCTCTGTTGAACACCTGAACACTTCCGACAACATCGCCACCGAGGCTGACGGAGGTGTCGGCAGGGCCCCTGTTGTTAACATTGATCCCCAAGACATGTCCGGTGATTGTTCCCGCTGTCTGTTTGACTGAGAGGCCTTGTTGTCCTGCATGTTCAACCTGCAGGCCGACGGATGTTGTGCTTGTAACGTCACCGGAAACTGCAATGTCTGTGGCACCGGATCCTCTTTGTCGACCAACCACGCCCGCGAGCGCAGAGTCGACTTTTCCAGAGGCTCTGACGATGAGGTCTGTGGTGCGTACGCCGTTATCGACGAAAATTCCGTATCCTTTAGTGGACTCGACCGTCCCGTGAGCGTCCATTTCGGTTGCCCCGCCACCCGAATTCAACACAAGTATCCCGGTGGATGCGGCCTTAACGGAACCGGTGTTCGCCTGACTGAAAAGCAGCGTTTCAGCGCTAGCAGCGTTCAATACCTCAATTCCATAGTTGTTCGGCCCACCGGCAGTTATTGCTCCGTCGGCTCGTATCGACTGCTGGCCGCTACCGCTGTGATAGAGCCTGACGACCGGACTGCTGCCGGTGCTGGCGCTCCTGATACTGGTCTCTGGAGTTAGTTCGACGGACATCTTGTCGCCGGACGCGCCAGAGTTCACGAAAAGGCCGAAATCGCGCTCCGCCCTAATCTCACCTCCAATGCGAACATTTACAGATCCGGACTTTCCAGAAAGCGACGCGCCACTTCGATTGCCAGAAATCAAGCCTTGTCGTTGCTCAAACGTGAGATCACCCTCGCCACCGCGAACGTCCACCGCCGTGCCTGCGGTGCTGGTCACGTCGCCGGAAAGCGTAACGGCGGTCGCGGCCGCCGCTGCATTGGAGACAAACAGGCCCAGATTACCGCCCATAACGGTACTTCCAGCCCCCTGCGTAAGATCAATCCCACCGCGCCCGGAATCTGATTTGACATATAGGCCGTAACCATTTGGAGAAACGGCATTTGAGTTGCTGCGAATGTAGGTTGGATCAAGGATTACGCGAATGTTTGGGACTGCTGCCGTGCTCTGCAGGTTGACACTCGTACGGGCGTTATTTCTTCCCGAACAAGTGTATACATCCTCAGCCAGAATGCAGGAGGCCCATGCAGACCCTACAAAGCCGGACATCGATGCTGGTAAAAACGCCGGTCCATTGAGAAAAATCAGGCTTAGGGCGCTCACGCGTAACGATACCGAAGTAATAAGACCGGTAGTGTGTCTGCTTCGCATACTCTTTCGTTCCTTCTGCTCAAATGCATAATGCGGAAAGACGCATTTTAGAGAAGAAAGATACGGTTACAGAGGGGGATGTAACCTTCCGGCTTGAAGACCTCGTGTGATCATTGCAACTTGTTTAACGCAATGTCCCGAGACAGCCTGTCTCAGAACGATCATGCAGATCATGCGCCAACAATGCTCGCTGAGTTGGCCGAATTCGCGGTTTCGGGTCGGCCAAGCCCATGGTTTTGGCTTAAACGCCTGCGTTACGTATCGGTATGATACTCCCCGGCACTGCTCTTTTATTGCAATGGTCCCGCACGAAAAATTCCACGAAATTTGAACCTGACTTGGTTTACATCGACCTTACATGAGGCGCGAGATGCTCTGTAACAACATTCGGAAAACTGGCGCCAAAGATGTGATCGCGGCGATTACTTGCAACTGGATTCGTTGCGCCTATCAGCCGGTCCGATCGGTGGATGGATCACACGAGGAACTATACCAGGAAGGCCTGGCACGCCTCTTGACCGCCAGTGGAAAAGTCCTGAGTGCTGGTGCCTTTGTCCCCCAAGTCGAAGCCAGTGGCAACATCATTCGCTTTGACCATCATATGTTAGGGGTTGTTCTGGATGATTTGCAGATAATGCCGAGTGCCGTTCTTGGGTGTAATTTGTCCGCCGAGACGATGCAGTGTTCGGATGGCTGGCGAAAAATGAAGTCTCTGATCGGAGGGCGGGGCGAACTTGCATCGCGACTCGTTCTGGAATTGACCGAGACCCAGCCAGTGTTCGACCCTCATCATCTCAATCAGCTTATTGCTGAGGCAAGAAAGCTCCATTGCAAGGTTGCAATTGATGATTTTGGTACGGGTTACCTCTCCCCGACACAATTGCTGCATCTCGAACCCGATATTATTAAGATCGACGCATCCCTATTGTGGCGTGTTCGCGGTTTTCGGACAGGCCCGAACACGTTACGGCACATCGTTGGATTTGCATCCTGCGTGGCGCCCGTAGTCGTTATCGAGGGGGTGGAGAGCGTGGAACACTTTGAGATCGCGAAAGATGCCGGTGCGACACATGTGCAGGGGTATCATATCGCCGTTCCGGAATTAAAAGGCTCGGCGATGGGTGTTTTCGAAGCCGTCCGTAGTCTCCCGTTATCGCCCGGAGAGAGCTTTGCGACGAGCGAAGTTCATCTGTAAGTCGTGCTTCCGATCCGATGGGTGCGCGCAGCGTTGTGCAAGCTGATTGAGAAACGAGCGGGTCAGTCAACAGCCTCATGGGTCGAGGTTCTGGTGCGCGTAACCGCTACATAACAGTATGATACATGTGGCGATAGTGTTTCTCGCTTACGATCGGCACTCAAGTTAGGCCGGGCGGACTGCTGCGTTCGTTTCTCATTGGCCTCGAACGCTATTTGAGCTCTTCGACCCGCAGGGTGTAGGGGGCGGGACAATTGGTAAAGAGTCATGTCAGGACGAGCGAATAGCGCTACGGTAAATACCCGAATGAATTTTGTCATCAACTGGCTGGGCGGTCCGTGCAACTGTCGGTCAGCTCGCCGGCGCTTAATGGCGGTGTTGCGCCTGTCCTGTCGCGTGCTGGGCATGAAGTCTCCGCGGGGGCTGGGCCTCTTGGGTGTTGCCAGTGCCGTGGCGGTGGTCGGGCTTGCTGGCGTCGCGCCCGCAATGGCGCAGCAGCAGGGCATCTATATTAATGGCGGCAGTTCGGACAGCTGTACCCACCTTCGTGCTGATCTCGCAGGCTTTGGCGTCAGCGACGCCGCAGGAAGTGCTGCTAATCTTCTCAGGGTCCAGCGGAACAATAATTGCGCTCCAGGCACCGCCGCCACCCAGACCAATCGCGTTCTCTTTTATGGCACAGGGGCTGGTCAGGCGGCCTCGGGCGCGAAATCGCTGAGTCTCGGTGGTGAACTCCATGTAAATGGGGGTGCCATCACTATGCTGGGCGGTATCGTCATTACCGCCCCAACCGGCAATGGGATCCGCATTGGCGCGGACGGCGCGACTTCGAGCTCAAGCCTCTCGTTGGGAAATGCGACGAATGCCAGTGGCAACGCCAGCGTGGCATTGGGATTTCAGGCGACGTCCAGCGGGGAATTCGCTACTGCCATCGGCAATAGTACAAATGCGACTGCACCCTACGCATTGGCTTTCGGTGCCGCCGCCCAGTCCTGGGGAGATCGCTCTATGGCTTTTGGCGCGAGCTCAGTTGCCCGTGGTGATAGTTCAGTCGCCATAGGCCGCTTTGCTCAGTCCATTGGACCCAATTCCGTCGGTGTGGGACGATCGACCATTGCGCGAGGCGCTGATTCCACAGCGTTGGGTTTTGGCGCAACGACCCGCGGTGCCAACACGCTTGCGATCGGTGCCAAATCAAGCGCAGAATCGCTCGACTCCGTTGCAATTGGTCTCTCCGCCACATCGAACCACGATTTCAGTGTCGCCCTAGGCGCCAACGCTGCCACGAGTGGCCACCGGACAGTGGCTCCTTTCACGTTGAATGGAACGACCTATCGTTTTCTGCCGGAGGGTTTGACCGCATCAAACGCAATCGGCGTTGTGAGTGTCGGTACCGCAGCCCAGTCACGACAGATCATCAATGTTGCGCCCGGCGTGATTGACGCGACGAGTTATGACGCGGTGAATGGTTCGCAGCTGTTTGCCGCTTATACGGAAATCAACAATCTCGCCGGTCGCGTCGCGAGCGAGGACGCTAAACTTCAAGCGCAACTGGACAATCTGCCAAGGGGTGGTGGGGCAGAATCCGTGCTTGCCGCGGTCGGCCCCGGCGCTTCGGTCGATGGCAATGGCAATCTCGTTCTGCCGCCTTTCGACCTCTCTAGCGTCGGAACCTCTATGCCCCAACCCACGACATTGTTAGGCGCGGTCGACGCGCTGGACATGGCGGTGAAGGGTCTGGATGAGGCGCTCGGCATAGTTTGGGAGGGTGCAATTCTCTACAATCCCGCAGAAGGCGTCCATGCTTTCGACGCCAAGGGTGAGAAGATCACCAATGTTGCTGATGGCGCCATTGCCGAAGGTTCGACCGACGCTATAAACGGCGGACAGCTCCACGCCCTTGGCGAACGGATCGGTGACGCAGGTCAGCAGGCCGCCGCCGGTTTGGCGGGCCTTGGCGGCGGGGCCAGCGTGGCAGCGGACGGCACGGTAACGGCCCCAAGCTACGAGGTCGCCACTATCAACGCGGATGGCACAATTGCGCCAGCAGGCTCGACCCACAACAACGTTGGCGGGGCGCTCGACGCTATCGGCGACAATATTGTGAATCTGGCAGGCGCTGTGGGCGAGCAAGGCACAGACATTGCGGCGCTTCAGCAGAACGCTTTGCTCTGGGACGACGGTGCAGGAGCCTTTACAGCAGAACGCGATGGGGCACCACAGCAGATCGCCAATGTTGCCGCCGGTGTTGCTGCAACCGATGCGGTGAATGTCAGCCAACTCGAGGCGCTCGGCGAAGAGGCAGAGGGCGCCATGAGAGCTGCACAAGCAGCCCAAACCGCCGCCAACACCGCACAAACTACGGCAGAAGGCGCACAGACTGCGGCTGCGGCAGCACAAGGTACGGCCAACGCTGCGCAGACTGCAGCCAATACGGCGCAGGGTACGGCGGAAGCAGCGCAGACTGCCGCCAACACCGCACAAACTACGGCAGAAGGCGCACAGACTGCGGCCGCGACGGCGCAAGGCGCAGCGGAGGCAGCCCAGGCCGCAGCGAACGACGCTGACCGTAAGGGAGTCACCGCTTTGGCTGGACTCGGCGGCGGCGCGGCTGTTGGAGCAGACGGCACGGCAATTCTTCCGAGTTATTCAGTTCAGACGATTGGGGATGATGCATCGGTGGGCACTTCCGCCACGCACAACAATGTCGGGGATGCGCTTGATGCCATCGGCGAGAATGTAATCAACTTGGCGGGTATCGCCGTCGAGCAAGGCGAAGCAATTGAAAAGCTGAATAAAAACGCATTGCTGTGGAGTGACGAAGACAATTCGTTTACTGCGGAGCGGGGGGATGCGCCTCAACGGATTGCTAATGTTGCGGCCGGTGTTGCTGATACGGATGCTGTAAATCTAAGCCAGTTGAAAACGGTTGATCAGCGGATTGACGAAGCCTTTACCCTGTTGAATGTGAATCCTGATGGTCAGATCCAGATTGGCTCGGGATCGGATGCCACAGAGGTGAATTTTGCTGGCAGAACGCCGGTGACGGGACCTGACGGAGCGCCGGTGTTTAATGAGGATGGAACGCCTGCCAGCGTCGCACGCGACCGGACTTTAACCGGGGTTGCGGATGGTGTGAACGCGAGCGACGCGGTGAACCGCGGCCAGCTCGATGAGTTGGGAAGCTCGGTGGCTGCGGCACTTGGCGGTGGGGCGACACTCAACCCCGATGGTACCGTTAACGCGCCTGCTTACGCAATTGCCGCCATTGAACCGGACGGGACGGTTGCGGGTAATCCGACCATCTACAACAATGCGGGTGATGCTCTTAAGGGGTTGGAAGGTAGTCTTGGTGTCGTCAATAATCGTGTCAACGATTTGGCGGAGGACAGCCTGCTGTGGGATGAGCAGGAGGGCGCGTTCAATGCTAAACGGCTCGCCTCTGATACGAACCGCATCGCTAATGTGTCGGCGGGTGTCAACGAAACGGATGCAGTCAATCTCAGTCAGTTGGAAGCGGTCAACGATGAGGCGCATGCGGCACAGAACACGGCGAATGCAGCACTTGGAGCTGCCGGTAATGCGCAGGAGACGGCGGATGATGCGCTGACGCTGGCGCAGAAGGCCGAAGCACAACTTGTCGGGATTGGTGCCAACGAGACAGTAGCAGGTCGCATTGCGGCGGCGTCACAGTCTGCCGCCGCTGCTCTCGGCGGCGGGGCGTCGGTGAATCCCGATGGAACCGTTAACGCACCTTCTTACCAGGTGGCGGCAATAAGCGCCGACGGAGTGAAGCAGGCACCAATAAGCTATGGCAACACGGGCGAGGCCTTGACGGCGCTCGACGGAAATATAGGCACGGTCAACAATCGGGTCGATGACCTCGCCGAATTACAGGCCGGTAGCCTGACCTACGATAAGAAGGCTGATGGAACCCGGGCAAACAAGGTCACACTTTTTGGGGGTGATCCCAATGCTCCGGTAGTGATTGGAAACGTGGCTGATGCGAAGAATGCCACGGATGCAGTAAACCTCCGGCAATTGAGTGAAGCTCGACAGGAAATCGACGCTCAGGACGCAGAATACGCCCGACAGGCTCGTGCCCACACTGATCAGACAAAGGTTGCGGTTATAAATGAGAGCCGGAGCTACGCCGATCAAGTTGGCGGCAAGACGCTCTCAACTTCTATGGATTATACGGACAAGGTTGCTTCCGGTATTTCGGGCGACATCGTGACACTCGAACGCAACGTGAATGAAGCGGTCGGCTCTCTCGCCGGTGCGGTTGATGAGGGCTTCAATCGCCTGAATTCGAGCATTAGTGAGGTTCGAGGGGAAGCGCGTAGAGCCGCGGCCATTGGACTGGCGGCATCATCCCTGCGATTTGACGATAACCCAGGCAAACTGAGCGTGGCGATGGGTGCAGGGGCCTGGCGTGGAGCAGGTGCTGCTGCTTTCGGGGTGGGATATACGAGTGAAACAGGAAATCTCCGCGCAAATGTGACCGGGGTCACGAGCGCTGGACAGTTCGGGGTAGGTGCCGGTGTTAGCATCACACTCAATTAAGGAAACCTCCATGCGTGTTCGCTCGCAGACATTGAGTTACCTCATTCCGGCAACCTTGGCGATTTCGCTTCTCGCAGACGGCACGGCAGCAGCGCAGTCCTATACGGTCAAGCCTTCAGAGGTAGTCATTCCGCCACAGTCGACACTGGGCAACTACCAGCGGGTTATCCGACCCTTCGAAAACTGGACGCTGATCTGCGATGAAGATCTCGTTTCGATGCAAAGGATCTGCAATGTGAGTCAATCAATTGTCGATGAAAGCGGCGATATGATTTTCAGCTGGTCGCTGTCTGCGACAAAGGATGGAGATCCGACAATGATCATGCGGCTTCGACATGACACAGTCGCTGATGAGCCAGTCACGTTCAATGTCGCTGAAGCAAGAGCTCCTGTCGACGTAAAGATCACTGGCTGCGACCAGATGCTATGTATGGCGTTTCTTCCTGTGGGGCGAGTAATGCGTGAGCAAATCAAGAAGGAATCCGTAGTTAAAATCAGCTATTCCTCCGCTTCAAAAGGGAGGGTCCAGCTTAACGCTCCGCTGGCCGGGCTGGCAGACGCACTCGCGGCAATTGATTGATCCGCAAGATCACCCTTCCCCGAGTTTCAAAATAGGCCTGTCATAGCGTATGTTACGTTATCGAATAGGTTGTCTCTATCTGAAACTTTCCATTAGCCGCAGTTAAATACTTTGTGCTTATCAGACCGCGTTCGTGGGCACACAAAACTTATGGAGACACCGGTTGTCTCCGATCGTTTTGGCTGGAGTAAAGGCTGCTAAATACGTCGAACTCAAGGGAAATTATGCTCGAAGCACTTCACAATCGGTAGTTCATCTTGTTCTTTCCTGAGCCAGGCAGGTCAGTTTTGCTCGGTTCCATATAAGCCTTTATAGAATCTTTTGCGAGGACGAATACTTTCCCAACAATAATAGAAGTGATAATTTGTAGTTCCGCTTCGCCCTGGAGTTCGCTAATAATGAGTAGTCGTGATCGTCCTGAGATCGATATTGCGTCAATCAATCGTGAGTTATCAAACATTTTTGCCTCTGAGCCATTCGCCAATGCCGAACGTATGCGGGCTTTTCTATCTTACATTGTCAGTGAAACACTGGAAGGACGCGCAGATCGAATAAAATCTTACTCGATTGCTGTTGAGGTGTTCGGTCGCAAGAACGATTTCGACGCCTCGCTGGATCCTATTGTGCGCACAAGTGCCAACCGGCTTCGTTCCGCTCTTGATCGCTACAACAATGTAAGTGCCAACGAAACTGGTGTTCGGATCACCTTGCCAAAGGGGCGTTATGTCCCGGTCTTCACGCAATTGCCGACCAAGACGGTTCATGTTTCTGAGGTGATCTCAGCGCCAAGGGCGGATGTTAGTGTCTACGCGCCTCCGGCAAAGAGCCGTATTCCTGTGAGCGTACGGCTCTTATCAGCCTTACTTGCCATTCTTCTTTTAATCACCGTCTCAGCGCTGGTAATTTATTATGCCGTTTTAGAAAACAAAGCCGTCATCAATGCTGGCGGGCAACCGGTGTTGGTGGTGGCGCCTGTGACGTCCTATTCAGAATTGCCAGCTGCGGCCCATATGGCGCAGGGTCTGACCGAACTCCTGGTCTCTCACCTTAAGGGCTACGGTAATGCCAGGATTGTTGACGGACGCGACGGAAATGACGATAAAATAGTGGGTGCAGAAACGAACAGCGACGTGTTTGTTCTCAATGCCCATGTCAGAGAGGCTAACCAGCAACTTTCGATTGTGTGGCAATTGGATGATTTTAGGTCCAGGGAAGTTGCCTGGGCGTCCGAGGAGTTTTTGGCGGCTAACGCGACAATTGACAGTACGGTAGACTATCTTGCGGGAAAGGTACTTGGCATGGAGGGCGCAATACCCACTATCATCGGTATTTTGTATGATGGAACGACCGATCAGCGCGGATGTTTGACGAAACCCCAGCGGCTGGCTCTCATCTATCATTCGGTCTTTCAGAAAGATGTCATGGACTGTCTTGAGCAAACCGTAGAACAGCAACCAAATAATGCCGAAGCATGGGCGGTTTTGGCGCAGATCTATTATCGCATGGGGCGCCGGACTGCGTCATTTGGGGAAGATACATCAAGCTTTGCTGCAAAACTCGATCACGCAGCCACCCAATCCAAAATGCTTGCGCCACAGTCGCTGCTCGCCGAACAGGCGGCGATGTATCAAATGTATAACAGTAAGAACTTGCCGGCTTTCACCGCAATTGCGCATCGGATTCTTGATCAGTACAGGGATCCTCATTTGAAAATCCGTATCGGAAATGCGTTCATGAATATCGGTCGGGTCGAGGAAGGATTGAGACTTGTCGAAAGCGGAATTGAGCAGACAAAAGAAGAAGTGGGTCTGGCTTTCCTGTCGCTTGCCTACAGGGCCTACTTTATGGGTGACTGCGATAGTGCCATCAAGTTCATCGAACGTGTAGGCGTATCCGACTACTATCTTGTTCCGTTGATCCGCACCATTACCTATTCGAGGTGCGGCCGTTTGGAAGAAGCGCGCGCATGGCTTTTAAAACTCCACGAGCTTCGCCCTAATTACGAGAGCCACCTTTATTTCGATTTCCGTCACAACAACGTCTCTGAAGATGTCATTGACAGCATTGCGGTGGGTCTGAGGGCGGCGGGCGCAACCGTTGAGAAGCCTGAATGATTATTTCAAGGACACATGGTACTTGATTGATCTGAGTCCATAAACTTCCCTCAAATTTTGGCGGCGTCCGTATTCGGTAGTTCCCTTCCGGTGGCGGGGACCGCAATGACTTTAGATCGCGAGAACGATGCTGTCGCATGACTTGGCCAACGGCATCCATAGAGCTTCGACCGTGCGTTCGGCTTTTGCACGCAGATTTGCTTTTAGTTTTGAGAATGCCATCTCTATTGGATTGAAATCGGGACTGTGAGGCGGGGCTCGGGGCGCAAATCCTAAACGCAGATCAAGTGGTGCTCATATTCCAGGTACCAGCCCTTCAAAGCATTCTTGCTTGGATAGCCCAACTGCCGAATAGTCGCTTTCGGGCGTTTGCCAAGCTTGATGTAAAGCGCAACGGCTCGCACCCGATCTTCGTAGGAATACATGAACTCCCTCCATGATAGTCCAAGTTTTCGTCCGCACCCCCCTTGGGTCACTTCTTAGCGGCAATCAACACCCTGTAGCTTACGTCGTAGGCTCATAAACTGGTGCACCAGATGCGCACGGCGATCAGTTTGACAGCTGCGAGGAAGTTGGCCGGGTTTTTGTCGTAATGCGTTGCGATGCCACGATAGTGTTTGATGCGGTTAAAGAAGCGCTCGACCAGATTTCTCTGACGATAAACCCATGGCGAGCACGCGAAGATATCTCGGCGGTTGGATTTGGGTGGAATGTTTGCCCATGCATTTCGTTCTGCGGCTTTCTTCCTGATGCTATCGGTATCGTAAGCTTTGTCAGCGAGCAGTGCGCCGCCTATTTGATGCGTTCTATGAGCCTCTGCCTGTCAACAGTCAGCAACCTGACCGCCCGTCAGGCCAAGATTGATCGGACGGCTTTCTGCATCAACAATTGCGTGGATTTTGCTTGTGAGGCCGCCACGGGAACGTCCCATGCAAACATCGTCGGCATCCCCTTTTTTCCTTGTTGTTCCATGGTGGTGAACACGAACACAGGTGCTGTCGATCATCACGATATCGCCGTCATAGGCCTCTGAACAGCTTCCAGCAGCCTATCCCAGACACCGGCACGACACCATCGAACAAATCGGTTATAGCAGGTCGTTGCTATACCATAGCGTTCAGGGATTTCGGACCATGACGATCCGGTGCGAAAGCGCCACAGCACGCCATTGAGTACCATGTGATCATCAACGCGTGGCACGCCACGAGGTTTGCACGGTAACAGCGGCGCAATAATCGACCATTCGCGTTCTGTCAATTCATAACGACGACGTGACATCAAACACCCCCAGTTTTGAGGTTATTTGAATCACCAATCCATTCAAATAACTAGCCTATTTATGAGTGCACGTCCTAGGAGCTCTGCTGTCCCGCTGCTCGCGCGTGGCATTTTCAGAATTTGATCCGAAGGTCTGCCATCCCTCCACTGCTTACAGCTCGTCCCGAGAATTGGCCTGTGTAGCTGATCCCAATGCTAGTTGCTTTGGAAAGACCTATATCGAGGCCCAGTTCAACGTCGATCGCGTCTCGCGCAACCGGCAGTCCGTGGATGGCGAATTTTTCGCCACCTCCAAAGCCAACGGTAGTTTGAGGCGTGGTTTTACCGAAATAATGTGTCCAGCCGATCATTCCGCGTGCGGTCAATGTCGCCGCATCGCTGGACAGGAATTCATGCGACGCACGAAGCCCGGCTGTTGTAGCTGTGAGACCATTACTATCCGAACTGCTTGAAAGTCCTGTGATAGCGCCCGACTCCTTGAAGGCTTCCGTTTCCAGATGAACATGTGCAATCCCGAGGAACGGCTCGAAAGTAGTATAAGAGGTGTCAAGGCGATATCCGAGTTCGCCGTACAGTTCAATTGATCGGGCTGCGTAAGCGGCGTCGTTCGTCTCTGTGAGACCGAACCAATACGCCTGACGAACAGTCTCAATCTGGTGCCAAGCGACATTCGCACCAAGCCGCACAGAAAGTACCCCCATTTGGGTGCCACCATAAATGCCGAAACGGTGACTGTCAGCTGACGCCCAGCCCTGCCCGGTCTCCAACGAGGTACTGCCATATCCCAGCAGCAATCCCAATCTCCAATCCTCATTAAGACCGTCGATACCGGCAACCAATCCTCCGGTGTTGCTGGTATAACCCGTCGCGTTACCGTTGCTGTCAGTGTTGAGCTGTCCGCCATAAGCTTGGCCCCAGGCTGACGGGCGCGCGCGCGTAGTTTCAATCGCGCTGAACGGGCTGCGACCTGATTGCTCAACTTCCGTTATCTCGCCGAACGGCAAAGCTATTGTCGGAATTCTCGCCGACGTATCAACTTCGTTAAAAGCAGAATGCAGACGGTTGAGGACCGCCCGGGAGGCATGATTGCCGCCTGCCGCCAGAACGCCTGCCAGGGTCGCATGCACTTCACCGCTCAAGCTATCGAAATTGGCTCGTTCCCCCAGCTTGGATCTTAGCAACCTGCCAACAAGCGGATTGTCGTCGTTCAGCCCCAGAGACTTCACACCTTCACCCACTGCCTCTTGATTTGGTGTGGTTACGTCGAAGAGGTCGAGTTCGCGAAAGCGCAGTTCGAACAGTTCCAGCTTTCTGCGCTCTATATCAGCTTCCAGCTCCGAGATTGTGTCGGCCTGGGAAGCCGCTTCCACCAGCGGCTGCATCTTGTCTTCTGTGATCGGTGTGGCCGTGGGTCGGTCGGAAAGTTCGTCAATTGCCTCAACTGGAATGGCTGGCAGTTCCGCTGTGGATTGGATAACGTCAGTTTCACCAACCGGCTGAGAAACAGAAGGCTCGGCCTCAGAACCCTGATGAGAAGTGGCGAGATCCGCCAGCGGCTCGGTCAGCACCGCCTGCGTCTGCGAAGCGGCCGCTGTTTGGTCGGTTGAATCACTCCCGGGGAGCGGCGAGACGGGAGCCTCTTCAACCGCCCCACCCCCTTCATCGACCAGAGCGCCCAGTTCGCGCTGCCGTTCATCCAGCTCTGCCTGCAGTCTCCTTGCGTCTTCCGATTTGGCCTCCTCAGTCAAATCGAAATGAAGCATTACCTTGTGTTGGTCAGCATAGTCGAGCTGAGCGGTGATGTAATTGTATTGGGGCGTCACGCCTTCGAAGCGACCCGTTACGCCATTTCCCGCAGTGAGGATGTCAAACCGGTGAGAAAATAACCCTTCTGTTGTAATCTGGTCCAGCAGGTATGTATCACCTTCCATACGGACAGCAACTGTTCCACCAAGCAGTGTGGCTGTACCGTTCACTTCCAGTCGGTCGGCGCTACTTTTATCAGGTGCAATCTCAACTTCAAAAATGCTGCCCCGTTCAAAACGGGCATCGCCAACGACCTTT
Source organism: Ochrobactrum sp. AN78 (assembly GCF_029909885.1). Taxonomy (NCBI): domain Bacteria; kingdom Pseudomonadati; phylum Pseudomonadota; class Alphaproteobacteria; order Hyphomicrobiales; family Brucellaceae; genus Ochrobactrum; species Ochrobactrum sp. AN78. Next base: position 300,949 of record NZ_JASAMU010000005.1, read on the forward strand.
AATGTCCCAACAGAATTCCCTGGTGCGACCACGCCGCCTTCATTCACATTTAGAGCACCGAGACGTCCTGTTCCGCCCAGTCTACCACCTTTCCTGACATTCACCGTGGATGCAATGCTGCCGTCAATCGCCAAGGCTCCGCCGGACACAGTCGTGTCACCGCTGTAGATGTTGGCACCGGTCAAACGTAGCGTGCCGCCATAAACACCAACTGAACCCGTCCCGCTGATAACATCGTGAAACACCCACTCATCTGATCGATGAAATGCCATGACCGAGTTATTGAGGATGTTGCCCTGCACACTGCCACTCGTCCCACCCATACCAAGCTGCAGAACGCCGCCATCAATGCGGGTTCCACCTTCATAGGTATTGTCTCCGACGAGGGCCAACGCGCCCTTGCCCAGCTTCGTCAGTCCGCCTGGACCGGAAATGTCGTTGGTCCAATAGTCCGCGACACAGGCTTCCGAATCGCAATGTTCGGTTCGTGCCCCCGGAAGATCAACACGAAAGTCATAATAGTCGAACGCCGAAGCAGTCGTATCTTCGGGCTCGTTGGGATGATCGCGAGTCAGTTCAGCCGTCCGTGCGCGGTTTTGTGCCTCTTGTCCGGCGGCTGCTTTTCGCTGAACTTCCGCTGCAATTTTCCCTGCCTCATCTATCAATGTTTGAGCTTCTGAAAATTTCGTCTGGGCAAGCGTAGCCTGAGTCCGAGCGTCATCGAGCTGCGACTGATCACGCGCCGACAGTGCGCGGGCTTCAGCCGCTCTGGCCTCGGCAATCGTGTCGTTAATCCTTGACGCCAGTTCCGTATGGGCCGCAATAAGTGGTGCTGTTTCACTGTTGACCTGGCTGATGATCCGCGGCAAATCCCGTGACAGAAAATCGGCCTTCGCAACAATGGAATTATATTTTTCCGCAGCACGCTCTTCTGCGAATGTTAGATCATAATCTTTTTTCAACTGCCATAACTGCGCGGGGCCACCCATAGCTTTCTCAACATCTAACAGGCCCCAGCCATAGACCCGGTCAATACCAGGAGCGCCAAGGTCCTTGGCCGTTGAGAGTACTGTATCCCTGACCTGGGAATTATCGAGGTAGGGGAAGCGTGATTGTACGACTGCCAATCCTGCAGTAGCGTGTGGCGCTGCCATCGATGTGCCGCCCAACATCTGGTAGGCAGAAACCGCGGCTTCCTTGATCTGGTGATTTGAACTTCCAGAAGGCGCATTGCTGGTGATACCTAGGCTGAATATCTGGTAGTCGACTGGTCGAACCTTATCTCCTAGTACGGCACCATGCTGATCAAAGGTGACAAAGCCTGAAGGAACTGCTGGGGTACCAATGTCTTCGGCCTGTGCCGATTGCGAATACGAACCACCAGGCGCAGAGATGCAGTAGTACTTCGCCGGACCGCATATCAGTGAGTTCGAGGTGATACGCTCATCATTGCTGAGATTTGTCACCGCCAACCAGCGTTTCTCTATCTCCCGAAAATCGTCTTGTGTGCGTACACTCGTCAGGAACTCCCGGTCTTCGGGTCCGGGCTCGAACTTTCCTGCTCGGTAAAGGTCACCTGCTGCCTCAAGGTTTGCCAATTCCGTTTGAAACGCGACAACCGACGGATGGAGCCTAGACTGGGAATCCATGTTGTCGAGGCGATCTTTTGCGTCAGTGAGGTAGTCTTCGACATCGCTCTCCGTAATCGAAACTCTGCTCGTGAAACTGGCCTGTAGTGCTTTCAACGGCCGAAGTGCTGCAGAATCAGCATCTTTCCAACCCGCGTCCAGCTGAAGCTGCTGGAGTCTTTCAAAACCGGTATTCGCACCTTCAGCAGGTTCGACAAGAAGCCGCAAGTGATCAGCGAACCGGATTATTCGCGCGTCGCTTTTGGCCACAGTGTCCAGTCCATCGACCTCGTCCGCGAGACTTCTGAAAGCAGCAAGCTTTGCCGTCGTATCGAGAGATAAGTTGCTGATCAAACTGAAGCGGGCCTGTAACCTCATATAGCGCTCACCAACGGGAGAGACACTCTGCTCCAGTAACGATGCCCCATTCGCCAGCACATTCGGTAAAGTGACGGTCAGTGGTCCAGGTGACACGCCTCTGAATAGATTGTTGGCATGCGGATCATTGCCGGTCGAAAACACATTTACGATGCCAGAACGGGCAACATCCAGCATAGTCTCCAGCATCACCCTACTTCCGGAAAGTAAATGCGTGGAGACCTTATTTGATGTGAAGATATCTGGACCGTGTTGCGATATTTGAGCGCTTCCGTCGGCATCAATAGTAAACGGGATCTCGTACTTAGATATTGGTTCAGTTGGCAAGCCGGGAAATAGGTGGCTTAAGTCTCTCTCGTAATCATTCCCCCAGCTGTTGTTCACGAAAGCAACACCACTCGAAATGATAGCCTGGGCGGCGCCAGGTTGCGTCAGCCTCGAGCCCACATGAGCGCCCACACCAGCATACAGGGTCGACTGAAATGCTCCACCATGCATTCCGTGACCATCACGGTTTGCTGCAATTATTCCAGCAACGTGTAGACCGTGATTATTCAAGGTTCCTGAGGGTCCGATCGTGGGAACCCCGTTTGCCTCAAATGGGTCGTCGAACCTCTCCAGGTTATTGCGCATGCTAAATTCGGCGTGTCCTGCCCAGGTTCCATCATCGAGCACGCCGACTTTAATGCCCTGACCATACGCGCCAGCAGTATAAGCTGCATGAAAGCCGGTGAGTTTAAGCCCCCAGTTTGCGAGATATTCGGCGTCGTTCAGCCAAATCGTCGTATTCACGGGCTCGCGGGCTGTCACATAGGATCCGGAAGGGGTGCCCTCTCTACGCTCCTGGGCCAAAGCAGCATGACTGAACAAAACGGCCCACAAAACCGAATTCAGGCAAATGCCGGATTTTAGGATGCTTTTTCGTTTGTGGTTCAAATAACCGCGCTTGATCATGTCAGGTATGCTTTCGGTAGACTTAGGCTGTCGATTTACACACTTCAGGAAATCCGACATAAGTGTCGTACCGTTACAGGGCAATCTTGTGAATGGATTTGGGTGCTTTCAACCTTTCGGATCAGGGCCCCAAATGCTACGATGACGGTGATGACAAGTCCTAAGACCAGATGCGCAATGACCTCATCTATGGCAATGTTCGCCGAAGCGCGGTGCCTGAACCGATCACCACGTGAAAGACACTGAGCAAGAAAAACTGCAAACGTTTTGTATTCATCGTGTGGTTTACAGTCGGGCACCACGTAAAAATGCCATTAAATGCCGTTCCGCTTCTGCGCGTTCAATTGTTGGAAGCTTTCGGCCGTAACCAGTCCTTTCAAGTTGTATACAGTTCAATCGCCTGTGGCACTGACTCCCTTATAACAATCCGGCACTTTCATGCGCGCTGGAAAATTGGGGCTCGTATCGATACGAACGCTCACAGTCACACATTGCTTGGCTCCACAGTCCGCGCCACTCCATAGTCAAGGAACCCAACTATATAAAGATTGAGCACAGCGGCTGATGTGGTGCGGCTGCATTGTTGCTACGCAAGGCAAATACTTATCACCGCGGCGTTGGCCACGGATATTACGAGAATCCGTTTGATTGGCGGCCTCATCAGCTCCACCCGCATCAAAAACAACGCAAATGAGTTGCAACCGGCACCGATTCCCTGGCAGGCGTAGATCTGACTTTTGAACCGCCCCGGATTTACCGGAGACCCCAACCGGTGAGATGTGGGGTCTATGACAAGCCAGACGACGAACAAATTCTATCCTGCAGTCCGTGCTCGTGCCGTATTGATGGTAACGGAACATGAAACCGAGCATTCATCGCGCTGGGCGGCAATATCATCGATAGCGGCTAACGTGCAGGTTTGCCAAGTGACGCGGCGTATTTCACCTAGGCGGAGCTCGACCGCCCACTGACGCGATGGTCTCCTTCATCGACGAACATCGCTCGGTGCTCGGAGACGAGCCGATCTGCAGGCTCCCGATTGCCCCGTCAACCTATTATGCGGTTATCGTCAAGCGCACGGACGTGGGCCGCCTATGGGCCCGCGAACGAAAAGTCTTGCGACAGTTGCAGCGCGAAGGCTTGGATATCGCTCGCTGCACTGTTCAAGGCTCATGAGAATGATGGGGCTTCAGGGCATCATTCCCGGCAAGCCTGTCAAAACCACGACGGCGAACACCTCTGCTCCTATCCCCTCGACCACGTCAGTTGCGACTTCAAGGCTCCAGCACCGAATATGCTCTCACTTTCGGACCTCACATACATGGCGAGCTGGCAGGGCTTCGTTTATGTCGCATTCGTCATTGATGCCTTCGCTCGCCGCATCGGCGGTTGGCGAGCGAGCCGGACAGCCCATATAGGTTTCGTCTTGGACGCTCTGGACCAGGCACTTCATGATCGGCGGCCAATCTATCGCGGCGAGCTCATCCACCATTCCGATAGAGGCGTGCAATTCGTGTCAATCAAGTATTCCGAGCGACTGGCGGAGGCAGGCATAGAGCCGTCTATCAGAAGCGTCGGTGACGGTCACGACAACGCTCTCGCTGAAACGATCAACGGCCTTTTACAAAGCAGAAGTCATCCATCGACGAGGACCATGGCGCAACGTCGAAGCGGTGAGTTCGCCACGCTCGAATAGGTCGACTGGTTCAACAACTGCCGCCTTTTCGAGGCTATCGGAAACATTCCGCCCGCCGAGGCCGACGAACGATATATGCCGTGCTGGACGAACCAGCCATGGCCGCGTAACTTAACCCAAACGATCTCCGTTAAATCCAGCGCAGCCTCTTTCTCTAAAAATCTATGTCACGTGGTGATGGTTACATTCCTGCAACCACCGCTAACCATTCCAGCTGTCAGAGGCTTAATACCCCTCAACCAGCCATTCCGTTTCTTCACTCCAGACTTAGTTTTCGGATGCGAACTTTTTCGATGCTGCGACCATCTAAGCTCACGACTTCATAGATCAATTCTCCAAGATGCACAGTTTCTCGTGGTTGAGGCAAATGCCCCAACTGCCAGAGCATCAAGCCTGCAAGCGTAGAATAGCGATCTGTGTCGTCAACGAGATCTATCTCAAGGAGGCGAGAAACATGGCGGATGTCGATCCATCCATCGACTAGGAGTGCGCCATCTTCTTCATGAATAACGGTCAACTGATCTTCGTCATCGTCAGCAAACTCACCGGCAATGGCTTCAAGAAGATCGGTTGGCGTGACCATGCCTTCCACCGACCCATGCTCATCAAGCACGATAGCAACTTGCAAAGGCGACTGGCGTAAATGTTCGAGAAGCCGCAATGCGCTAATGCTTTCGTGAACCACCAGAGGCTGGCGCATTAACCGGCTGAAGTCGATCGTTCCAGTTTCAACAAGATCGCGGAGGATGTCGCCTGCGATCGCTACGCCGACAAAGTTGTCGAGACCCCCTTTGGCAACCGGAAAACGGGAATGACTGGACGACAGCACTTGGCGGCGTAGTTCATCCTGATTGTCTTCCATATCCAGCCAGTCAATGTCAGGTGCGGGCGTCATAACCGATTTTGCAGGACGATCTGCCAGCGCCAGTACGCTTTCAATCATCTCATGCTCAACGGACGTAAACAATTCGCCTTCGGTAGCGCGTTCCGCAATCACATCTGCTGCTTCACCAAGGGAAGCATCGCCGTGGCGGCGACCAAGCAGCGAAAGCACCGCATTGGCTGTGCGCTCCCGCATATCAACTGTGCTCATAAAGCGCTCACGGTTGCGTCGGCCTAACTGATTGAAGGCCTCAATCAGCACCGAGAAACCAATAGCCGCATAAAGATAGCCCTTCGGAATGTGGAAACCAAGACCTTCAACGATCAGCGAAAAGCCGATCATCATCAGGAAGCCGAGGCAGAGAATAACAACCGTGGGATGCTTGGAAACAAAAGCCATCAATGGCTTGGATGCAATCAGCATCACGCCAACAGCGACAATAACCGCGATCATCATCACCGAAAGATCATCAACCATGCCAACAGCTGTGATGACACTATCAAGCGAGAAAACGGCATCAAGTACCACGATCTGAACAAGCACCTGCCAGAACATAGCATGTTCAATCTTACCGCTTTTATGACCGGTATGCCCTTCCAGCCGCTCATGCAGTTCCATCGTCCCTTTAAACAGAAGGAAGGCACCACCAAAAAGCAAGATCAGATCGCGCCCTGATATTTCCAAGCCAGCAACTGAGAACAATGGCGCTGTCAGCGTGACAATCCAGGCGATAGAAGCGAGCAAGCCAAGACGCATAATCAACGCGAGGCTCAGACCGATCAGTCGGGCGCGCTCACGCTGATGCTCAGGCAATTTATCGGCCAGAATGGCGATAAAGACCAGATTATCAATACCAAGAACGATCTCAAGCACGATCAGCGTGGCAAGGCCTGCCCAGGCGGCTGGATCGGACATCCATTCGAAAATCATGGAATGTAAAGGCCACCCAAAAGGGTTTGGCCAATCCTTCTATTATGGGGTAAACGGAAAAGCCACGCTGTGGAACAGCGCAGCAACGAATAAGAATGCACTCCGAAAGCCACAAGGCGATTTTCGGAAACATGTCTGTCTGAAATTTTGCTGGGACAGGAAATTGGGTCGGGCATCGCGGGCTTTATCCCACAATGAAAGTGCAAGATAGAAAACCACGCCAAACAAGAGAGCCGGGCCCAGATCATCGACCATAACGCCATAGCCGGATGGCAGATTTTCCAGATAGTAAAAAGGCCATGGCTTGATGCGATCAATCAGCAGGAAAAGCGCCGCGAAAGTGGCAAGCGCAAACCAGTGACGCCCACGCAAAAAGGCTGCGACTTCATCAATGACAATGCTTCGATTGTCTTTCACCCCTGATGCGTCGCCTATTGCGGATGCCAGATAAATACCAGTGACCAAAACTAACCAGCCAATAAGCGGTACGACAAAGGCTAACTCATCCATACTGGCCTCCTTTACCAGTATGGTTTCTGAATCAAAAATCATGCTCTTTTGGGAACCCTCATAGATTCATAACGGTCGAAATCCGCTCTAACGCTACAAGGCCAGGTCCGTCTAGCCGGGTTATGTTGAGTTCGAACGGGCAGCGCGGCAGCAACGGAAGGGGTGCGTCGCTTGTCTAGAAGCGTCAGCTTACTACTTTACACGGAGGCCACGATTGCCCTTAAGTGTATAAATGTCCCCAAAATTGTTGACGCTGGTATTGACGAGACCTTCTCCATAGATCGAATACTTGTCATCATTCCAGTTATACGAACCACCCATGCCAATACCGCCCCGCAGACGATCATTGCGGCTGGTAAAGAGCATCTCTGCAACATGGACATTGTACAAAGTTTAGAACGTTTCAAGATATGGCTCCTGTGGTACCCTGCTTAGTCCAGCAGAATACTATTTATTTGTCCAAAAAGCAGAGCGGTTCTAAGGTCAATTGACGTAATAGTGTCGCTAGCGTACGAAGTCGGATTCACAACACTGTTGGGTGTCCAATCCACGGTTAGCAACAATGCTTACTCAGACATAAGAGTTAGTACCGATACAATCTAAGAAGATACTGTTACACATGGCGTCGTTGCAGGTATCAAATTACGGTCAGGTAGTTCAACCCATTCTCTGTTTCATGGGACACGTTGGAATTGCGGGCGGCTACGACTCTTGTTTTAGCAAGTTCAAGATGCGACGCTTCATGCTCGATAATCTATCCAGCCACAAACGGCCGACAGCAAGTGAATTGTGCACTGAGCCATTTTTACCGTGTTTAGGGGATATGGAACAAGAGTTGTCGGAACCAAGTCAAGATTTGAGTTTCAGCTTCCGGATGGGCAATGCCGATTACACGCGCACATCAGCGGTTGCAAAAGTGGTAAAGCTTGAAAGCGACACGGTAGCAGCAGTTATCTATTCGGTCTATGACCGGTTCAACAGGGTATTGGCAAGTTGTTTGAGCTGTGCGTTTGGGCTATCAATACGCGATGAAATTACCCAGCTCCTTTCCCCGGTTGAAGGGGTTTCGTTTTCCGCGTGAGATTGTTGCGTATGCTGTCTGGACCTATCACCGATTAGCGTTGAGCACAGCGGATGTGGAAGATGTTCTTGCTGAGCGTGGCGTGCTTGTCAGCTGGGAAACAGTTCGCGTCTGGATCAGAGCGTTTCCCTGACTGATTGAATCGGATGGCTTTGCAAATCGGTGACTTTCTGTTTCAAGCTATCTGCCGATGGAGGTCGGCAGATATGTCGCGAGCCCTTTCCATTGATCTTCGCATACGTGTCCTTGCCGCCGTTGACGGCGGCGCATCGCATCGAGAGGCTGCTGAGCGTTTCGGTGTGAGCGCAGCCAGCGTTAGCCGTTGGCGTAACCTGCAACTCCAGCAGGGAAATGTTCGACCCGGTCCACTGGGCGGTGACCGCAATTCCTACAAAACAGAAGCCCATGCCGATTTGATCATGACCTGGCTCGGCACGCACCGGGATGGCACCCTTTTCGAACTCCGCAATGACTTGGCTGCCCAAGGCATCGTAATCAGCAAGTCGGCATTGCATCGCTTTCTTGTCCGGCACGAACAAACGCGCAAAAAAAGACTGGGCATGCGGTAGAGCAAAGCGGTCCGGACGTTCTGGAAAAGCGGCAATGCTGGTTTGAGGAGCAACTCGATCTCGATCCAGAGCGGCTCGTGTTCATCGATGAGACCTGGACGGCGAGCAATATGGCCCGTAGTCATGGGCGATGCCGCAAAGGTGAGCGGTTGCGGATGGGTTTTCCTCACGGTCATCGCAAGACGACCACATTGATTGCGGGGCTGCGCAACACGGGAATGGTCGCGCCACTTGTCATCGACGGCCCCATCAACGGTGACTGGTTCGAGGCGTATGTCGCTCAGGTTTTGGTTCCTACATTGAAACCAGGTGACGTTGTTATCCTTGATAATCTGTCCAGCCACAAACGGCCCGCAGCAAGGGAGTTGATCGAGGCGGTCGGCGCGACAATGATGTTCCTTCCGCCCTACAGCCCAGACTTCAACCCCATCGAAAAGGCCTTCTCTAAGCTGAAGGCGCTTTTACGAAAGGCTGCCGAGAGAACAGTCACTGGGCTTTGGGATCGCATCGGCAAGTTGATTGATCTGGTCGAACCGCAAGAGGCTCAGAATTACTTCAACTCGTGCGGAGACGATCCAACTTGAAAGGGAAACGCTCTAATCGATTTGGCCGCCATTTTGCCGACTGTGTCCGTAGGGACCGACCAAAGCCAAAAGACAAGTGGCAAATCGATGAAGCCGTCATCACGATCAGGGGAAAGAGATTCTGGCTATGGCGAGCCATTGATGCCGATGGTGACGTACTCGACATTCTGGTTCAAGCTCGCCGCAACACCAAGGCTGCCAAGCGCTTTTTCTCCAGATTGGTGAGGCAATTCGGTCAGCCACGCGTCGTCGTGACGGATAAGTTGCGCACATCAAGCCAATACAAAACCTTTCACCAGATGCGGATCATCGAGCCCATAAAGGCCTGAATAACGCCCTCGAAGGGTCGCATAGGCCAACGCGAAAACGGAAGAAGATATTTGGGCGGTTCAAATCGCCGCATCAAGCGCGACGCTTACTGCCAACCCACGATCAGATAAACACCATCTTTCGTCCCCGCCGATAAACTCTCAGCCCGCTCCTGGCGCCACGCCAGTGCAGATGCCTTTTGCCTGTGGTCCGACTACACTGCAGAAATGACTGCTTGAAAAAGCAGCAACCACGCCCCCTTGCAACCAATGACAAACAACTTGGCAAGACCTTCGTCGCTCCCAAAGCTATCCCCTGAACGATCGGAGCCGGCAGTATACTCAATTTTCAAGCTGATCAGCCTGTGCACTCAAATCGAGCAAACAAAATCTTCAGCACTTCGTAACCGTATTTAGCGGTGTCAAACGTTGTACAACTGTAGGCTGCCATGCCAAATGAGAGACGATTATGATGAGACAAATTTTCGTCTATCACATACCAGCACATAAGGGACGCCAAGCAAACGCGTAATTGGTGCTCTTTGGCACCGCTTCGGACGACCGGCATAATGAGTTCTTTCTTCTCGAAACGCGAGACTTTCTATTCCACGCCAGTGCCGCGAGATGGTCGACGTATCCAACGGTTGCGGGGGTAATGAACTGTCGCCGCAGGAAACCGTCAAGCAACGGTCAGAAAGAAAGCTATTGCACTTACAGAGCGTCAAAATCCTTGTAGTCGAAGATGAGGCCATAATTCGCATCGAAATAATTGACGAACTTGAATTCGCCGGTTTTGCCGTTGTCGGGACGGCATCAGCCGACGAAGCCATCTCGATCTTAGAAACTCAGCCTGAAATACAGCTAGTCTTTACCGATATAGACATGCCTGGAACAATGAACGGCTTGATACTCGCGGCTCATGTCCACCGACAGTGGTCTTCAACGAAAATTATCGTGACATCGGGTAGAGATTTGGTGGAGCCTGACTGTCTGCCACCTGGGGCTCAGTTTCTTCCGAAGCCGTACAACGTTAATTACGCCATCAAACAAATACAGTCTTTGCTAAGGGCAAAATAACGCTACCGAATGCCTCCAGGCGATACTGGTTCGGAAGTGATACGAGCCCTCGTGAGTTCCTGTGTTGCATCACCGTGATGAACAGGTCTTTTTCCTTTCCGTCCTTCGCGACAACGACCGGCGCGTGCTGTTAGCCAACGGTGCTTCCGTTTTCGGAAATGTCCGAGTCCGCCCCAAATCGGTTGAGACTGAATTGCATTCGTCAAAAAAGGTGGAGCTGAACCGTAGCTCACTGGAAGAGATTATAGATAAGAGGAAACATTTTCCCCCTTAATCTTAATAGCTTCCTCCATTCTTTTATCGATCCTTTGTCGAGACGTATGGCCCGCTTAAGCAGCCTCTTAGTCCTCCTCCGGTCACCGTTCAGGATAACTTTCATAGAGCCGTTTCCCGGTCGTTAGTTGCTTTGCAGATCGCAACTTACTAAAATTCGTACCCCGCGGACAAAGCAAAGCCAGAGCCTCCCCGTTGTGCGATACTGGCTGCGCTACGGACAGTCCAGCTGTTATCAAAGCGATGGGACGCTCCTAGTGCAAATGCGCTCTGATCCCGCCAATGCCCAAATCCTATCGTAAGCAAGCTTTTGCCAGGAGTGGTTGCCTGAACTAAATTTGCTACTGCCATTGCTGCGGCTGTACCTCCGTTGGAATCTTTTCGGTTGTCCTCAATAGAAGATTCAACGCTCGCCATTCGATCACCGATTCCGCCCAATTGACTGTCGATGGCGCCGATCGCGCTACCAACGTCGCTGTAGCCTCTGTCATTTACCGTATAAGATGGACTCGTGATTTCACCGGTGCTGGTGACCGAGGAACCGCCCCCGATTGCACGTGCAACTGACTGCGCAGACTGGTAGGCTTGGGCTCCATTCACCGCTTGCGTCGAAGTAGCATTGACAGCACCGGCCGCAATGTTGCTCAGCGTCGCTGGGCCGCCAACCGCGACCAAGGTTAAGCTGTTTGATGCGATCCCTCCGTTGGGGATATCAGGTGTGGCTGCATTAGAATACTGAACAAGGCCTGCGCCGCCCGACGTCAAGGTTTCCAATGCTTGGTGCGTGGCAAATAGCTGGCTGCCGTTTACAGCATCTGTTGAAGATGCGGTGATTTGTCCGGCCGCAACGTTCTGTAACTGACGTTCTTGGCCGGCTGCTCCGACCGAGACCACGCCTGCCGGAGCACCTCCAGCAACTTGATAATTCGTGCCTCGGATCGTCATCGATGAAACTGCCGTTGCGGAAGAGGTAGCAGAACCCGCACCGAGCGCCACGGAATTGGCTGTGTTAACGCTCGCTCCGGAACCCAGTGCAAGGCCATTGAGTGTAGAGGCCTGAGCGCCGTCACCTAATGCGACTGACCCAGCAACGCTTGCGATTGAAGCATTTCCCAATGCCACGGAACCTCGTCCTATTGCTTGGTTACCGTTACCGATAGCTACGGCACCATCGGCTGCAATCGTTCCCCCGGTGTCGCCGGCTGAAATATTGTCTGCGCCCAGAGCAACCGCGCCGGTTCCATTCGCGATATTTGGATCCCCGATTGCAACGGCCCCATTTCCTATGGCGGTTTGGCCACTACCGATTGCAACGGCCTGACCACCACTTGCGCTGGAATTTTGGCCTATTGCAATCGAATTGTCGCTTGCTGCATTCGCTCCGCTGCCCATGGCGATAGAAGCTGTTCCCGAAGATACGGCAGCCGGTCCGATCGCAACACTGTCCGTGCCGGACGCAATGCTGTCGGCCAGTGTAGAATTCGAATGGAAGAATTTTATACCGCCACCGTTAGCTATGTTTGACAGACTTTGGTCAACAGCGGTGAACGCCGCGCCGACGTTATCGTAATTGCCTCCCTGGATCGTGTAGTTGGGTGCAGAAAAACTCCCGGTCACAGGATCGTACACAGCGCCTCCGCCGAGGTAACTCGCGGTGTTGGTGCCCAGCGTTGCTACCACTTGATTGGTGGCATTAAGTTGAGATCCATTTACTGCATCAGTCGAAGTGGAATTCAGGGCGCCGGCTGCAAGATTTGTCAGAGTTTGCGATTGACCGGGATTAGTACCGGACCCTCCTGGAGCGACCACCGCAAGCTGATTGGACACGCCCGTTTGTTGGACAGCGCCGATCGTTCCGTTTCCTAAATTGTCTGCAAGACTTGCCACAGCCGCGTTTGTGGCAAAAAGTTGCGAACCGTTCACGGCTTCTGTCGAAGTCGCATTGATAGCACCCGCTGCCAAATTTGAAAGCGTTTGTTCTTGGCCGGGCGTTGCCCCGGTCCCGCCCGCAGCGACAAGAGCAACGCGGTTGCCAATACCCGTTTGCTGAATTATGCCGATTGTCCCGTTACTAACGCCGTCTGATAAGTCGGTTATGCTTTCATTTGTTGCAAAGAGCTGTGAGCCATTTACAGCATCACCCGACGTAGCATTTACGTCGCCAGCGCCAACATTCTTCAGGCTAACTGGCGATGTTGCACCGACACCGCCTAGTGTGATGCTGGATTTAGAGGCGTCATCGTAACCCACCGAACTGCTCGCAATCGCACCGATAGCGTTTATTGCTTGGTTTGAAGCAAAAAGCTGAGAGCCATTTACAGCATCTGTAGAACTCGCTGATAGTCGACCCGCGCTCAAATTGGTTATTGTACGCTCAGTATTCGTCCAACCGATACTAACAGTGCCGACGGGCGCAGCGCCCGCGAAATTATATGTTGCGCCATTGATTATTGCAGAGGGCGTGCCGACCACGTTCCCCACATCGGTGTTGGAAGATGCCCCAAGTGCGACGGAATTTGGCTCATTTGCCAACGCTCCATGACCTAATGCGACGGAATCCTGAGACATAGCGTGAGACTGGTACCCCATGGCGATTGATTGTCCACCTTCAGCCCACGCCCCGCTACCGATTGCGATGTCGTGAATGAGGCCGGCTTGCCCATTTACACCGGCGAAACTATCAGCCCCCAAAGCTATGCTTCCTTGGCCGTACGCACGTGCATTTTGCAGGGCCGCAAAAGATGAAACACCCGAGGCTGCAGCGGCGTTACCCAGCGCAATAGCATTCGCACCCGAGGCAACAGAACTGTCGCCCAAAGCGGTCGCATTTACACCGGACGCGCTGCTCGAATGACCTAGCGCAAGAGTAGAAGTATTCGTTGCTCTCGCATTCTGGCCCAACGCGGTGGAGTTGGCACCGGTCGCGCGCGACGTTTCACCGACTGCGGTGGCATTTGTTTGGTTTGCCACAGCGTTGCGTCCGAAAGCCGATGTTTGCGCAGCCGTCGCTTCAGCTTGCCTGGCAATTGCAACCGAATTCAAGCCGGTTGATATGGCAGCATCGCCAATTGCGACCCCGAAATTAGTGGCTTGCGCGCCACTTCCTGCTCCTACAGCTATCGAGAAAGCTCCGCAAGTCGCGGCGACTGTCCCACCATTACCCATGACCGAGTTAACACCAAGTGCATCAAGCTGGATGCACGTTCCAGCGTCACTTGGTGAAGCGAAGAAGAACCATGCGGTAACTCCGCATCCGATCCCCAATATACCGCGTGATAAAGCCGATGTGCAATTTAGTAGAAATGCTCTGGAATGGAGATGTTGCTGTTGATTGCATATGGACTGCATAAGTTGGCACCTCATGATCAGAGAGTGAATGATTGTATGTCACGCCAATTGCATCGAATGTGTAATCTTTAACGACAGGTACGCAAGGTTTTCAAAGTAATAACCAGCAAGTGGTTTAGCAACTACATCGAAAGTTGTAGTTCATGCGAATTTGGTACGCAAATTTCTTGATCTAGCTGAAAATGTGCGACGCTCGGGAAAACGGGAAAAGAGCAAATTTAAGCAGTCAGTATAAACCGTCGGATTTGGGCGAAGGCTTTTGACTCGGTACCGCCACTTTGGCAGCACTTTCTTTTTGAACCCGCTCAGGCGCATTAACTGGCTTTTGATTAACCGATTCCGTTTTGGCACTTGTCTTTGATTTTCCAGAGTTCTCGTTCTTTTCAGTCGATGCCGTTTCCTTTGCCGGTTCATGCAACGCCACGGCTAAGGTGAACACGCGAAACTGACGTTCAACTGGCTGGAACAGGAACTCGAAACTCAGTCGCATGGTACCAGCGGGGAAAAAACCGGCTACGTGCAGCATCCCATTCTGCTCAATCTGAGGGCCAAACGTAAACTGAGGTTCCAAAATGGTGACGGCGGACATGTCCAATAAGTCTTTGCGCTGGTTGGCAAAAATCTCGGCCAAATGGGCTGGATTATTGCTCTGCATAAACCCAGGTGCACCTAACTCTCGTAAAACGCTGTAGTTTCCGGTCCTGTTGGCTTGATCCAGCGCGACTAGTGTGTACCGGACGAGACTGATGAGCGACGACCGCTCAAGCTGTAAAGGTACGCCTGGTGAGCGCCTTTCGACGTTTTCTGTTGAAGTCTGTGTTAACCCAGGGCCAGCTACCACGCTATTGAGAATCGCAAGCAGCAATATTGCCGAATATTTGCACAAATATGAGCCACAGACTGCCATAGAATCTTCCCCTTATGATTCAAATGAATGCAGAATTACATGCCGCTATATCTAAATCTTGGTAGAGAACACTTCCAACGCTAGTTACTAAAAAAGACGCTCGAGGCTAGCAGGGAATTTCTAAATGTTCCCTAATACCAGCAAGTGTTGAATAATATCTTCACCTCCATTTTTGTGGAGGTTTCGCAATAATCTGACTGTATTCAACGCAGCTCCTTCGAACCGCCACTCGCAGTGATCAAGAAAGGATCCATTGAACAGCGGTGGAACTCCTCCTGTATAGGTGAAGATACAGAAACGGAATTCACAATCGACGAATATCTTCCCGTCGACGCCAATGCTCACATTCGTGAAGGCCCTTGAAACTATGTCACCCATTGTCTTGTTACTTAGCTCCTCTAAGTATATTTTAGCAGAAGTCAATAGGGTTTGTCGAACGTAAAAAATCGCATGAAATGAAGCCGGTTCTGAAGACGTGAAGCCGTCAGTGGAAGTGCGGGGAAGATGACATGGGCGGGAAGAGCTCTTGTTTCGGGACTCGCTTTTCTCACGGAGCGTTTTCAGTCAAGCCGGAATCTTGAGGTGGCAAGGCGTTTTTGGTTAGGAGATTAAAACCGCAAGGCAGCGCCGGGCGCATCACCAACAAGCTGCGAAAGTATAGGACCAGAGGCACAATGCGCATCGCTCTAGCTCCCGAGGATGGAAGATCGGTCTGAAATCTCGAAACTGCAGTTTCGCAACGATAGAGATCAGAGCGGCTTTCGATCAATACTATACTTGTAAGCACCGACCTTTTGACGAAGAGAGATCACAGGCTGTCTCGCAAATTGTTCACATCTGATGAGTTATCTCATGACCCCATGTAGGAATTGAGTGAGGCAGAAGCGGAAGGCGGTCGATTTCAAAGGTGCGCATCTTCGCAAGAAAACGTCATTCTGCATGCGGCGTTCTTTCACGTTCGCTACCCCGTTTCTATCGCGAACTGCAAGTGGTCCTCGATGAACGAGGCATCTCGGTTGATCATGCAACGCTGAACCGATGGGTTGTTCGCTACGCACCGCAGATCGCCGCTCAGGCTCAGATGTGCAAGCGCTCCACATCCCGTTCCTGGCGTGTCGACGAGACCTATCTCAAGGTTCTGGGCAAATGGACCTATCTGTATCGAGCAGTTGAACGCAATGGCCAAACACTTGATTTCGTGCTGTCAGAGCGACGGGATATGGCTGCGGCCGGCCGGTTTTTCAAGAAGGCGATCGTAACTAATGGCGTTCCGGAGAAGGTTGTCATTGACAAGAGCGGAACCAGTCTGGCCGGGCTTCATTCAGTGAACACGGTCCTGAAATTCACCGGTACCGGCAAGATCATTGAAATCCGCCAGATCAAATATCTCAACAATATCCTTGAACAAGACCAAAGATTCATTAAGCGGATCACCCGGCCGACGATGGGCTTCAAAGCATTCCATTCCGCCTCAGCAACTATTGCAGGGATCGAGGTGGCTCATATGATCCGCAAGAACCAATTCGTCAACGACAATCAATCGCCATTTCAGGTCGTTGCGGAACTCGCAGCATAAATTTGTCCAGAAATAAACGCACATCTATCCTGCTAAAAAATTTACGACACAGCCGTTCCATGTTTTCATCGACAGCACGGGACTGAAGATCTATGGCGCGGGCCAGTGGTGTGAGGACAAGTCTGGCTGCAAATCCCACAGACTTTGGCATAACTGCATCTTGCTATGGATGCTAAGAAGGAAGTCATAGCCGAGATCCTGAACGATCAGAACACAAGTGACTCCAGCCAGCTTGCAGCATTGCTCGGTCAGATTGTCATGCCAATCGCCAGTTTCACCAGCGATGGAGCCTATGACAGCGACGAGACGTACGAAGCTGTTCGACGTCATAGTCGTAGCGTCAGTATTATCGTACTATCGCGATTGCGGAAATCCCAGGGCACGCATCATGACCCACCGGATCAGTAGGGCAGCCCTGTCACGTCTATGCACCAACGCCGGTGTAACGGTATGTGACCGCTACGATTCTTGTATTGCCGTGCGGTTTTTATTTTGTGTTCTGGATATCCCACTGGGTGATTTAAAAGGCGGTACTATTGCCCTAGCAGGAAGTACCGAATAAGGAATTTCTTGTGACTGACTCAAAAGCTCAATACTCGCGCCGCTTTGCACTAAGCGCTACTACTCTCATCTCGCTCTGCGCGCATCCGGCATTCAGCCAAACATTTCAGGGAACCGAAACCACTAGCGGTCCCTTTAATGAAGGCGAACACAGGTTTCTAGAGAATAGCACCTTAAATGCTTTGACAGCCGAGGCCGTCAGCGGGGGCGTTCTCACGTTCAACGATAACAGCGTTCTCAACGCATCCGTCGCAAACGCCATCAGTGACGGGACACTGCAATTTCGCGGCGATAGCGTCCTGAATGCATCTGCTACCGATGTAATATCTTCAGGTAAGAAGTCCCGAGTACTCAGTTTCTTTGACAATGCCACAATGAATGTGTCAGCGGTTGACGCACTCAGCGGAGCCACTGTTGGCTTTAGCGGGAACAGCGTGCTCAACGTGACCGCGGCGCAGACTGGGCGTTTGTCTGGCGCCAATCTCTGGCGTAACACCAGCACGTTCAACGCAATGGCCGCGGACGCTCTCAGTACGGGGACCGTTGCGCTCTTGAACAGAAGCGTTCTGAATGCATCGGCAGCTAGTGCTATTTCTGGCGGCACTGCCACGCTTCGCGACAATAGTGTTCTGAACGCTACTGCAGGGAACGCTATCAACGGCGGCACGCAAGATCTTAGAGAGAATTCCTCGCTGAACGCCTCGGCGGAAGGCGCGATCAGTAGAGGCTTCCAACGATTTACCGACTCAAGCATTTTGAACGCCACAGCTGAGGCAGCGATCGTCGGTGGTACTCAGACTTTTGCCGGGACAAGCACCTTGAACGCATCCGCGTCGCTCGCAGTTAGCGGAGGTACGCAACAGTTTGCCCATTCAAGCATCCTCAACGCTACTGCTCCGAACGCGGTGAGTAGCGGCTTTCAGATGTTTCACGACGATAGTGCGCTCAATGCCTATGCTTCGGATGCTGTTATCGGTGGCAATCAGGATTTCCACGCACGCAGTACTTTCAACGCATCAGCCGCTCGCGCACTAAGCGGAGGTGATCAGTACTTCCTTGAACAGAGCAGCCTGAATGCCTCGTTAGAGAATGCGATCAGCGGAGGTTACCAGCGTTTCACGGTAGCTGGCACGCTGAATGCAATGGCCCCACGGGCGGTGAGTGGCGGACTTCAGAATTTTGAACGGCAAAGTGTTCTAAACGCCTCAGCGGAAAGTGCCATCAGCGGTGGAACACAGATATTCGGATCGGAAATTGGCGGCACACTGAAGGCGTCGGTCAGCAACGCGATCGTAGGCGGAGAGCAGATTTTCTATGAAGATGCCGTCCTTGAAGCAACAGCGGAGAACGCGATCACAGGCGGATTGCAGCGGATCAATGAGAATGGTGTGCTTAATGCGAGAACAGCAAACGCAGTGAATGGTGGTGAGCAGATCCTTGATCAGTCTGGTGTGTTGAACGTACTCGCCGACAATGCGCTAGGACCTAGCTCAGACATCCTGTTTTCCGATGACTGGAAAAACACCAGTAATGGCCATGGTGGCACACTGAAGCTGAACGGCTTCAGCACGACGATTGGCCGGTTTTCTGATATTGATTTTAACTTTCATCCCGATGCGCCCGGAGATGGCGTTTATGGCGGCCGAATTGAGAACGGCGGTACGAGCGCCAGTACTCTGACGATCAACACGTTGGATGTTGGTCCGGGTCGATATTCCGGTGTTATCCAGGACGGTGGCGAAGGTGCGCTCAGCATCGTTATGAATGGCGGCCACCAGACGCTGGCGGGCACGACGACGCATAGCGGTGGGGTCGCGGTGCATGCCGGTACTTTGGTTCTGACAGGTGTGAAGAACTACACCGGCGGCACCAGGATGCTCGGCGGAGTTTTGTCCGTGTCGCAGGACGAGAGCCTCGGTGCTCCAGGCCAGGAACTGTTCTTTGACGGCGGAACGCTGCGTGTGACTGGCTCCGAAGGCCTATCGACTGCCCGCGCCATCACCATCGGAACTGGCGGCGGTGTGTTCGATGTTGTTGAGGCCGGCAACACTTTGCACGCAAACAACCAGATCAGTGGCGAAGGCGATCTCATCAAGCAAGGCGAGGGCGATCTCCGGCTGTCTGGCGATAACGCGTACGCCAATACCCGGATTGAAGCAGGCACTGTCTTTGGGTCGATCGGAACGATTCCGGGCAATGTCGTACTCAGCGGCGAGGCGACCGGTTTCACGCTGACCAACGATGCCGATGGCACTTTCGAACACGAAGTTTCGGGCAACGGCCAGTTCGTGCTCGACGGCGCCGGGACAGTGCTTCTGACCGGAAGCAGCTCAACCTTTGCAGGGCACACGTCGCTGCGCCACGGAACATTGTTTGTGGGCGATGCAAATGGCATCGGTTCGCTCGGCGGTTCGCTCGACGTGTTGGGCGGCTCGATGCTTGGGGGTTCGGGCACGGTCGGATCGGGCACCGGTTCGCTGGTAACTGTAGCATCAGATGGAGTTCTCGCGCCAGGGAACTCTATCGGCACGCTCACCATCGATGGCGACCTTGTATTTGATGCCGGCTCACGCTTTGACGTCGAGGTTAACCCCGAGGGCACTGAAAGCGATCTGGTCACCGTCACCGGTAACGTCACACTCAATGGCGGAACCGTTTCTCATATCGGCGCAACCGGCCAGTATAAGCCGCGTGCGACCTACACCATTCTTTCAGCCGACGGCACACTGTCTGGCGCTTTCGATGGTGTGACCTCGGTCTTTGCGTTTCTGTCGCCAGAGCTGATTTATGACTATGCCGACAGCGGGGTCGATCTGGTCCTTCAGCGAAACGACAGGGATCTGTCCTCTGTCGCCGAGACTGGAAACCAGGAAGCCACCGCGGAGGCGATTGACAGTATTGGTCCTGATGCTGGTAATCCAGTCTATGAGACTGTTGTCACGCTTCCAGACGATGCAACACTCATCCGGGCAAGCTTCGACGCACATTCCGGTGAAGTCCATGCATCAGTCAAAACCGCTATGATTGAGGACAGCCGATTTATCCGTGAGGCTGCCAACGACCGTATCCGTGCAGCCTTTGGCGATACAGGTGCATCCGGTGCTCCTGTTCTGGCTTATGGGCCTGATGGAACAGCCCATTCTGTCGTGGCCAATCACGCTGGCCCGGTGTTCTGGAGCCACGGCTTTGGTTCATGGGCGTCGAATGATGGCAACGGTAATGCTGCCACCCTGGATCGCAGCATCGGTGGCATGCTCGTCGGAGCAGATTCCACCGTAGCTGATTGGCGTGTTGGTTTGCTGGCGGGCTACAGCCACTCAAGCTACAAAGTCAGCGACCGAGCGGCTTCAGCGGCGAGCGACAGCTATCATCTTGGTCTCTATGGTGGTCAAAAATGGAACAGCCTGGCGCTACGCACCGGGGCGGCTTACACTTGGCACAACATTGAGGCTGGTCGTGCCGTTGCCATTCCCGGTTTCTCTGACAGCCTGACCGCAGATTACAATGCACGGACGTTCCAGGCATTCAGTGAACTGGCCTACAGCTTGAACTTCGAAACCGAAATGCGCTTCGAGCCTTTCGCAAACCTCGCCTATGTGAACCTTCGTTCCGGCGGATTTACCGAACACGGCGGGGCAGCATCGCTCACAGGCACTAGCGGCTCCCAAGAAGTCACCTTCACGACGATCGGTGTTCGTGCGGAACATAATGTGTCGCTTGGCGCCCTCGATACCACATTCAACGGTATGCTCGGTTGGCGTCACGCTTTCGGTGATACGACACCAATGACCACGCAAGCGTTTTCAGCTGGAGATGCATTCACGATCGCCGGCGTGCCAATCGCACGTGACAGCCTCGTCATTGAGACTGGGTTTGACCTTAGTCTAACGGACAACGCCAAGTTCGGTTTGGCATATCAATCGGTTACAGCTTCGGGCCTTCAAGATCATGGAATGAAGGCTAACTTGAACGTACGTTTCTAAACCGGTCCGCGTCGATCACAGATGGGCCAAAAGCCCATCTGTGATCGACAAATTAATTCGCCTGTTTTGCTGCCTCCGAGACTGGGCAATTCATGAGGTAACCGCAAGCAACAGCGTCAAAGCCGATTTTCGGGTCAAATTTTAGCTCTAAGAAGAGTATCCATAGGATCGTTGCTGTCGACACCCAGCAGCAGCAACACTGGTCTGACGCTACCCCGCCGGCCTTTTCCTCAGGTCAGTTTCTTTTGGCCATTAACAATGCCAGTCGTCAAGCCGAATGAGCTTCGTTGTCTTGACAGCATTTACCTTGTTGAAGACATCCGCATTGGAGTTAAGACAATGGCCATCAACTAGAAGAAGCACCGTTTCCCATCGCAGATCATCGCCCATCCTTATACTAAATGAGGGGATGTGGTTACCAAGCTTGACGGACGGCAAATCCGGTTTGACGTGATAACACCGACGCAAAATTGCAGGGGTGCTATGGAAATGCACTATGAAATACCATCGACAATGATCTGCATTTTGCCACTGACTACAGGACTCAATGCGAGCGTCAGTGCCGTAAACATTTGCCAGCATCGCAGGAGTTACAACGACTTGCGGCATTCCATAGGCATGAAGTGTACCTTCTTTCAGAACGGCAATCACATCTGCATAGCGTAAAGCGGGCGGAACATCATGCAGAACCGCCACCACAATCGCGCCTCTCAGACGCGCCAGCCGCGCGGCGGATTGCATCACAAATACCTGATACTTAAGATCAAGTGCACTGGTCGGCTCATCCAGCAAAAGCACCTCAGCCGACACCATCAGCAAAGACCGCAGAACGCGGTTGCGCAAGCTCAGACGTTACCCAGAGCTGCGCAAGTTTGTCATTGAACAATTGGAAGCACACTGGTCACCAGAACAGATCTGCGGCCGACTGATTAGCCATGGTCTGAGCGCGATACGTCTATGCGCAGAAACGATCTATCGCTTCATTTACTCAAAGGAAGAATATGGGTTAAAGCTGTATGAGCATCTGGCCGAGATGCGCACAAAGCGCTGCCCACGCGGCACCAGAAGATCGCGCAGCTCCCGCATTCCAGAAGCGTTTCGCATTCATCAACGTCCTGATTTTATTGGCAATCGTCTGCAATTCGGCAATTGGGAGGGTGATTTGATCATCTTTGATCGTGACCTCGGAGAAGCCAATGTCATGACACTTGTTGAACGCAAAAGTCGTTACTGCGTCATCATTAAAAACAGCAGTCGGCACTCAAAGCCTATCATCAACAAAATCATTCAGGCCTTTGCAGCGCTGCCTTATCATGCACGCCGCAGTTTTACCTTTGATCGTGGTTCCGAGTTTATGGGTTATAGGGCTTTGGAGGATGGAATGGGGGCAAGAAGCTGGTTTTGTGATCCAAATTCACCCTGGCAAAAAGGCACTATTGAGAACATCAACAAGCGCATCCGACGGTATTTACCTAGCAATACGGATCTGGCGCAGGTCAGCCAGGCTCAGTTGACTGCCCTCGCCCACAATCTCAATGCAACGCTGCGCAAGTGTCTTGGATTTAAGACGCCAGCCGAGGTCTTTACTACCCTTTTGCAGGAACCAGCATAATCAGATAGCTTTACCAACGGCATGATGCACTTGGAGTAGCTTTTCCACCCCCTATAACGCATTGGAATTTATACGCCTTGAGATGGAAATTAGCACTCAAACGGGAAGTTAAACTGCTCACAGAATGCATAGATAATTTGCGTACAGAACGTGATGACTGGCAAGGTCAAGCAGCTGTCGTTAAGATCATTTCTGATCTACGGCCCAAATCCTTCTGGTCCATCTTCAAGCGTTCATAACTCAATGCATCTTGATGCCTGTGCGATTGTCGATGGTCGGTGAGCGACCAGGATACGGCTGATCCTTAAAGCTGAAACAGCGGCATTAATTCGGTTTTCGTTCGTTTCATCAAGAGCACTTGTGGCTTCGTCAAGGAATAAGATTGAAGGTCGTCTGTAGAGAGCGCGTGCCAGGAATAACCGCTGTTTCTGGCCACCGGAAAGCGAACTCCCCATATCGCCAATAAGTGAATCGTAGCGCATGGGCATGGACATGATTTCATCACGCATCGCAACTATTTGGGCGCATTCCTCGATCCATGCCTGATCGGCGTCAGGATCAAAACAGGAAATATTTTCCGCTATGGTACCTGCAAACAGCTGATCATCCTGTAATACCGTAGCGATCTGCCTTCTGTAGTTCACAAGGCCCGTTTGCCTGATATCTGAAACGCCCAGAATAATACGCCCTTCGCTTGGTTCAATCAGGCCAGCCATAATTTTGAGCAACGTGGTTTTACCACAACCAGATGCGCCCGTGATAGCGACGCACTCGCCAGGCTCAATGACAAGGTTGATCCCGGTGAGAATCTTCGGCATGCCTTCACCATAAGTGTAATGAATATTCTCAGCTCGCAGATGTTGAGAATGGTCAGAAGGCTTTTGTCCGATTGTTAAAGTTTGAGTTGCCGTGGTCTCTGGTGGCGTCAGCGCAATATCGGCAATTCGCTCAGTATGAAGCGTTAACATTTTCAGATTGATTGCCAGATCAATCAATGCTCCGACGCGGCCAACAAACTGATCCTTGTACGCCAGGAAAGCGATCAGCATGCCAATCGTCATAGCTCCGTCCATAACTGCGGAGGATCCGAGTATCAGCATAACGATGCCATCGGCCGCTACAAGGAAAGTGCCAAGAATACCGAACAGCATGTCGAGTTTCTTGATACGCAGGTCAGCATTGATCGCATTAACGAGATGCGTGAGCCATGCTCCTCTGCGGCGATCATGCAGATCCATTGTTTTAATACTGGCAACACCTCTAATGGTTTCTATGAAGTGGGAATCCTCTTTCGCGCTTTGAATAATTGCAGCTTCACTGGCTTCGCGGTACGGACGATAAGCGACGACACGTATAGCTAAATGTAAGAACAGGGTAATGAATGCGATCGCTGCTAGCCAGCCGCCATAGAGCACCATCATAATGAGTGCTCCTATCGTCATGATGCCATCGAGTACCGCACTCACAAGGTCAGTCGTTAAGGCTGACTGGATACTGCCGAGCGATCCAAAGCGGGATACTACATCTCCCACATGACGCTTTTCAAAATAAGAAAGTGGCAAGCGCAACAGATGGTCGAACAAAGCTGTCGTCCATTGTACACTAAGATTGGTGCCCATTATAAGCACGGCCCATGTCCGAGCTAGGCCAAAAACAAGCTGAAGAAAGGTGAGGACGGCCATGCCGATCGCGATCAATGTTAGAAGATTGCGATCTGACGCCACGATCACTTCATCGAAAATGATTTGCGATGCAACAGGTGTAAGCAGTGCTATCGCTTCCAGGCAGAGTGAGAGCACGAATATCTGGATTAGTCCGCGTTTCAGCCCGGTAACACGACGGAACAGATCGATAAGGCCTATGCGTTCCTTCTCGACCTTTCGTTCAAAACCTTTCAATGGCCAAAGTTCGAGGGCGATTCCGGTAAAGCACTCGGACAATTCCTTCATTGGAATGAAACGGCGACCTCTTGCCGGATCATGAACATAGGCGCCTTTTCCGGTAACCTGTTCAAGCACCACATAATGACGCAGTTCCCAATGCAAAATACAGGGTGTCTGAAGCTTCGAAAGATCATCCAGTTCAATCCGCACCGGACGTGTGGCCAAGAACAGACCACTTGCGATACGGGATATATCGAGAAGCGACAGACCTTTGGCCGAAACGGCAAACCGGCGTCTTAACCTGCTCAGATCCGTCTCATGGCCGTAGAAGCCTGCCACCATGGCCAGACATGCCAACCCGCATTCTGCGACTTCTGTCTGCAAGACAACAGGTAACTGACGTTTGAATGAGAGGGAAAAGTTTAGTCTGCTCGTCATGGATTATTTACCGCCTGATCAGGAGCACGACCACTCAAACTGTATAGCGGTTCAAGTATCCATTCGTAGAGAATTCGCGTATCGAGTAGCAGATCAGCTTCAACGCTCATCCCTGCTCTAAGTTGTTCAGCCTGTCCGTAGGCCATAACGTTTGGACTATCTGGCTGAACCGTAATGCGATATTGCGCCTGTGACGGCCTGAGCTGAGCTGCCAGCGCATCGGCGTTGGCTTCTCCCTGCCGCAAGGTAACGCGCGAAACCTTTGTAACCCTGCCACCATATTGACCGAACTTCTGAAAGGGGAAGGCAGTATAGCGCAACAATACACGTGCATTTTCCCGGATAAAGCCAATTGCCTTACTGTCGGCAAGCAGATGAACTTCCATCTCCTCGCCGATAGGCAAAATCGAAACGAGCGGCGCACCGGCAGCCACTAACTGTCCAGAATGCGCAAGAATTGCTGCAATCGTGCCGTCGGCTGGTGCTGTAATCACGATGGCCCGGCGCGCTTCTGACTGAGCCAGTTGTTCTTTGAGCGTGGCAATTCGCTGGCGCATTTCGCCAAGAACGATTGCAGCTGAAGCATCAAACCCATCCAGCTTAAAGTGAACGTCTGCGGTTACACCTTCAAGCTGGACACGCTGCCTGCGGAGGTTTTCGAGCTCCTGCCGGTTTTGCATATAGCTTTGTTCAGTGGCTTCAAAAGTGCGTTCAAGCGTAATGCCTTTATCTGCCAATTCTCGGTATTTGACAGCGCGGGGTTTTAACACGGCGATATATGTTTCGTTTTGTTTTATCTGTGCATCAACACGCTCAATCTCACGTGTAACGGAACGCAAACGTTCACCCAGAGCACGCTTCTCAACCTCATCGAGTAGAACGCGCTGCCTCATAGCTTCACGAAGTTCATCTATACGGCTTTGAAGCTGCTCCTTGACGACACTCTCGGTCTCACCTAGGCCCGTGGTTGCATCAGTAACAATGAGAAATAATGGGTCGCCAGTCTTTACAACGCCGGCCTCAGTCGCATGAACTTGCACCAAACGTCCGGTTTGCGGCGTAAAGACATGCAGCACGCCCGCACTTGGCACGACCGCTCCATATACCCTAACACGGCGGGTATATTCTCCGAGTATTAAAACAGCCAAAATGAGCGATATGACAACGATTCCTATCACAGTCGCAAGCTGAACTGAAATGGGTTGGATCAGCCGTGGGCTGCCCAGCCACGCACTACGCTGCGCAGCAATAGATTCAGTACGGAAAAGAAAACTTTGACTGCCTTTTCTAATTTTCATCGAAAAAATATTTCAAACTAAACATCATATTGATATAGTGTATTCTGCTTTAGAGAAAATCTAATAACGAATCTATATCTTGCTTCTCAACAAAAACCGTATTGTTAACAGGGCAATCTCAGTACCAAAAAAAGATAAAGACATTATAACCCATGTCTTTATGCTGTATAAATCTGCAAAGATAGTGAATGTAGAAAATATAGCCAAGAACAACAAAGTGCTTAGAATACTGTAAATCTTTCCATGCGGCCTAAAAAAATATATCATAATATAATTAATATATTCTCTCATATCCAAAACTCCCTAACCTTTTTCATAATTTAAATTTATAAAGTAAATTGGATGAGAGGTCCGATCATCTGACCTCTCATCGAGTTTGTCCTCAGTTATCTGCTACCCCATCTAGAACCGCTGGCTGCAGCTCGTCCTGCTGCGTTCTGAGCATCGTGCAGCGTTCTATCAATCGCTTTGTTCGTGCCCCTTACAAACGCGTTTTCGACTAAGTGCCCGGTCACAGCTCCTTGTGCTGAGCCCAGGGTTTTTCCTCCTGCAGCGCCAAATGGTCCAGCCACCCTTCCACCAAGGAATCCGCCTATTGCTCCACCTATTGCTCCACCTATTTTAGCACCCCAACCAGAATTTGAAGGACGATTACTATTACCGCTACCGCCCGAAGAGCTGTTAGAACCACTGGCGCCGCCACGACCACCACCATAATTAGCATCACTTCGTCCCGGAGAGTCCAGGCCCTTACCGCCTGATACGGCCATCATTTCTTCTTCTGTCAGTAAACGCATATAGTTCTCCCAAAATTGAGCTCTGGAAGAGTGATACATTGAAGAATGTGTAAGCTAGTTACATACGGTAACATGAATGTTACGTTATTAAGGTTATTAGATGTTCGGTCCCGACATTTGATGGATCGGTTTGAGTGTGAAACGTTCCGGTGGATTTGAACCGCAGGGCGTGCGGATAAAAACTTGGACTATCATGGGGGTGGTTCATGTATTCCTACGAAGATCGGATGCAAGCCGTTGCGCTTTACATCAAGCTGGGCAAGCGCCCGAAAGCGACTATTCGCCAGCTGGGTTATCCAAGCAAGAATGCTTTGAAGGGATGATACCTGGAATATGAGCACCATCTTGATCTGCGTTTTGGATTTGTGCCCCGAGCCTTAAAATTTATACTGGCCTGAATCGGCTCTTGAGCACTGCATGGTAGTTATGTTTCTGAAACGATGCACGCGTTGGGGCTATCCCGGGCGTGCGACGTTGACAGCATGGGTTCGTGAGGCGGTTCCCGAAACTAGCAAAGCTGTTACCGGAAGAACTGACGTCCGCGATATCCAGACGCGTTGAAGAAGGCTGGCGTCGTCGGACTTTATAACCGGCAAGAAAGCGCGCGCGCGTTGACTGAAAAGCTCGGCGTATGCAGGCCGACACTGTATAACTGGAAAAACGGTGCTGTAACATTGATTATTCATCAATATGATTGCGGTATTTTCTGTTCATGAATGAGCAAACCCCGACGTACAAAAACCATCGCTTTCCCATCTCAATCGTAGCGCCTGCAGTCTGGCTGTGTTTCGGCTGGAGCATTCAGCGCGGCGTTTACGCTGGCAGATCGTGATTGGCACGGGCCTTGATAAAAGGGTCATTTGGCAGCTTACAGTCACAGACTAGGGCGACCAGTTTATTTGGCTGACGAAGCACGAAGCACGATGTAAGCCTCTTCAGCCAGAAAATTACTCATAATCATATCCCCCCACGCCCGAAATCTCCCCCTCCCCGTCATCTCCCGCAAGCTGATTTCTTCGACAAGGCAAAGGGCGGCGCGGGGTGTGATGTCGAGTTCCGCGGCGATGAGGCCGTCGAAACCAATGGCCTCGCCAGCACCAGCTCAGCAGATCCGGCAGATTTGAGGACGCGCGGCGTCTCGTCAGGCGCCGCACAAGTATCTGCCGCGCCTGCAACAGCCGGTCATGTTCTTAGAAACCGAGCTCTATCTCGGCAATAAGACCTTCGAGACAGGCAAGTAGCCGGGTTTCAAAATTGCGATGCCGCCGTCGTTCGACACGGACAGCTTTCACGCCGGTGTTGAAGACCAGCACATGCGCTTGGCTTGTCAGCCCTTCGCGCCGCAACAGGGACGCCGCCAGTAAACGACCTAACCACGGCTCACGCTGCAACACTGCGAACTCATTCCAGGTATCGAGCGCCAGGATTGCTTGCAAGACCGGCGGCAAATTGCTAATCGAACGCAACACGGTTCGCCATTCGTTGAGGCGTTCCTCCTCATCCCAATCGAGATCGCGGATCAGCGGGTCTGTCTCCGGCTTCGGCAACCGCTGTGGCTGTTTCGCTTTGGCCAGAACGTCTTCGGAGCGTGTTAGCACCGCGTCAATGGCGTCGAGATCGATGCCGGGCAGATCAAGCCCGTCATCCAGACGATTTTGCTTCCCCTCCCCGCCCCGGTCCTGCCAGTCGACCGCCGCATCGGACACCGCCATACTTTCGCTGCCCGCGAGGATGCCACTACCAAGCGATGTAGCAGGCCACGCCTGCCGAAGATTGCGCAAACCGTTTGGGCTTAACGCCCGGTCCGGGCCTGCGCGACAATGCGCCGTCGCGTCTGCGGCACATCCCGGGCAATGGTCAGCACGTGACCGGGAGAGCGGATGTCGCGCGCTGCGTCATGCAGGATTAGATCTTCTATTTCAACCAGGTCGCCGTCGTTCCACCGCGACGCGCCGGCATCGGCAGAATGAAACCGTTCGATCAGAGCTTGACCGACTGGCGAATGGGCAAGCCGCTCATCCAGACGCGCCAAAGCTTCGCTGGCGCGGTACGTGGGGCAAATCCGGTAGGATGTTTCTGATTTAGAGTTGGAGTCAAGAACAGACCTTCTTCAATCTCGACAGCTACATGTGGCTTCAGTTTCAGATTGCAGTCAAGATTCTCCATGGCTGTCCTTCGCCGTCGGCGAAGAGGTTGATATAACTTGAACCAATTCGAACTGGCGACGCGCAATTCAACGGACCGAACGCATTGATCTCCGACTAGAATCTTGCCGCACAGTGTCGGCGGAAAATGTAGCTGCCTGTGACTTAGCCTAACTCTTTCGGCGGACCCTGACACTCCGCTCGCCCGAGCTCCCGCAAACTCTCCTATTTCCATTGCTCGAAAAATGCAATATGTTCTCTTTTTGTTCCATTTGGTTTGATGATCTAGTCCGGACCATCAGTTTACGATTCATTGAGGAGAATCAGGTTGATGTCAGGGAAAGGCTGCGATCGAAAACCCCTCTCGGCGCTCCCGCTGAGCTCTGTCTCGTTAACTCACCTTGCGAGAGTGACTATCGTGTTTGACAATTTCACAACTCCTACCGATGCCCCTAGCCAGGGGTCGGACGATAGTCGACACATAGTGGCTGTGCAGCCGCCCCAGCGGAAAATCATTCACATCGATATGGACGCCTTCTATGCGTCCGTTGAACAGCGGGACAATCCCAACCTGCGTGGCAAGCCCGTAGCGGTCGGCCATGGAGAAGCACGTGGTGTGGTGGCTGCCGCGAGCTACGAGGCGCGCAAATTCGGTGTTCATTCGGCGATGCCGTCTGTGACTGCAATACGCAAATGCCCAGACCTTATCTTTGTGAAGCCTCGTTTCGATATGTACAAAACGGTCTCAAACCAAATTCGGGAGATCTTTGCCGAATACACGTCGCTCATCGAGCCGCTTTCGCTCGACGAGGCTTACCTCGATGTAACCGAAAACCACAAGGGTATCGACATCGCGACAACAATCGCCGAGGAAATCCGTGCCAAGATCAAGGAGGTGACCCGTCTGACAGCCTCTGCCGGCGTCAGCTACAATAAGTTCCTGGCAAAGATGGCAAGCGATCAACGAAAACCCGATGGCCTGTTCGTGATTACGCCAAAAAACGGTCCGGGGTTTGTCGAAGTGCTGCCAGTGAATAAATTTCACGGCGTCGGGCCTGCCACGGCCGAACGAATGAGGCAACTTGGGATTGCGACTGGCCTTGACCTAAGATCAAAATCACGTGCTTTCCTGCAGCAACATTTTGGCAAAGGCGGTCCCTATTTCTACGGGATTGCCCGCGGGATCGATGGTCGCGAGGTTCGGGCTGACCGAGAGCGAAAGTCGGTTGGTGCCGAAGATACGTTCATGGAAGACATAGATCGGATAGACTTCGCGCGTGGTGAGCTCCCCCCACTGATCGAGAAAGTGTGGCGCCATTGCAGGGCGCACAGACTGAGCGGCAAGACGGTGACACTGAAGGTCAAATATTCTGATTTTGAGCAAGTAACTCGCAGCCGTACCGTGAACGCACCGGTCTCGTCCGGCGAAGACATCCTCGAAATTGCCAATCAGCTGTTGACGTCCGTCGCCCCGTTCAGAAAGCCTGTGCGGCTTCTCGGGGTAACGCTTTCTTCTCTCACACCACTTGACAGAGTGGCGAAGGGTCAGCTGCTGCTGGAACTGTAGGGCGCGCTCACCTAGGGAATGTCCGCGTAAGATCGAGCTACTTCCGGACCTAGCGCAAGGCAGCCGGCAGGCTCCGGCACTCAACAATGCGCTCACCCAAGAGCTCTACCACCCAATCATGGAGACGCTCAGGAACAGCCATGCGAGCACCCTTCAGTCCCCTGAAGAGAGCATCGGCGATACCCTCGGAACCGAGGGCGGCGAACACCTCATCGGAACGCAGGATGTCGGCAGTTGCCATGAGTTCAAGGCCCGGGAAGCGCTCGCCGGAGATCTTGATTGCCTTGCGTTCGTCGAATACGGCAGTTCGGTTCAACGAAACAGCGACCGCAAGCGTGGCGGCCTCACCGTCGTCAAGCGTCATTTCTGCCGGTCCACTCACGAGGCTTTCGAACAACTGCTCAGCCTCTTCATCAAACGCCAGGAACTCCAGCAACCCTTCCTGAACGAGGCGCTGGGCCAACTCGCCATCGTTCCTTCCATTGATGCGATCAAGTATGAGTTCATCGCGTACGACATCACTGGCGCATAAGGTGACGCCATATGCACGGATAATCTCAGTGGCATTGGCCGTGGCGTTGAGATTGATGATGACACTGGTGTCAACGACAATCGCAGCATGCGACCTAGCGGAGGATTGAGGTTGCCGCATTGGCCCCGCTTTCCTCGGCGTCGATGTCACTCAAAATATCGCGAACCTGGATGCGGTCGAGATGCAGGAGGCGTGAGATCTGCCCTTCACTGAGAATGCCGCGCTTGGCGGCTTGGTACGCCATCAGACTCGTTTTGAGTGAGACGGGCAAAGCGGCCTCGTCCTTAAGGCGATCGCTTTTTCCGGCGTCACCCAATACCTGGCGAGCTTGGTCATCGGTAATATTGCCATTAGCCAGGAACCAGTCCCATGTCCCTTTCTTCGTGAGCTTCAGCTCCTCAAGCCGGCGAACGATCGCCTCCCGGGATACATGGAATATGTGCGCGAGCACGATGACGTGCCTGCGAGTAAGGCTCGTCGAGCCAGCAGTAACTTCGGCGAACTTTAGTCGCACCGCCTGAGCCGGGGTCAGAAAGCCCCGCGCGAATGCATTGGCATATTTTTCTTCGCGGGAATTTTCCAACTCGTCGAGTTCAGACACTTCCGCGTCCGTTCGCGTCGCCACCAAATGCCCTAGCTCGTGAGCGGCCGTCTGCGTCCTTCGATCAAGAGGGTGATTTGCATTCAATAGGATGCATGCCCCGACCTTTTCATCAAAGGCGAACAGACCCGAGATCTTTGCCGCAAGCTTGCGAGCATAGACTCGGACACCCATCTGCATTTCGAGCAGCGAAACAATATCGGCCACCGGCGCCAGTCCCAGACCTAGCCAGTGACGAAGTTCCAATGCGTGCTGCTCAGCCTGCTCCCGCACGTCACCGGACAGGATGCGGCGCTCGGGCGGAAGATTGCGAGTATGTTCGACGCCGAGCAAATTCTCGAGTTCGACCTCGGCACGGACAAGCTGCGCCATCAGCTCGGCAGCTTCTGCAACCGGTTTTTCCTCATTTTCGGCGAGCTTGCGGAATTTTGGGACAAGTTCAATGTGAACCGATTCTTTCCGCATAATTGCGTTTGCGGTCGTCCCGTAGAGCCGCGCGAGCTGCTGCATTTCACCGATCTTGACGCGGCGTTGGCCTTTTTCCATTGCAACCAGCGTGGTTCTGGCAACGCCGATTGCTTCGGCTGCATCCGCCTGCGTTTTAGCGGCGCTCTCGCGGGCGCGCCGAAGCCGCTCGCCGAGCTCGTCCTGCGTCAGTTGGTCAATGACCTCACTCATTGCGGTCAGGCCAGCCACTGCGCTACAAACGACATGGGTCCAAGATCCTTCATAAAAGCCTTCCATTCCAATTCATGCTGTTGGAGCAACCCGTGGAGGTCGTCCTCGGCTTCCGCCGGCGTCATTCCAAGTTCTTGAGACAAAAACCAAGCGTGCCGGGCCACGCGTTTCCGGTGTACAGGTGAAGAGCGCAAATCTGCCAGATGATCAAGATGCAAAGTGCCAGCGATCGCATAATGTTCCATGGCTCCGGTAATCTTGTTGAAGCCAGGAGCAGCACCTTGCGCAAACTCACCGGCACGCAGATCTTCCCAGATATAGTTCTCCTTTGGCTCTTCCAAACCGGCGGCATGAAAACTGAGCCGACGCAACATGCATGCGGCACAGATCCCGCACTGCCTTCGCTTGCCATCAACAGATGAGTTTCGGTTCTGCTGCCAACACGACCGCGTTCTTACCCATTCATCGGGATTGACCGGCAGGGCGGCAAATTCACCCAGCGTCTGCCCCTTCGTCTTCCAAAGTCGAGGGAGGCGATAGCTGACCTGATAATTGAAAATTGCCGCTACAAGACGCTCCATTCTGCCGAAGAAGAGTGGATGATTGCGGTAGTCCTCATAACCGTGACTGGTTTGCACAAGCGACGGGCCAAGCGCGCCTTGCCCGCTCTCCGGCATGACAATGTCGTGCGTACCGAGGAGATAGGCAGCAATCCCGCTGAGAAGCGTGAATTTGAAACCGCGGCTGCGGACAGTGGATTCGGCAAAAGGGCAGTCTCCTGATTTGACCTTGAAAGGAATCGTAAGGAACGGCGCCTTTCGATGTTCAGTGAGGGGGCGATCATCTGTTTTTGCACCGACACGGACACGGATCAGCCGATCGGAGCGCCCGCCTGCCGTCATCATCGCGGTGACGGCGCGCGAGTCCAAACCATCACTGAATGGCGTCACGACCTTGGACAGGTCACCGAATTCAAGCCTGCTTTGCCGGCCGATATCTTCAATGGGCGATCGGCGCTTATAAAAGGAAATCCGCCACTCATCTCCCGTCAGGAATTTAAGCGCTGACATGAGCGCGGATCCTACCTGCGGCGTTTCCCAGTGGTCGACGTCATGAACCGGCAAGTGAAGTTCAATTTCACGCATCCAGCCCCAAGCCGGGCGTTTGCAGCTTTTGTCGCAAAACTCGACAGCCGCGATCAGGACCATGACGTCATAGATGCGGTTGTCCCAGTTCTTGGTCCGATAGTCATCAAGATCTTCCATCGTAAAAACGATCGTGCTGTCGATTTCGATCGTCTGCCACGATGGCATCGAACCTGCACCTTGCTCAACCACAGCGACACGGATCCGCGGGCACTCTCCCTGAAGAACTTTCAAAACGGCACTCCTTCCTCAAGGCTGTCGCGCACAACAGGAGCGTGGGAGACAGCAGCCGTCTTGTCTCCGCTCACCGAGCGAGCGATGCGAGAAAACGAGCCGTTTGCATCCATGGCATTCATGGTCTCGTTCATTCGCTCGCGGATATTGAGCGACGCACGCCGGCCCGCTTCGACAAGGTAGTGTTCCTCGGTCGTCCGCGCGTTTGCTGCAAGACGCTCTCGTAGAGCGGTATCGACGCCTTCCTGGACGGCCGCTCTCCCCTGCAGCCCCTGTTGACAAGCCATTACCGTGCATTCGATGGCGCTGGCCGCTAAAGGCGAAAGGCTTGGTTCGTCGCGCAACGCTCGAAGCTGCTCCTGAACAAAACCAGGAAGTCGCGTCAGCAAGTCTTCACCGTCGGCAATCCTGATGATGCGCGCAACGACAGGCGCGAGTTCGGTGCGCGCGTCGCGAAGAATTGCCGCCTCTGCCGCTTCGCAGACCTGCTCGACCGGAAAGGCAGGCTTGTAGGCCCACTCTGCAAGTCTCTTGTACTTCGGTCGCAAGGGCAAACTTTTATGGGGACCGTCGCTCATTCGAATCTCCTAATGTCAGATAGGTTGATATTTTTTATCTGACATGTCAACATTCATCTTATCGGCGAGTCGTCGACGCCGGATCAACCGACCAAAGAGCGAGTTCCATGAAAGACAAATACACCAACTTCGCCGCCCTGGCAGATGCGGAACCCGGTGCCTTTTCGATTACGGCTCTGGATCGAGGCAGCACCGCGTGCGTCATTGCTCCGCATGGCGGCAAAATCGAACCCGGCACGTCCGAACTTGCCCGAGCTGTGGCTTCTGACACCTGGAGCCTCTACCTGTTCGAAGGCCGCAAAAATTCGGGAAACCGGGATCTGCACATTACGTCTACAAACTTTGACGAGCCGAGAGGTGATGCCCTCGTCCGTAAAAGTGAGGTTGCGATTGCATTCCATGGCTGTTCCGGAGAAGGAGAAACCATCTTTTTGGGCGGACGACATCAGCAGCTGATCGAGAAGATGGCTAAGAATCTTTTGGACATCGGCTTTGCGGTAGCCCGTCACAACGATCTAGATCTGCAAGGCATCAACATTGCCAACATCTGCAATCGCGGCCAATCCGGGATGGGGGTTCAGTTCGAAATGACAATTGCACTTAGAGACAGGCTGAAAATTCCGGAGCGCAACAGCGAACGCCCCAATCTTTCAGACTTTGTCGATGCAATCCGGTGGGCCTTCTAAGCGCGGTTCAAGCTTATGCTGGGAGGAACCGAAAGCGAATGTTCATCTATGCCGATGAAACGAAAACTGGGCAGAAACATAGACCCCAAGGCGTTTCTTGTCAGAAATGACTCTCGAATTGTGAGGTCATGCTGAAGCGCGACTTTTGCCGTTTGTGCTTACGCATAACGATGTCTGTTTGCGATTAATTTTTGCCGAAAGACTTCTGCAGGCGTTTTGTACCCCAAACATTTGCGCGGCGTATTGTTGAGCCGATGACAGATGAATGCGAGGTCTCGATCACTGAGGGTGAGCGGATCAAGGTCTCGGGGAAGCCAGCGTCTTGTGCGCCTATTGGTGTTCTCAACAGTGCCTTTCTGCCAAGGTGACTGCGGATCACAGAACCATGTTTGAGACCCTATCCCATTCTGCAGATACGACCATTCTGTAAACTCAGTACCACGATCAAACGTGATTGATCGGCGGGCCATTTGGGGCAGGGGTTGGAGTACCCTAATCACCCCATCCATCACCGGCCGTGACTGCCGATCATTGTTGCGCAACAAAACCGTAAAGCGGCTCACCCGCTCGACCAGAGACGTCACATTGGCTTTGCCGAACCTCTTGCGAAACTGGATGAGGTCGCACTCCCAATGACCGAACTGCTTGCGCCTGGCAACCATGTCTGGACGATAAAGGATGCTCAGTTCGGGTGGAAAGCGGCGTCCATGATGACGCCGGGCATGACGTGGGCGGCGTCGGGCACGACGTTCCGGCAGATATTTCCAAAGCTCTTCTTTTCGACCGTCGGTGGAATACACAAACTGATAGATTGTTTCGTGACTGACAGAGATGGGATGTTGCTCCAACCGCATTCTCCCAGCAATCTGTTGCGGCGACCATCCATCGCTGATGTGATCGATCACGGACTGCCGTAGCTCATCATACCGAATGAGCTTGCGTTGCTTCGAACGCCGCTCGCGGCATTTCTGGTCAGCAATCGTACAGTAATAGCCGTTTAAATCCTTAATCTCATCATCGTTAAACTGATTGCGTTTCAGTTCACGAAAAATCGTCTAGCGATGCCTTCCAAGCTTCTCAGCAATAACGTCAACGGAAAGCTTTGCAGCGCGCCAGCGTGCTATTCTGCGACGTTCATCCAAATCAATATGCGAATAGGTACGGTCCATGACAGGTTCCTTGCATTGGATAACTCATTGTTATCATTCGCAAGTCGCACTTCAAACTAGAACCCACCAATAGGCATATCCCGATCGCATAACAATTGCTGTCTCCATTCCATTGATACACCTTTGGCGCGGAGTTGATTCGCAATAGCGACTTGTCTGGGGAGTATAACTTGGCCTTTAAACTTGGAGGGACATCAAGCGTATCGCTCGAAACGCCCGAACGCATGTTCCTTGATTTCAGCGACCGTGCCTTCAAAGGGTTGCTAACGCATCAGGGTCATGTCCTTGCTCAATATCAGACGACCGCAATGTCCCAAGCGGACGTCGCCATTAAACTTCCAACCGGAAGTGGCAAGACCCTTGTCGGAACGCTTATTGCCGAGTGGCGGCGGCGGAGTCGCGCAGAACGGGTGGTCTATATTTGCCCGACAAAGCAACTCGTACACCAAGTGGTCGAGGAAGCCCGTTCCAAATATGGCATGCGAGATTCGATTGCCGGGTTTGTCGGGAAGAAGGCGGATTTTGATCCCTCAGACAAAGGCAGATATCAATCTGGAGAGGTCATCGCGGTTACGACATACGGCGGATTCTTCAATGCCAGCACATTTTTCGACGAGCCGAACTGCCTGATTTTCGACGATGCGCATTCCGCCGAAAACTATATGGCCCAACATTGGACCTTGGACATTGACCGGAACACGCATCCTGCCTTGTTTAGCGCGTGCGCCAATGTCTTAGCCCAGATCCTTTCGCCCTTCGACGCCAAGCGAATGCGCGATGCCACCCAAAACCTTTGGGACGCGACCTGGGTCGACATGCTCCCTTTCGTTTTGTTTTCATCGATCGAGCAGCAGTTTATTGCGGTTATTGACGAACACGTCGCCCACAATGATTTACGATGGCGCTGGGGCGAAATCCGAAATCATCTTAATGCGTGCAGACTATACATCAGCGCAAACGAGATCAGCATTAGGCCGTTGGTGCCGCCGACGCTCCGCTACAAGCCCTTTGCAGCCGCTACCCAACGGATCTATATGTCTGCCACGTTGGGATCCGGCGGAGATCTCGAACGCGTAACGGGCGTTCCTCGCATCCATCGCCTTAGTGTATCGGATGACTACAACGCTCTGGGCGTTGGTCGTCGCTTTTTTATCATGCCTGGCCGGTCGCTAGGTGCTGACGAGCAGCACATGCTTCAGTGTGCCGCGATCGACGAGGCAAAACGAGCGGTTGTCTTGGTCCCTGACCTCAGGACAGCCAGAACCGTCGAGAGTGATATCGCTCAGACTGTTCAGATTCCGATATTCTCAGCGACACAAATCGAGGAGACAAAGACGCCGTTCTTGCATTCAGAGCGAGCTGTAGCACTGCTCGCTAACAGATACGACGGGATGGATTTTCCCGATGATCAATGCCGCCTGCTCATCATGCGCGGACTTCCAAGTGCGGCAAACCTACAGGAAAAATTCCTGGTAACGCGCATGGGCGCACGCGCCCTGCTGGCAGATCGAATTAGAACACGGTTCGTCCAAGCGGTTGGACGCTGTACGAGATCGGCGACAGATTACTCAGCAGTGATTCTTCTTGGGGAGGATTTACAGACCTATGTGAGCAAGCGCGAGACGAGGGTGGCGCTACATCCTGAGCTGCAGGCAGAAATCACATTCGGGCTGGAACAATCGGGGACTACCCAAGACATGATCGAGAACCTCAAGCTGTTCTATGCTCGAGGGCCAGAATGGAGAGCTGCGGACAACGAGATCCGTCGGCTCCGCGGTGAGTCAATCCAAGTTGAGCTGCCCATGCTTGACCAGCTCCGCGAGGCCTCATTTCATGAAGTGGGCTATCAATACGCGCTTTGGGATGGAGATCACCAAGGCGCGCTGGCGAAAGCACGCCAAGTGCTTACTGTTTTGCAAGACGCAGGGTTGAAGGGATACCGCGCGTTTTGGAACTATCTCGCAGGCGACTCCGCCAGTCGATTGGCAAGTGAGGGCGTTTCGGGCCAGGACGGGATAGCTCGAGACTACTACTCAGCGTCATCGAAGGCCACGACCGGCATTCATTGGCTTCGACAAATCGCGGGGCTACGGCCCGATGAGGTTTCCGAGGCAAAGCCGGGGGCGACTGCGGCTGCACTCATAGAGCGGCTCGAACAACGGCTCGACGAGCTTGGAACACGGCATGATGAAAAATTCGCGAAGGTAGAGCGCGCCATAATAGAAGGGCTTGGCAAGGATGAGGCGTCGGCATTCGAAAACGCGCAAAAGGAACTTGGCGATCTCCTAGGGTTCGCGGCGGGAAAAATCGAAACCGCAGGCTCTCCAGATCCCTGGTGGCTGGCCGACGACGATTTCGCCATCGTTTTTGAAGATTATACGGAGGCACTCAAAACGTCACTTTTGTCTGTCAATAAGGCCCGGCAAGTCGCCTCTCATCCGATTTGGCTACGAAGCCACCTTGGACTAGCCAACAGTACGCACATCATACCCGTGCTAGTAAGTGGGATTAATGGTGCCGACAGAGATGCCGCAATCCACCTGCAGGAGGTGGCATTCTGGCCGGTAGATCAGTTTCGCAACTGGGCATTGAATGCACTGGCGGTCGTGCGCAGATTGCGGACGACCTTCCCCGGTCCAGGCGATATGTTCTGGCGCGAAGACGCCATGTCTGCCTATGCCATAGCGTCCATCGATCCTTCCAGCCTTCGGACGATGCTGAAACCGCTACGTGGAGCAGAACGCTTCGTGCCATAGCCGCGCATCGGTGAAGCGTCAGACAAGGCGAGCGCTATGGATTTAACCGGAGTGAACGCCTTGAGAGCATTCGAAGCAGCCGCCATGGCCGCATGGAGGATGGGGACATCAGACGAAGCCGTAGCTTGTAAGTAGTTGGTGGATCCAGAACGGGCTAATTTCAAAAACCTGCCGGGAGACTAACGCGCGGTCGGGGTGTATTTGGATCGGTTGGCCGATAGCCACGTCATAGTAGTTCAGGGAAACTTCGCCCGGCCACGAAAAGCTCGGGTCGAATGGCACTTCAGCATACGGATTAAAATAGATATGCAGTCCATCTAGATGGCTTTCCCGAAGGAATGAGGAATGCTGGATGTGCACGTCGGCGCCTATAACATCGCGACCGAAATCCCACCTCTGCGTCAAAAGGTAGTTCAGCTTGTCGACTTGAAAACGATGGGTCCCGAGGTCCCACATTGGTGAGCCGAGCGGAATCCTTTCCTTCTCTATCGATCTAAAGCGAGTTGCTCTGACAAGTCGCTCGATCTTGCTTTCAACAACTGCCTTCCCAAAAGTTCCGACTGTAGAGAAGATGACCGCACTGATTTCCTTGAAGGAATCGTTCGTGAAGATTCCCATTTGGACCGGCGCACCGGACGCCGTCGCAATCGACGCTATTTTGTCCTGTCTGAGCTCGGACCCTTCTAGCATCGGCGCACCGATGCCGAATAGGACGAGGTTGATCAGCTCGTTGTTTTGCAAAAGGGATTGGTTGCTGTCAAAAGGGGCAATCGCGATGACAAACGGCCGACCCGGGACGTGGCTCAGCGAAGAGTATGGATACTTCTTGCCGTCACTGCCTCGAAATATCTTTACCTTGTCTCTGATTTTTCCGACCAGCTTGAGCGCACCGCGATCTTTGAAATCCTGATCGCTGCAAGGCTTCGGTTCCTTATCGCTCGCAGGCTGGTCCGATATCACCGCTTCGATGTTAAATTCATAATTCCCGGGCGCCGTCACGAAGAAATCCGGTGACGGCTTAGAATAGTCCACGCTACAGCCCAAATCGGTCAAAGCCTTATTGAGATAGAGCTCCCACATGGATGAATTAAACGTCGATTGAAATTCCTTGACGAATTTTTCCGCCTCGCCCTTGCGGTCAAGCAGGCCGGCTGCCCAGCTTTGAATTACAGACATCACCGGCGCATAGCTTGGATTTGTCCGAATTTCACAGAAGCTCTTATGGAGTTTTCTCTCGGGCAGCCTGGGCTCAAATAAGTCCATCATTCTACAATCGTCCTAACCCGCGGGCCCTTTTGAAACAGTATGTGAATTGCCCACGAATCAGTGAGGAAGGCACGATGATATGTGCGTTCGTGCCGAATCTACCGTCATCTCTTGCTGATTGCATTCCCAATGGGCAGGCAGCGGTAGTCATCGATCTTCTCGCCATTGCAAACTGCCCGACCGTCGCATCTCTGCCGCGCAAAGCAGCAAAGACACATGTGATGATTTCGCACTCAAACGAACTATTGCGCATAGAATCGACTTTTCATGCAAATTTACTATCTTTCATGCATAGGGCAAGCTGGAGCGAGTTAATGGCATTCCGAGCGGATGAAGCTATGATGAACGGCTATGAACGGGCGAAAAGCTATCTTGTCTCGAGAAACTTCGTGCCCGATGATCGGGCGCGAAGCGAAAGAGCGCTTCAGGATATCATCGACGATTGCGGCCCTGTTGTTGACGGCTACCCCACTTGGCATCCGCTGGTTTCCCATCAGGACGAGCACAATCCGGGGACCTACCCGAGTGATCGCTGCGGATACCAGGGGCTCGACCATACAGTCTATTTTGCCCACGGGTTTCTGACATGTCCGTATGTCGATGCCGAGAAGGTCGTCGCATCCGCCCACACCATACCCCATCATCCCCGCGCGACGATTTCGGCCGAAATCCTCGACGTCCCGTTCTACAACACGGGGACCCAGCCGGTTCTCGTTCGTTGCGAATGGGACGCGATCCTTGAGCCGAGCAAGATGGTGCCGAAGTCGCTTGCCGTCCCGCTTATGCTTGAGCAGGAACTCCCGGTCTGGAGATGGTCATCAAGAGCAGAAAGCTGGGAAACCATGCGCCCATATCTGCTCGGCGCGCCGCATGGGAGCAGATCTTCGCTATTCGTCAGCCAGGAGACGGCGCTCGCGATGAAGAAAGTCTATTTGGCAATGGTTGAGAGCGGAATGTTCGGTCCGGTGAAGACCGGATAGCGCTCCGAGCTTCGAACACGATTCCGACGTCAATTAATCTAAGATGAGGTGCGCGGTGCCACTGAACATGAAAGAAGCGAGCGCGATCAGCGAGATCGCCGATATTATGTACAGCTTCCTGCCGGGCAGCGGAAATTCAAAAACGGCGTTCCCGCTTGCCGCCGGTCAGGCCGGGGTGGGCGAGTTCTGGCAACCTGGAAGCAAACTTCCGTCGCTCACCAATCTCTTGAGCCAGACGCTTGAGCATCGGAGAAACCGTTTCTGCCCGCTGATCCTCGCCATCATCCGCCAATCGATGACGTGGCGCCGAGGGCGAAACGAACCTCTGACTCGTGAGGAAGTCGATCAGCTAAACGCTTTACTTCTCAGGGTGTCGTTTCGGATCCCGGAGCTTTCCGATCTTGAGTTCCTTGATACCCTGCCCCGTCGTGAGCCGGTGGTAGAAGCAGCGGCCGCACAAAATGGGCCCTCGCAGGAAGCATTGGCATCTCTGGCGCTTCAATTGCTCGAGGTGAGCAGATTAGCTCCCCAGCCGCGAGGTTATGCATTCGAGACATTCTTGCGGGATTTTTTTCATATCTACGGTCTCGCACCACGTGCATCGTTCCGAAATCCTGGCGAGCAGATCGATGGTAGTTTTGTGCTAGAAGGTGAAACGTATTTGCTCGAGGCGAAATGGCAAAACGCTGCCAGCGCCATAGGTGACCTCGATCGGTTCGCGAACAAGGTGAGTCGCCAGGCCAAGTGGGCAAGGGGCCTCCTGATCAGCAACACGGGTTTTACCCCCGACGGCTTGACCGCTTTTGGCAAAGCATCGACGTCGATCATTTGCATGGATGGCCTCGATCTGCATGATACGTTGTCGAAACGTTTGAATCTCGGCGAAGTCCTGTCTTTGAAAGCACGTCGGGCCGTTGAAACGGGAAACCCCTTTGTGCGCGTGCGCGATCTTTTCCCGTGATCGACAATACTGGCTCACGATGGCAATCACTTTGGTCCGCTGGCGGCGAGCGCCGCGGGCCGTTCGTGTCGGGCCACTGACCAAAGCGCCGTCACCTTTAAGAGATCCGCAGCACCGTGACCTCACCGTTCTGGATCAAAAGATCATAGTCGTTGGACTGTCGGAATCCAGTTGGAAATCCTTCGGGAATAGCCGAGATCGCAAGGCGAAATCCTGATGCGTCAAGCCATCGAATGCGCCTCTCAGAACGCACGGGAATGACAGCATACCGGCCTGCCCTACCGTCCGTACCAGCGAGCTCCGCAGCGATCGGAGCGCGTCTGGCCGCACCTGCTT
Organism: Ochrobactrum sp. AN78; assembly: GCF_029909885.1. Taxonomy (NCBI): domain Bacteria; kingdom Pseudomonadati; phylum Pseudomonadota; class Alphaproteobacteria; order Hyphomicrobiales; family Brucellaceae; genus Ochrobactrum; species Ochrobactrum sp. AN78. Next base: position 343,856 of record NZ_JASAMU010000005.1, read on the forward strand.
CGCGGTTTCTTAGCGTTCTCGACCACGCCAGAAGGTTGCTCGGGTCGATCTGGTCCTCGCTGTTCCAAACCAACAACTCTTCGTCAAGCCAAGCAAGATACTGCCCGCGCATTTCTTCGGCCTTGGGGCGGGATCTCGCAATACCGAGAGAAAGAGCAAAAGCCACAAACGGATCGAGCGTTCCCCAGCGCAGCAGCTCTTTTGCCCAGAAGGCGAACCACGGAAGCCCGGTTATTTCTTTCCAGGTTTCAATTGTCGGGGTGTCGAGCGGATCGTCGGTGCCCTGCGACCATGCTCGCGCGACGACAGCGCCTATGGCAACGCCAAGCCGAAACTCAAAATTGTCCGAGGTGAATATTTGCCACGCGCGAAGGTCTCGGGGCGCCGGCGACGCTGCGCCCGGCATGCCCATCCACCAGCCAAGGACCTCATGCCAGTTGGCGTATAGGGTACGGCCCATCTCGGTGTCACGTATGGAAAATCCATAGCCGCCGTCGTCGGCCACCGCCTCTCCAAGCGAATCGAAAACTGCGAGGCGCTCAGCGGGCTCCATTGTTCCGTAACCTTCAGTATCCTGAATGAGTTCAAGGATTGTCCTCGCGACCGGCTCGAACCGTCGGCCCACATAAGGAGAATAGCCGTAATCGTAGAGCCTCTTGCGCTCGTCTGCATCGGGATAGATAGTCTCGACCAACCCCTGTCCCCGCTTGACAAAGGCCTGCTCCATCCAAGCCTCTGTCGCTTGTGCAACCTGCGTGAACGTTTGCTGCCAAAGTTCTTTCAGCATCGCCTCGGCATTGGCGGGCGTTGTCGCCATTTCGGTAATGGCGGCCGTCTCCTCGACAGCCGCCAGGAGCATGGTGTCGAGCTCGTCGAGCCGGTCAGCTAAACGGGCTGCGGTGGTGGCCTGAGCCTGTCCCGCGTCGGGGGAAACTTCCTCCGGCGCGGTCACCTCGAGCCACTCCAAGAAGTCGTCATTATCATCGATGCCCGGCAGGCGCATCGCATGCTCCCTGATGGCACGAAGCAAAACGGAGAGCGGGCTCGATGTATTGGCATCACCGCCGGCGTCCGCTTCTAACCGTCGATTAAGGTCGTCATACTCTTGACGCCGATCCCTAACCTGCCTTCGCTGCGTCGGAAGCTGCCCATTGGCCGTCGTCGACGGCGCCACCGGCAAAGCGACCAACGTGAGTCCCTCCATGCCTTTTGCAGCCCCCGGCCTGCCGGCGCGACCCGCAAGATTGCGGAACTCGGCGGCAGTCATCGGGTATTCTTCAGGGGTTTGCGTTGCGACATTGAACATTGTGCGCTTCAGCAACGGCAGGAAGATCATGTCGAAGGGAAGATTGACCCCTTCGGTGAGGGTCGCTGTGGCTACAGTGATGGGGCAGATCGATCGATCGATCAGCGCCACCATCAGACGTCGAAGGCGCTGCGGCATCTGACCATGGTTCGTCGCGATCCCACGATCGAGAAGGCGAAGCTCATAAGAATTTTCGCCGCAATAGTCTATGCAGACCGTCCGCGCTTCGGCAAACAATGCAGCGTCATCGCCGTCAGTTGGTGGCTCGAAGGCCGGGATGTCCTCCCATCCCGCGAGGTCAAACGCCTCAGCAAACCATGCCATCGTTTGCTCAGGACGCTGGGAGATTGAGATCAAGATGCGGCGGTCGTCGCCCACCAAATGCAATGCGGCCCAAAGGATGCTGTTTTGTGTGAAATGATTGAGGCTATTGCGGATCCCCGAAAGCGGTTCAGGCATAGGATCGATCCTAAGCGGGATGTAGACGTCACCTCTTCCCCGCACGCCGAGCGAATGATCATTCACGCGGTGTAGTTCGATACGTGGCGAACCTTTACCGACTTCGAGCACGCCGATCGCCTGTCTTGTACTACGATAGTTTGATCCAACTGGCTGTGCATTAGGATTGGATTCTATCCACCGGGCGACGGGCGGGGCTGCTCCTCCAGCAACGGCTGTTAGCGCGATGCGAACAATATTTGGCTTGCGCAACAGGAGGCGCGAGATGAAACTTTCGATGCGGATTGCGCGGTTCATGTGATCGGCGAGCGAGTTGCGCTCTCGATCATTGTCTTCGAGCACCACTTGGTGCGCCTCGTCGACGATGAGTAGCTTGAGGCGGGCCAGTAGCATCGGCCCTAGATAGCGCATGAGGGCGTCCGCTTTCTCGACCGTGGCGATGAGGACCGTTGGCGAGTCGGAGGTCAACCAGGCGTCTGTGATGCCCCAATCGGAACCGCCATAAAGTCCGGTGACCACAAAATCGCGCCCAAGCTCGCCTGTGAGCTTGGCCTCGACTTCTCCTGCGAGAGCCCGCGACGGCACGATATATAGGGCGAGCGGCGTGCGATGGTCGTCACCGTCCGCAAGGATCAAGAGTTCTTTCAGGATCGCGAGATTGGCAACCAGCGTCTTGCCGGACCCAGTTGGCGTGCAGAGTGCAAACGATGAACCGCTAAGAAGCCGCTCAATACCCTGACGCTGGGATTGCCATAGAATGCCGCGGCCCCGTGAATACTGCGCTCTCGCAAACTGGTTGACCTGCTGCAATCTGGCTGGGTTGAGCTCACCGAGCCGCCGAAGCGGATCGTAGATCGTCGCTTTCCCAAAACGCTCGCACGCGGAGCGAAGGAAGAAAGCGAGAAGCGCAACATCGTCGGATGATGTTCTGACGAGGAGGCGTTCTACCTCGCGCAAGCGTTCCAACGCAGCAGAAAACCGGACTGAATCGCCTCGCCTGAGAGTCTGCGCTGCAAGGCCTATGCAGCGAACGAGCTCGATGGTGCCAAACCAAGTGACGCTTTCCTCGGTACCTTCACCAAAAAACCTCTCTTCGGCGCCCCGTCTCGTATATTCGAGGTTGTCGTTCCAGAAACCCGCCGCACGGCGAAGCACGGCATCAAAATCAGCTTTTAGAAAATCGGCGAAGAGCCGCGACCCCCTGTCGTTCGGTGGAACCTGCCGTAGCAAACCCGTCGCCATGGCCGGAAGGCCGCCGAGTTGATAACAGCCAGCCGCGATCAGGGCGGTTGGAATCTCGCCACCAACTTTGTCTCGCGCCCTTGCCAGCCATTCCAGAAGCTCGCCCGCCCGCCGAAACGCAAGGGTCGCCTCCGCTGGCATGCCCTCGCGCACAGTCGTAAGCACCCTGCCGGCGCGTATCAGGTAGCGCGCCTGTTGAAGAATCGTATCGGAATCATTGTCGCCCCACTGGATCGTCTCGACGTCCCAGTCCGTCTGCAAGCAACGCACAAAAGAGCGGGCCTGCAACGCGCTAAGCGTTCTCTCTTGCGCAAGATCGTTTTGGATGGTTCGGGCGAGATCCAGCCGCTCTTGATCAAACTCAGGCAAGGACGTCCTCCTTCGCCCAGAGGCCCGCATAGATCGCGTCTATCAAATCGTCGCCACCCGAAAAGAGCAGCTCGACGATCTGTAGATCGCGGCCCGCCGTGTATTCGACGGGCACTTCCTTCCAGGGGATAAGCGAATGCTTGGGTTTGCGCGTTGGTGCGGAGCCACCCGACAACAGAATCAAATCGGTTCGCTCCACTGGATCCGGATTGCGTCTCGCTAGGATTCGATCAAGGGAAGCAATGACCCTTGCGAATTTATCCGGGTCGCATTCTTCTAGGATCGCATGCAGTTGCTCCAGACCAAGTGGAACAGCAAGCGCGCGATTGACCTCGTACCAAACCCCCTTGCCATTATGGGCTCGCTTCGTATCGTCTTCTGGATCGACGATTTTTTCGCCGAGCATGACGGTGTTCAAAACTGATGGTGTCCAGGTGCCCCGCCATTTCGCCTCGCCTGCGATGAAGCGTATGACCTTGCCTTCCTCGCCGACCACGATTGCAATAAAGTCGTCGCCCTTGCGCCCAAGCACCTCACGCGTGCGAGTCGGATCACGGCTCAGTGTGTAAATGTATTGCCCGGCGTCCTCATGATTACGGAAAAGGAAAACCGGTATCAGATATTCATGCTTGCCAACGAACTCATAGTTTTCCGACATCATGCCGGACATCACCTCACCGAACAGTCCCTTTTTCGCCTTGAGTGGTAGCGAGCCAGGATACTGCGCGTCGCACGCGCTGCCATCTTCGTCTGGGTGGAGACTGATGCGAGCAAGTTTATGGAAACAACACCGCGCGTCGAGGTGCGCCGATTCAAAGTACGGAATGAGGTCTTCGGCCATATTGGGTTCAGTTTTTTGCTTCTCCTCAAGGAGCAAATGGCCATAATTTTCGACTTCGCTCGGATATTCTTCCAGCCAAGCATTCAGTGCTTTGTTAGGGGGAGGCGCTGTGTGCATTGATTCTATTTCGAATGATAATGTGCAACTTTAGCGAACATAACCCATCCACGCCACAAGTTCTTTGATTTGATCACGTCCATTTTCGCGGGCTATGCCAACCGTTTCGCAGCGGACAGGAACGGTGATCGAGGCGGTTATCATCTGCTTCCTGATTTTCGTGGGACATAGGTAAAGGGAGTGTCTGGCGCCGGTTTCGTGGCGGGTCCCCGAGGAGCCACCTAGTGGACCGAATACGCTTCAAAGCGCATCCCAATATTCGATGAGACCGGCAAGGTGCGCCTTGCTCCGCAATTGGGCGCCAATCCGGCCCAGCGCCGTCTTGAGAGCTATTGCGCGCTTGATCACGTTCACGTTGAGAACGTCCCTATGGTAGCACGCGAAGAAGCGAATGGTTTCGAAGTCTCCAATAAATCTGTAAAGCACATGTCGATCCAGTTCCCGAGCCACTGTCCGACACACACGGGTAAAGGCATACGCTCTTTCCCTTGAAAGGCTCTCCATGTCGTGAAAGGCGCGAACACCGTGGTTGCGTGCGTTGTCGATGTCGCGACCAAAAGCATGCCCTACGCGGTTGCGGATGTTTCGTAGTTCTTCAAGTTTGGCGTGGTGACACTTTATCTTCGGATCTAGCGGCCCGAGTATTTTCTCTAGCGCAGAGAATCGCGCACTCCAGTCGCCTTTGGTACAATTTGCAACGTGTTGTGAGGTTTCGATGCTAGCGCCTCCATGCTTCAGGAGCTTGGCACCATCTATCGATCGCGATGCTCCGAACAACAACCCGGGGTCTGATCGGATGGCGAGATCGACTACAGCGGCGACATATGTCTCCAGATTAGCCGCACATGCCATGACAGTGTTCAAATTGACCCAGTTATCAAACAGATTGTAGCTATCCGACCAATCCTTGAGGGTTCGAAACGAGGCAAGAAATTTCTCACCGGTATCCAGCGCGTTTACAGCCGAAACCTGCCACGACACGCCTTTTTGCTTTAAACCCTTGAAGGTAAATTGCATCGCGTTCAAATGTGCCGTTCCGATTATACCCAGTTGATCATCGTAACGTGAAAAGATCTGATAAGACCATGTGGTCTCATCGAACGGTCGCCAGCGATCGAAACTGCGGGTTTCCCCCATGATGATTTCCTCTTCCCCTGACCTTAATGAACTCCAAATGACTTGGTGTCATATCCCCCAAGCCCGAAACCGCCCCCTACCGGTCATTTCGCGCAGGTTGACCTCTTCGACAAGGCGAAGAGCGGCGCGGGGGGTGATGTCGAGTTCGGCGGCGATCATCCCGGCCGAAACCAGGGGCCGCGCCAGCACCAGCTCAATCAGGCCCGGCAGATTGGACGAGGCGCGCCGGCCAATAAGCCGCCGTTCCAGCATCTGGCGTGCGAGCATCAGCCGGTCGTGCTCCTTGAAGCCAAGCTCGACACCGGTCGTCAGGCCCTCGAGACTGGCAAGTAACCGAGTTTCAAAATTGCGATGACGGCGCCGTTCGACACGGATGGTTTTCAGGCCGGCATTAAAGGCCAGCAGATGCGCCTGAGTAGTCAGCCCTTCGCGCCGTAGCAGCGAAGCCGCCACCAAACGGCCAAGCCACGGCGCGCGCTGCAAGACTGCGAGCTCATTCCAGGCATCGAGTGCCAGAATGGCTTGCAACACCGGCGGCAAATCGCGGATCGACCGCAACACGGTTCGCCATTCGTCGAGGCGTTCCTCCTCATCCCAGTCGGGATCACGGATCAGCGGATCTGTTTCTAGTCTCGCCAGCCGTTGTGGCTGTTTCAATCTTGCCAACACATCGTCGGATCGCGCCAACACCGCGTCAATGGCATCAAGATCAATGTCGGGGAGGTCGAGCCCGTCCTCCAAGCGATATTGTCTCCCCTCCCCGTCCTGCCGGTCGCCCGCCGCATCGGACACCGCCGTGCTTTCGTTGTCTGCTACGATGCAATCGCCATCCGGAGAGGATGCCGGCCACGCCTGCCCGCCGATCCGAAGACTGCGCAGCCCGTTCGTGCTCAGCGCCCAGTCCGGCGCCTGCGTGGCGATACGCCGTCGCGTCTGCAACACATCGCGGGCAATGGTCAGGGCATGACTGGGGGAACGGATGTCACGTGCCGCATCATGCAGGATGAGATCTTCGATCTCGACCAGTTCGCCGTCGAGCCACAGCGACGCGCAGGCATCCGCATAATGCGCACGCTCCATCACCCCTCTGCCAACGTGTGAATGGGCAAGCCGTTCGTCGAGCCGTGCCAGAGCTTCACTGGCGCGCGCCAACGGCGACAGCAAGGTCTTCAGAGGCAAAAGGTCGAGATCGTAACGCATTGAAATTATGGTAAATGAAGTCTTAAACGGAATCCAGTGTATATTTAATGTCCGGCACTGGTGATGGCTTGGGGTTGGGCCTATAACCATCGATAAGTATCGGTTATCGGAGGTTATTGATTTGAAGCCGCAAGTCAGCAAAAGTCATGGCCAAGCCGCGCCGCAGAAAGCCCGTCTTCCGGCCCATCAAGGAGTTTTGCCCGTGCCATCAGCGCAGGTTTCCGCGCTCGACCGGCGCACCGAAGCACTCGATACGATTGCTGCCGTCCTGCCAATGAACCGCCGCGACAGGCTCGCCGGGCTATTGACCGATCAGGATATCGAAACGCTCCGCCATCTGGTCAATGAAGGCATGGGCGAAAACACCCTGCGCGCACTGACTTCAGACCTGGCCTATCTTGAAGCCTGGTCACTCGCTGCAACCGGCAGCCCCCTCCCCTTCCCCGCACCCGAAGCCCTGTTGCTCAAATTCGTCGCGCATCATCTTTGGCGTCCACAACAACGCGAGATCGAACCTAATCATGGTATGCCTTCCGGCGTCGCAGAAGAATTACGTCAACAAGGATTCTTGCGCGTATCCGGGCCGCACGCACCGGCAACCGTCCAACGTCGTCTCGCCAACTGGTCAACACTGACCCGCTGGCGTGGGCTGGAGGGTGCGTTTTCATCGCCTTCCGTCAAATCGGCAATCCGCATTGCGGTGCGTGCCTTGAACCGGCCACGCAGCCGCAAGAGTGCCAATGCGATTACCGGCGATATTCTGGGCAAGCTGCTGGCAACCTGTTCCGGCGAGGATCTCACCGCCTTGCGTGACCGGGCCATCCTGATGGTGGCCTTTGCGTCAGGCGGGCGAAGGCGCAGTGAAATCGCCGGTTTGCGTATAGAACAGCTCGTCAAACAGACGCCCGTCACCGATGAGGACGGTTCTCCCCTACCCTCACTCGGCATTCATCTCGGTCGCACCAAAACCAGTGGTGCCGATCACGATGAAATCGTCTATCTTACCGGTCGGCCTGTCAACGCCCTCACCCATTGGCTGGAGGCGGCAAAGATCGATAAGGGCAGTGTGTTTCGAAAAGTCGATCGATGGGGAAATGTTTCGGCGCGTGCACTCGAACCGAGCGCCATCAACCGCATCGTCAAGCAGCGCGCACAAATGGCAGGGCTTGAACCGCGGGAGTTTTCCGCCCACGGGCTGCGCTCCGGCTATCTGACCGAAGCCGCCAATCGCGGCATTCCGTTGCCCGAAGCTATGGAACAATCCCGCCATCGATCCGTGCAGCAGGCGTCCGACTATTACAGCAACGCCAAACGGCGCAGCGGACGAGCGTCAAGGTTGCTTTGAAAGTCCAGCCCAGATGTCTGAAATCGGGGTTGAGAGGCGACCATCCGCACGTGGGCCCGACCGACGTGATAGCTGTCAATGAACAATTTAGGGTCCAGACTCAATTGAGCCACCATGTGACGATGGCAGCGATATAGCATGTGGCTGTAAAGTTCAGCATGAGCTTGTCATATCGTGTCGCGA